>CAYFQV010000013.1:0-36040 GCA_964345195.1 uncultured Spirochaetaceae bacterium
AAGCTATCCTCTCCGAGGACAATGCTGCCGGTAAGCTCGGCCGTGGCGGAAACCGGGATCCACGTCGCGCTCTACGAGAAAATCCGAGTGACGCTCAACTGTATCCAGACGACGCTTGGTTTCCCGCGCGAAGGACTCTTTAATGTGCGTGTAGCCCGCTGTAAGCTGAGACCAGCGATAGAGGTCACTCGCGAAGGCGGGAAAGGTCTCGACAAACTCTTGAAGATGGCGCTTTCCGCGGCGCATGACATCCAGCTCGTACTGGAGCTTTTCCGCGTAAATGATCGCTACCACTGTTCGAGGGTCCATGTCGAAGCGCCCGCTCACGGCAACGATCGTCGGGATGTACCTAGCAATATCCGCATATACCAGCCGTTCAACCCGCCCGCGATCGGAACGGCTATCGCCGTAACCGATCCCCGTTCCCGGCGACGCCGAGGTGATCTGAACACTGGAAGACAAGGTCTCGCCCGAACCGGGAATGGCCAATGCCGTGATCGTGCCGCCGCTTGCGCGCAATACGGGCCTAACAAAAGCGAACACGTCGATCAGTAATTACCCTCATCTTTAATATCACAGATATTAAACTTTTTTAGCTGGATGCACAAGGAAGAATAAGAAGATCTTTCAGGACGATGTATAGGCCTTTGCCCGGAAGCTCACGTGACAGGTTCAACGGATATCCGAAAATCGCGCACACCCCAGCGCCGGTAGATGATAAACTTAAATTACATATGACAGCGCAAATGTTCGGTACGCTGGGCGGCGTGTTCGTAGCCGGACTAAGCATGGGCATCACCTCATGTATGGTGCACTGCTCTCCGGTGATGTTCTACATTGGCGGCACGGCCAACGGGTGGCGGCAGGGCCTCCGATCAGTCTTAGCGTTTTCGCTCGCGCGGCTTGCGAGCATTAGCTTGCTCGGGGCCCTTGCCGGAGGTATCGGCGGATACCTCATGACCTACCTCGCAGACGCAGCGATCGCCCTATGGCTCCGACGAGCGGCCGCCGTGTTCGTGCTCGTGGTCGGCATGATAATTCTCGTCGGGCGAAACCCCACGATCGATTCCATTCGGCTATGCCGAGTGATGAGCAGAAATGTGCTGAAGCGCAACGCCCTGTTCATGGCCCTTCTAGGCTTCCTGGTCGGGATTACACCGTTTTGTCCGGTGTTTTTCGGTGTTCTCAACTACATTGCGTTCGGACTGGAAAGTGTCGGCCTTGGTGCGCTCTACGCCTTCATCTTTGGGCTCGGCTCCGCGCTGATTACCCCCTTCCTGGCAATCGGGCCGGCGGTGGGCGCCACGTCGAAGCTCTTCACGAGTCCGGCGCGCCTCAGGCTCTTCCGGCGCGCCTCAGGCGTCATGCTCTTGATTCTCGGCGTAAGTCTCGGCCTCACAACATAGACGGAGGGCACGGCGCACCATCACACCGAAGAAGAACGAGTGTTATGAGGCGAATGATCGAAATACTTGTAATCGTCGCATTTGTGGCCCTTGGCCTGCTGCTGGTGACCGGGCGGCTTCCGCTCCCCGAGTCGCCGGTCGACGTGCAGGCTCTGCTTCCAAGCGCTGGGAGCCCGGAGGAGGAGCTTTCTTCGCCTTGCGCCTCCTGTCCGCTGGACTGCCCGTACGCGGGTGAGCAGGAGCCGACGGATACCTCGCCGCCCGAAGACCTATCGCGGGTAGATGGTCAGCTCATCCGCGGCGAAGAGATACACGAGAACTACCCCGTGCTTTCGCAGCTACCACTTTCAGGAGGCGCGGTCATGCAGCACCGCGCGGAGACGCCGGAAGGAACCCCGCGCGTCTGGATTGATATCGCAACCTGCTCGCCTACATCTGAGACAACTGAGTGGTACAAGCGGCGTCTCCCCTCTGCGGGGTGGAACCTCCGCAGAGAGGACGGGGCGGTCGTACCGAACGGGGTTTTCCTCTCCTTCGAGCGGAACGGGGACCTGTTGAATCTTCTCATCGAGGCCCGTTCAGATAGAACGAACATCTTCCTCGACGTTCCCCGCGCATCACAGGTCCCCTAAACCGCATCCCCGTCGCGCGGCTACTCCAGATACTCGTACAGGGCCTCGACCTGCTCCCGCACAACCGTGGTTACCGCCTCCGAGCTCACTGTCGCGCCGGACGCGGCGTCAACTCGCCCGCCCGCGGAGCGGAGACCCACCTGCTGCAGTGTCAGCCCCTCGAACTGAGTCAGGAAGTCGTCTTCGGCGACCTTCGAGCCGACCCCCCGGGTTTCGTTCTGCTCGACCACATGCGCGCCGTGAATCCGCCGATCGAGGTCGATGCCGACCGCCACCACGATGTTATCCTTATAGCCGGGCGCCGCGCCGATACCGGCGTATCCGATCACCTGTCCATTCCGCATCACTTCGTGGACGTGGCCCTCGAGCTGCTCGAAGCTCGCACGAGGAAAGATCTTTGCGAGCTCGGCCTGGGGATCCGCTACGTCTATCAGCTTTGAGGCGTGCCATTCATTGAGGATCATTGCGGCTTTTGCGGCGACGTCCGCGGTCATTCGTGCACAGCGCTCGTGCCGCTCGTCCGAGCTCAGGTCATAGCCGGATTCCTCTACCCATTCACCGCGAGACTCCTCGCAGTTGATCGACGGAGCTTCGGTCTGCGGCAGTGGCTTGTCGTAGTAGTCTTCACCGGGAAACTCGTGGTTCACCGCATATCGGTTGGATATGTCGGTCGGGAATGCCGTTGTCTGATAATACTCGACAAGCTCTGAAGCGAGCGGGCGATAATCCTCTCCCGCAATGAGATTGATTGCCGCCAGCGATCCGACAACCGTCCCGCATGCGGAACCCTCTCCGGAAACGCCGCCCCGCCCGAAATGGAGCATGTACGTCGGGACCTGATCGTAGGGACTTCCAATTTCCTCCTGTAAAAGACCGACTATGGCATTGAAGGATCCATAGGCGCAGGATCCTTCGTGATGCCCCACATGTCCCCGCTTCCTCACTTCCTCTACATCGAGCTCGACGTATGGCCACGACTCCCGAGTGACTGCCGGCTTCACCATGTGCGAGTCATCATCCGCTTCCTCGCTGCGCTGGTAGTTTCCCTTTTCCGCGTCGGCATCCACGAAACCTTGCGGCACGGAAGCCGCCGTTAGGCCGATACTCAGCACTGCAACGACAGCGGCCGCCGACCAAAGACGCGCTGTTATCCTCTTCCGTCTCATGGGATTCTCCTTTGCGCAATTCGTTTTGCGCTGTCCGTCTCTTCAGCCTTTGTCCACCTTGCCGGTCTGTCAAGCCGAAAACCTGCGAGGAGTCATGAAAGAGCCAGTCCGGTTAAACTGCCGATTCGCCCTAATTCGTATGCGTGTTGGAGCCTCCGCTATCACGGAATCTCAGCTTGCGAAGAACAACACGGCGAAGGGTGGTCGCCGGCCAAGAACATTCGTGGCCTTGGTAGAAATATCGGGAAAGCCAGGACGGCTACGGACTAGGTGCCGAGACCACCTGTCAAATTATCAAATTAAGGCTGTCTACTGAACGAACTCCTCAGGCAGGGCCTCGGCCATGCTATTCGCTGGAGTTCGAGGAATCTAAGCGGTAGGCTGATGGCGCGATTCCTGAATGCTTCTTGAATGCATTTGAGAAATAGTAAGCATCAACGTAACCGAGCTGCTCGGCAATCGCGCGGACACTGCGATTCGTAAACTGGAGGAAATGCTCCGCTCGTACCATCTTTTGCCGGATTAGGTAGGCGTACGGTGTAACCCCCACTTCTTTCTTGAAGAGGCGAGTCAGGCGCGAAGAGGAAAGCCCTGCGTAAGTCGTCATTTCTTTTATGCTAAGCGATGACTCCAGATTCCTGTGTATGAGGTCCACAACCGCCTGAATCCGTGGCGTGAGTGAAGTCCGGTCCTGGTGGGCGTCCGCTGTCAGTGCCAATACCAGCTGGTGGAAGAGTAACGCTGCCTGATCGTGAATATTCGAAGCCGGTGCCTGCCGGAGGCTCGCGATGGATCTCATGACAGGCTCAACGTTGACAGAGCGGAAGTGCACTCGCCTTCCGAGCTGGTACGCACTGAGAAGATGAGGTATCAGAGTCCCTCTGATGACAATGTAGAGTTTAACCCACGGTCGAATGGGATCTGCAGAGTACCAGTGGCTTCTTCCCTTCGGCAGTACGAACAGATCTCCCGCTCCGACATGGTACAATTGATCTTGCACCCGTAGCGTCCCGGCCCCGGAGAGAACGGCTTCGAAGTTCCAGTACGCCCAGTCGTCCCGTTCGAACGCTTCGGCAGGTCGAGCGTTTGTCTCGTGAGCAAAGACCAACTTGAATGCCGGATTCCCGTGATCCGTCTCGTACCCGAACTCGTGTCCCGGCTCACGTGCTATGCGCGTTTTCCTCATGGCGAAACTCGTATTATCCATTCCTGTGAGCTGTACACGCTTGTATACTACATTCCGGGATCTGCGACTGCAAGGACGGAACATGAAAAACCTACAACTCGGAGTCAGCGAACTCCACAGCAGAGGTAGCATTAGCTGTCTCGCTCATGCGCCCGGGAAAGACGGTCGCGTGGCGGCGTGTTGCAACATGGACACCTCCACACCAAACACGGAGCCCACCGATCAAAGACACATGAGGGGTGCAAACCATGGCGGACAGTAAGACGTCGCATCCGGCGAAAGCTATAAGCCACTTCGACATCCCGGGGACCTGCTTGGACGTGAAGGCCTACGGTAACGGTCACATCAACGACACCTACGCCGCCGTCTTCTCGCATCAAGGCAAACGGCGGCGCTATATTCTGCAGCGGATTAACAGCAACGTCTTCTCGGACGTGGTGGGGCTGATGGAGAACATCCGTCGAGTTTGCGAACATACACAGGAGAGTCTGAGGCTCCGAGGCGCTGCTGATATTCATCGTCGAAGCCTCTCACTAATACACACTCGCAGCGGTGACGTTGTTCACCAGGACGGACACAGCTGGTGGCGAGTATACAACTTCGTGGAAAACGCAATCGGATACGACTGCGCAGAGAGTCCGCAGATGGCATTCGAGGCAGCGAAGGCCTTCGGTGAATTTCTTGGCCTGCTCGCGGATCTACCAGGGGGCCAACTGAACGAAACGATACCGGACTTCCACAATACTCCGTCGCGTTACGCGACCTTGGAGAAGGCGATTGCCGAGGACCGTCAAGGACGCGCATCACAGTGCAAAGACGCGATCGAGTTTGCGCTATCGCGCCGGAAACTTGCTCACGAACTCTCCAATCTGAAGCTCAACGGTGAACTCTCGGAGCGTGCGACACACAACGATACCAAACTGAACAATGTCTTGATTGATAGCCGGACGAAGAGTGCAATGTGTGTAATTGACCTTGATACTGTCATGCCCGGCCTGGCGGCCTATGACTTCGGAGACCTCGTCCGGACAACCATCAGTTCCGCCGCAGAGGACGAGCGTGACATCACACGGATTCGGGTTCGGACGGACATCTACGAACGACTCGTCCAGGGCTTTCTCAAGGGAGCCGGGACCGCCTTGTCCGCCGCGGAGAAATCTTCGCTGCCGATCGGTGCCAAAGCCATGACATTCGAGAACGGGATCCGCTTCCTCACCGATCACCTCGCAGGGGATACCTACTTCAAGATTTCACGACCCAACCAGAATCTGGACCGTTGCCGGGCACAGTTCGCCCTACTCCGATCAATCGAAGACCACTGGGGCGAGCTTGAAGCCCTCACTTCACAGTGAGATTGCGATAGCAGTACATCCTCGGTGCGGGGAGTATAAGCTGGTGTAGCTGAGATACGCTTGATTAAAGGGCGAATCCCGGTTATGGCTTACAGCCCCTATTCAGCGTCACTTTGGAGCAGGTTGTTCCACCGGGACACGTACAGCCACTAGCCCGCGAAATCCATCGAGAACTGATCGGCCATCGTCCGTTGTGCTCTTACGTATGACGGCACGCCTCGCGGATCGCCTCGTTTACTCTCCCACGCAGGTCGAGCAGCCAAGAGGCAGAACGCGGATACTCGCTGAACGTAATCGGGGTTTCGACGCCTTCCTCGAGTATCGCGAGGGTCTGAGCTCTCCCAACAAGCGATTCGAGCAGACGGAGCGCGCCCAGGTCCTGGAGCGCTTCGCGGAGAACTTCGAAGCGAATCGAGCTGATCGGCCCGTCGTCTCCCGGATAGACGAGAAACGCGTCACCTGATGGGAAGGCCGCACCGGCGTCAGTTGTGAAAAAAGGGTTCACCGCCCACCTTGAGTACTGCGAGTACCAGAAGTTGTAACCCCAGTGGAGGAACCCTGCGACGTCAAACCTGTAGAGCTGAATGCCTAGAACTCGATTACGGGCCGAAGGCATGCAAAAGAACCGATTGGACACGTCAACCATTTGACTGACGCAGTAGTAGGTCCACAGGGGGCGCACCTCGTTCTGAATGAACGGCTCAATATGGTTGCTTGCCGGGACAGGAAGATCGACGACACCGTCTTCATAGAACTCGTACCGCGAAAGCGCGTCCATGATCGGGAATCCGGAGAGGTGATGCGTGATAAGTTCCCGCGCCGCACGGTAATCGTCTAGCTGTTCAAAGCGGGGTTCGTCGGAGACATGGAAGTAGCATCGCTTTTCGAGACCATGGGCGCGGATGAACAATACGAGCGCGGGAAGAAATTGGTTTAGGAACGCCCCGTAGGCGCCGCCGGTTGCGGGTGTATCCCACCCGAATATCTGCTTCGCTTCACCGTCAACCTCTGCGACGATCTTCGGGCAGAACGCGGCGCCCCATTGCGTGAATAGGTGCGAGAACTCGAAGTACTCAATGCCTGCGGCCGAGCAAAGTTCGACCCAGCGTTTCAACCGCTCGAATCGGAATTCGTACATCACACCATCGCTGCCTGTACGTCTCGTGACGTCGACGAGCTGGACGGTTGGTCGTTCCCCGCCAACCTCGGTGTCGAGCGGAGGCGTAAAGATCGGAGTGAGGATCATATTCACTCCGTGTTGCGTGGCCGTCTTGACGAACTGCGCGATCCTGCGCCAGTGCTCCTCGCTGAAGACCTCGAGACCGTAGTACGTAGCCAGGCAATCCGAATGAAACCATTCGGTGTGAATGAGATCCTGCTTTGGGAGTCTTACGTCCAGGATATCGAGGTAGTGCTCCTCGGCGGCGAGCTCGAGTCCGACTTTAGACTCGAAGATGATTCGGATGCGATGCAGACCCGGTTCTGCCGGCCCGGGGGATGTGGATTCCGGCAGGCCGTCGTCGGAGCCACCGTTCGAGAGGTCAACGGTTATCCAAACCGAGCGCCACTGTTCCGGGAAGGCGGTGATTCCCTCCGAGGGATCGATCGCGTAGAGCGGATCGGGATAGAGCCCCGGGGTGGTACGCAGGACGTCCGCGTCGTGTTCGTCGAGCCACGGTAACTCGCTCGAGACGAGACCTACCGTACGCACTCTGATCCAAGGCGCGAGATCCGAGTGAACTCGCACACGGATACCTTTCAGCAAC
Organism: uncultured Spirochaetaceae bacterium; assembly: GCA_964345195.1. Lineage (GTDB taxonomy): Bacteria > Spirochaetota > Spirochaetia > DSM-27196 > PWMO01 > CAYFQV01. The sequence goes on from CAYFQV010000013.1 coordinate 7,509, forward strand.
TTGCTGGATTGCACAGCGAGCTGAAACGAGTAGACTTCGTTCGCAAGCATGGCCCCGGATTGTACGACCGGTGCCTCGAGCGGTTCGTCGGCAAAAACCTTCGTGAGCGAAGACAGAGATCGTGTCTGCAACGACTTCGAGTCCATGCGCGCAGTGTAACCGGACCGGTTGTTGCTGTCACGTAAGAGAAAGGTGATTCAAACCCACCCGCAGTCGTAATATGCACGCAAGCTTCCGGGCCAAAACATCCGCACATTCATCTGAACAAGTTGATGAAGCTGCTTGTCATCAAACTGTAGATCTCCTCATGGCAAATGAAACGGTTGCTGGATTCTCACAGTTCTTTCCACCGGAGGATACCAGCCTTGCGGAGCATATTCGTCCGTGTGCAAATAGCACTGCACGCGAACCTCATCGTGTCCGTCGACGAACGTCATGACTCGGGACATGGGTGTAATTCCCGCATGGTATCGGGTTAGGGCTGAGCAGTTTAGAAAGTAAGCGCCCCACTTTTCTTCTAAGTGAGTCCGGCCCCCTTTCGTGTCGTTCGGGTGCGTGTGGGTGTGCCCGCCTAACCAGAAGGAAATCGCACCGTTTTGTTGCGCAAGGTAGTTCTCAAAGGACTGAGCATCCGGCCTCCCGCCGACGAAGTATAGATATGAAGCGCCCTCAGGCCCCCCATCCTCGAAGTATCCATGGTAGTGACCGACCCAGTTTCCGTTCTCATCTCTGACATAGCCTTCCCACGGACCGGATGCGACCGTTGTCTCCTTTAATACGTGGTGGTGTGCCGTGATAATGATCTTATCTGAATTAGATTCGACTTGGGACTTCCACCACTCAAAAGTCTCTTCCGTAACCGCTCCAGCCGGATACCCTCCCGTCTCACTACGCCCAACCGGAGGACCACCGTCGTTCCGATCTCCCATAAGCAAGAAAAGTATATTGCCGGCTTGGAAAGAGTATCGCTCCCACGTGCCCTCAATCGGAAAAGGCCGGTGCTCGTGATGTACTCCGGAGAACTCGGGGTTGCTTCCGGTGGGATCAATCCATTTTTTAAACCACCACTGAGTCGACTCCGTGGGACCGGAGGCATCATGATTCCCAAGAAGGTTATAGACATCCTCACGCCGGTGCTTTCTCAACGTCCCGAACTGCCGTATAACTTCTTCCCCTTCTTTATCCGTCGGAGGAAGTTGTCCACCACAGGTATCTCCCACATGGACCGCGATGTCCCAATCGATGGGTGGACCTCCTAACGCTTCATCTCCGAACTCCGATTGCCGAATGGCCGTACTCAAGGATTCGTAACCAGAGCGAATGTCCGTATGGACGTGGCAATCCCCACAGGCCCAGACACGAAATACTCTTTCACGCGCAATTTCGCCCTTGTCCACGGCTTTCCAGAGTGATCCAGACATTAGGCTCTCCCACTGCAGCTCTATGTGCGCAACTCACAACATTGTCGTAAGCATAAGGGCTACCCCTGCTTACTTTCCATCCCCAGCGTTCAACAGGGGCAGCCACGAACCGTTCTACTTGACCTGCTGTCGAAGCCACCCCTGCTCACCGACAATACGGACGGAGGTTGAAAGCCAACTGCTTTCGGCGAGACAGTGTTCCAAAGTGAGTGAAGCCGCAGTCGACATGTAATCTCATAAAGGCTATAGTCGCCATGGAGGATCACATGAAAAACCTCGTCTGGATCTGCACCGATCAGCAACGGGGTGATAGCCTCGGATGCACTGGAAATCAATTCGCCGAAACACCGACTCTCGACAAACTCGCCGGCGAAGGGACGCTCATCACCCGACTCATGAGCCCACATCCGGTCTGTATGCCCTCCCGCGCGTCTATGCTCACCGGTCAACACGTGCCGCGCCATGGTGTAATCTCCAACGGTATAGCGCTCGCCGAGCGCGGGCCCGATGACGTGTTGGGAAAGAGCCATGTCACTACAATCGCGCACCACCTCCGCGATCATGGATACGACACATCCTGCATTGGAAAGCTACACCTCGAACCCCACCTCGCTCCATTACACTACCGCCGTCGCGAGTCGTATGCGATGTGGGAGGCTGGCGAAAACGAATCATGGAACGGGCCGCTTTACGGTTTCAATCGGCTTGAACTGACAGAGCGACACGGAGCTCAGGCAGGCGGACGATACCTCCGATGGCTCCAGCGGATGGACCCTGATGCAGCCCGTCGACTTACCGATCCAGAAAAGACGGAATGGCCGATCCCACCAACAACTATCGATGATCTGCGGCCCGCACCAATCGATCCGGAGTTGTCGGCGACAATGTGGACAGCAAATAGCTTCGACGCGTTTCTATCATCACGCGGAACAGACAACGACCCCTTCTTCGCGTGGATTGGAATCCCCGATCCGCACCACCCATGGCACCCACCAAAAGAACTTGCAGATCGGTTTGCAAGCCGCGGTTTTTCCTCTCCGATCCGAAAAAAGCGAAAGGACCCTCCGTCGTGGTGGGAGCAGGACAATAAACCGAATGCGATGATCGCGGGACGGCCTGATGAGGACTTGTGCGCTGCCATGGTCAGGCAATATACGGATGCACAGATCGCACTTGTGGATCGGGCAGTCGAACAGATTCTTGACTCGCTTCGGGCCAAGGGCCTTCTGGAAAATACGGTTGTATGCTTCGTCTCCGATCATGGAGACTTTCTCGGTGACTATGGTCGCATTCGGAAGATGGGATACGCATGCGGGAGTTTGAGCCACGTGCCTGCGATCATCCGCGATCCCGACCACTCGTTGCCGGATCGGATCGACGCGGTGTGCGGTGGTGTGGATCTCGCCCCGACTCTGTGTCGGGCAATTGGCGTACCATGGTCGGTTCCCGACGGCACTGAGCTTCAGTCCGGTTCTCCCGGACGAGCTTTCTCCTTCTGTCTCCAGGATCTGGACCAGTTGGGCGGGAACCAACTCACCGTGTGGACCGACACTGAGCGGTACTCATATCAACCAATGAGTGGAGAAAGAGAGTACTACGATCATTCGACTGATCCACAGGAACTCTCGAACGAGTCGTCTGCACAACATAGTCGGTGCGCAGAACTGCACGATGAACTTGTAGAAGAGTATCTATCGTGCAGCAAGCCGAACGTTGCACGGCTCAGCCAGTGGTAGCGGAGAGTGAACGGCCTGACGGCTTGAATAGAATCAGCATGCTCTTGTAGCGGACAGTTCAGGAAAGACGATGGGCCTGTTTGACGCAGAAGAGCTAAGAAAAGGAGGCAGGACAGTAATGCCCACACAACACCCGAACATCATTATCATGTATGCTGACGACCTTGGGTTCGGCGACGTCGGTTGCTATGGGGGAACGGCAATTCCCACGCCAAATATCGACCGCCTTGCTGCGGAAGGACTGCGGTTCACCAACGGCTACGCGACGGCCGCAACCTGTACGCCCTCACGCTACAGTCTGCTGACCGGTGAGTATCCGTGGCGTAATGCAAAAGCGGCAATCCTACCGGGCGATGCGCCCCTCATTATTGATACAGAACGCGCAACGTTACCGTCGCTGATGCGGGAGGCTGGGTACACGACTGGTGTTGTGGGGAAGTGGCACCTGGGAATTGGAACTGGTGCTACCGACTGGAATCAGCCGATACCAAACACACCCAACGATATCGGCTTCGATTACTCCTTCATTATGGGCGCGACCAACGATCGTGTTCCGTGTGTTTACGTGGAAAACCGCAGCGTCGTCGGGCTCGATCCGGATGATCCCATTGAGGTAACCTACGAGCACGATCAAGCCTTCGAAGGAGAGCCGACCGGACGTGATAACCCAGAGCTTTTGAAGATGCGCTATAGCCACGGGCACGACTGTAGCATCGTCAACGGTGTGAGCCGGATCGGCTACATGCGCGGAGGTCGCTCAGCGCTCTGGATCGACGAAGACATGGCCGACACCTTCTCGCAAAAAGCGATCGAGTTCGTCGAAAAAAACGCCCATCGCCCTTTCTTGCTATACTATCCTTTCCACGAACCACACGTACCCCGGCTGCCGCACCCACGGTTCGCCGGAACAACCAGTCTCGGACCGCGCGGTGACGTGATCGTGGAAATGGACTGGTGCGTAGGCGAGATGCTTAAAACGCTCGACCGCCTTGGTCTGGCCGATAACACGATCGTGGTCTTCACCAGCGACAATGGCCCAGTGCTCGACGACGGCTACGAGGACGAGGCCGTTGAGCTCCTTGGCGATCACGCGCCCGCGGGACCGCTTCGCGGGGGCAAGTACAGCAGATTCGACGGCGGAACCCGGTTACCATTCATCGTCCGTTACCCTGGACACGCACGCATCGGCGAATCAAGCGCGCTTGTAAGCCAGCTAGACTTCGCCGCGTCTTTCGCCTCGATGGCTGGGATGACCGTACCTGACGGCGTTGCGGTGGACAGTATCAACGTTCTGAGAGCACTTTTTGGTGAGACTGATACAGGGCGAGCTGAACTTGTTACTGAGGGTATGCAACGAAAAACGCTTCTTCGAAGCGGTGAGTGGGCCTTCCTGCCGGCAATGGACGGGCCACGCTACAGCGAGGGGACCGGAAACGAGACTGGCTTCAGTCATTGGGACCAGTTATACCGGCTGACCACGGACATCAGCCAGCACCGAAACGTTGCCACCGAGTTTCCCAATGTCACGGCTCGCTTACGTGCGAGACTCTCAGAGCTCCTCGGCTCGACGAAGACAAAGATGTAAAACCGGAACGAACACCATGGTGCGTTCCGTGCTTAAATCAGCATGGTGGCCATTGCCGCTGTCCTCGGCGACAATTGGTTCTCATCATAAATACGACTAATGAGCGAACTGGTGCACCACGTCAGGCTTTCTGAGCCACAGACTGAGCGCAGACAGGTTCGGCAGCCCTCGTATTACTCCCTCAGATCGAGTGTTAGCACACGTGACTAATCCCTTCTCCTTCTCATATAGCTCAAAAATTCAGATCGATAAGCGAAATAGTGCGCGTAGACGCGCTTTGCGACAGTTTGAGTACTTGATCTATGAAATCCATAGCGAGCAACTTGAACCACATAAAGGAGCACCTCGGGCAGACCGCCACGTCAATCTGAAGCATGTTTATGAGGCGTCTCTTTCGGGCGTGCGTGAGGGAGCATAGCTTGGTATTGCCGTCCTGCAACGAGAGCGTCCCCCTCGACAAATCCTTCGGATCTTTGCGCAAGTGTACGTACCATCTCCCGTCTCCAGTGCTCCATTCGTGACGCTCGATCCGGATCTGACGACAAGTCACGAAGCTCGTGTGGATCAGCCTTCAGATCGAAAAGCTGCTCTCTTCCGTCCTCAACAAACCATATGTACTTTTCTTCGCCGTCTGTGAGTGTTTGATGTATCGGGGCGTGCTCGATGTGCAGGTGCTTGCGCCACCGTACATCCTCGACTCTCATAAGCGGGAGTAAGCTACGACCTTCTACGCTATCGGGTATGGGAACCCCTGCAAGCTCAAGCAGAGTCGGCATCAGATCTTCAAGACAGACCGGCTGGTCGCAAACGGTACCGGCACGAACCCCAAAGCGCTTGGGTACCGAGAACAACATGGGAACGTGCGCTGAGCCTTCGTACGGCATCATCTTGTGCCACATGTAGTGGTCACCCAGCATCTCACCATGATCACTGGTGAAGACAACAATCGTATTCGAAAAATCGATCCCACTGACGAGCGGCGAAAGCAGACGGCGGATCTGATCATCGACGTGATTAATCAACCCGTAGTACGCGGCGCGGGCCGAGAGTAAGCGTTCATTCTCTAAAACCGCCCGGCGGTCCGAGACAGCAAGCCCCAATCCGTCGTTCGGCGGGCGATCAGCCCACTCGCCTACAAAGGGGTTGGGAACACCTGTCCGAAGGTATCGGTCGAAATAATATTGAGGAGGCTGAAGAGGCGGATGTGCCGCTAAAAACGATACGGTAAGAAAAAAAGGAGAGGAAGGGTCGCGTTCTTTCAAAAACTCAAGAGCACGATTCACGGTCCAGTTCGTGTCATGCCTATGCTCCTCCAATGGCCAGGGATGCGCAGTCCAATCATTGTGTGTTACCCCTGCGCCAAAACGCCCTCCACTCTCCGGATTGTCACTAAGAAGCATCTCTGCGTGCTGATGGTGAGTGACCATATGGTCGTATCCGTAGCGTTTGCGACGGGGCATCTGATGCATGTCTCGACCAACGAGGTATGTATGATATCCCGCAGCGCGGAGAGCGCCCGGAAGAGTTGTGGGAGCGTTCCATTCGATGCCGTCTCGATAACCTACCATTCCGTGGGTGGCCGGGAACTGTCCCGACAGTAGGCTTCGGCGCGCGGGGATGCAGGTCGGGCAGGTGGAGTATGCATGAGAGAAGCGAACGCCTCCCGCCGCTAAAGCATCCATATTCGGTGTCTGCAGTACTGGGTGTCTTTCTATGCCAAGGCAGTCGCCGCGATGCTGTTCAGTCATGAGGAACAAGATGTTCGGTTTATTTTTCGTGGTCGGCTCAGACACCGCCGACTGATCAGATTGTGTTTTTGTCATACGCTTCCGTCGCTCCTGGTAGGATTAAAGTGTCAACGAAGAGTCCCACACGCTCAGAGACCATTAGCAGCAGAACGAAATTCCGTCGGTGTGCAGCCCGCATGTTTCTTGAATGCTTTTGAAAAATAGTTAGGGTTGTGATACCCTACAGCGTGACTAACTTCGGAGACGTGGAGATCGCTCTTACGGAGTAGTTCCCTAGCTTTCTCCATCCGTACCGAGGTGAGATACTCAAAGATAGAGAAATCATTTTCATTACTGAAGACATGTGAGAGATAGTAGCCGCTCACGTTGAGCGCCGTCGCAACATCTGCCAACGAAATTCGTTCGGCGTAGTTGTCTCTGAGAAACGACATAGCCGCGTGCATAAGCCGTTTGCGACGCAGAGCTCGGGCCGGCGTCTCTTTGTTCGTTCCACTCGACGTCGCCGCTCGTAGCATCAACATCAAGGCCTCAAGCAGTCGACAGCGAACGAGAAGTTCATTCACCGCCCCTCCCGAACGTAGCTCGCCCCTGATTCTATCGAACGTTCCCACAAGCTCCGCTTTTCTATAGCTACCCATGGATAGAAGCGTTTCATTGTTAACGTACTGAAAGAATTCTTTCTCTCGTGACCATTTGATAGACACGAAAAAGATTTGGAGTCCTTCTTCGGGGTCGAAAACATCCATATGAAGTGTTCTAGTCGGCATTACCAGCGTGTCACCCGGTTCACCATGATATATGCGATCGGATACTTGGAGATCCAGCTTGCCGCTAACGACGTGGAGTATCTCAAAAAACGCCGACTCGTGGACGAACTCACCCCATACGGGATCGAAAGCCTGGAGACCAATCTGATTCAGTTGGGGCATAGATTGGCCGATCTGTTCTATTAGCTGGTCACACATTTTTTCCACGAATAACTGCAATCTTCCGCCACACGGGTAATGTACTCGTGGAGAGTTAATAGAACAAACCTGTCGAGCGTCTCCTTAGTCGGAACAGTCTGCTTATCTCGACATCCTGCACCGGACAATAGACAGAGGCGGCACGGTAAGTCGTTCTTCATCTATGGATGCGTGAGCTGAACGGAGCGGAGATATTGGTTGCTCGCCGGCAAGCCCGGTGAGCTCGCACCCGTCGGTATCAACACCTTCCAATTCGATCCTCGCCTCTTGCGACGGATGCCGGTTTACGAAGAAGAGCCACGTGGCGCTTTCACTCTTCAAGGCCAAGCCCTCAACCGTCTTTCCCGCTCCGAGCGTTGAAGTCTCTATTTCCAGAGCTACGAAACGTCCCGGAAGCGCAGGCCGGTAGAGCTTGAACACTTCCGCAACGCCGGTAACCTTCACGTTGGCTCCCCGACGGTTTACGATACCCATACAGTTCACAAGGTTGTAAAAATGAGCTACTTCGAACGTCGGCGCTAACGCCGCGAACCGGTGGATCATCCCGGCGGCAAAGAGGGCGTGCAAGGTGAGTGGCGGCTCTTCGAAGTCGTGCCCGTCCCAGTGCGATGCCTGCAACCACCAGTTCCACTCGGCAATGCCCACTTTCATGTTCACTCCGCGTTCTTGGCACCGGGCAATGAACGAGCGGGTAGAAGTTTCGAAGGTACGCAGTTGGTTAACCACCTGTTCCACTTGTTCGTAGGGATCCGCAATGCCCCCGTCGTACTCTCCGGCCGGCTCGGGGCGCACGCCTAGTCCCCCGTAGTTCTGAAACTGAATGAGATCCACCATGTCGGAGGCCTCCTGCAGGATAGCGTCACGCCACGGGGCCTCGCCGTCCGGCACGTCGAGATCCGCGCTCGACATGACAGCCACGATCCTACAGCTTGGATAATTATGCTTGACTGCCGGTATGTAGCGTTTCAGGACATCTATGTACATCTGAGGCGTCATCTGCGCAAGCGTGGGGCTATACGGATGGTTTCCAATGTGCCAGTGAATAAGCGGAGGATCGATGCCCTGAGCGCGGAACCATTCAGCGCAGTACACCGCCCACGCGGCGGCTTCTTCCGGTGGCGACGTGGCGATATTGAGGGTAAGCGCCGGGGTGACCGCTTGTTCCAGACAAAGCTGGAGGTACTCGTCGGTCCCGAAATCGTAGTGCATGTACCAATCATGATGGAACGACGCATCGAGCATGTCGGGTCGCAGATGTACCGGGCCGGTGCCGTGTCGCCAGTTATAGGTCGTGGTGGCGATCCCTCCGGGGAAACGGAGAATCGGTATCTGCATTGTGGCAATCTCTCGAGAGATGTCGGCCGCTATGTTCGGCTGGCCGTACGGGCGGAGATGAATCTGATCGAACCAGAGCTCGCCACCACCCATGACATCGATCTTCAGCCGGGCCTCGTCGTCATCTCGCGGAGCGTGAAGAGGAACGACATACCGCTTGAAGTACGGCGTGGCGATTTCGACTGATCCGGTGTCGTAAGGTTCGAGCTTTACGGCCAATGGCTTGAGCTCTACGGACAACGTTACGGGACCACGCCAGGCGCGTGCCCAAATCTCAAGCTCCAGATCCTCGCCTTCACGGATCTGTATGCGATTCTGATGAAGCGCTGGACCGCGCGCCATGTTCGACGTCCGCACGAGCTGAGCTTCGGAGCCGCAAAGCCCAGCTTGAGGCGTCAACTCATAGGCAATAGCCGCATGGCTCGCGCCGTACCACTCAGGAGCGATCCCAGTCATCCGGTGGGGAGGACCTACGAACTTAGGGTTGCGAAGCCGGTTGGACAGCAGCCCATCCACTGTCGTGGCGCAGGTCTCGATATTCTGGCCCAAAATCATCGGAGATACTAAAGCTCCCGGCTTTTCCCCTACGGCTACTACTGCCTTCACCATTTGGCTTCTCCTCCCTCCCCTTCACCCCACGCACGGTAGAGCAGGTTCACTGAACGGTCTACCAGTTGAAACCCCGCGACCGACGCAAAGCGCGTCCAGCGAATCGGCTCTCCGGAATAGCCGCCGCCCACGCGTGCGTATGGAGTGGGCAGATAGCCTTCCTGACCGTTGGCCAAACCGATAATCCCGCTAATCGGGGCAGGACTTCGTCGTTTTATGTCGATGCCGTACTGGCTGTACAGCTCGAACGGCACAGCGCAGAACGCAAGATCTCCGATACGCAGCGCCTGAAGCGGGACACATTGAGATTTCTGCCCACCGAGTTGTTCCTGGAGACTCTTGATCCCGTAGGCAACAATAAAGTCCATTCCGGTCCGCTGCGAGACATGAGTCGCTTTCTCAAGCACCGAGTCGGCCCATTCGATCCGTTCGGGCTTCGGGAGTTCTATAGGAAGCTCAAGGTCCTCGCCGGCGACGCCAAGGGTGGCAGACTCATGGAACGGTACCTCAGTAAACAACCTCAGCGTCTCCCCAGAAACCTGGTGAGCAGTGCGCGACATGACAAGCTCCCTATCCGCGTTACCAAAGTGCTTTGTCAGCTGATCCTCTATGCTAATGTCGCCCTGGGCACCATTGAAATAGAGAACTACCGTAGACTGTCCAAGTGCCTCTCGGAGGAAGGTTCTCGCCATACCGGGAAAGTCTGCAGAATAGAATGTTGATCCGTAAAATGTTGTGGGATGAGTAGTGTTGTTATAAAGTACGGCGAGAGGTTTATCCTCTAAGTCCACGGCGAACAGAACGACATGATCCGAATCATCAGGACCTTCAAGGCCCCGAAAATCCCTGCGCCTGGTGTCGCCATGCATAGTGTGTGATCCATCCTCCCAGCAACAGCGGCGATTGTAGCCAATCCGCTGGCTACCCCGCCCCCAACCGAGGCGCGCGCGGCGAGTATTCGACGCAGCCTCGCGCCCGAGTCGCTCACAAAGCACCTCAAGTCGGTCAAAGTACGCTGTGTCAACTGGTTTGTCAGGATGCGTTTGCATCGTCGAAGGCCCGGAGTGCATATGGGTCGCCGCAACGAGCACGTGGTTGGGATCGATCTCCGCACCGCGAGCTGCTGCTTGTCGCATACGCCAGGCCACTGCCATCTCCAATCCGACGAGGTCCAGACTGATTAGCAAAACCGTACGCTCACCGTCATGGATGAGCATTGCGTTCGCCTCGCAGGGATCGCGAACATATTCGGCCTTCTTCGTATGTCCGGCCGCCTGAATGAAATTTCCTATCTCATGCGTGATATCTACAGAAGCAGCACCGACTCTAAGCATATTCGGCTCCCTGTTCTACTGTTTTCTCTTGCGCAAGAGACGTGCGGGAACACCGGCTACCACAGAATATGGCTGCACATCGTGCGTGACCACCGCACCCGCTGCGACTATACTACCCGTACCAATGCGAACACCTCCAATGATGACCGCATTTGCCCCGATCCACACATTGTCTTCTATCACAATTTTCTCTTGTTGCGCCGGTCCGTCTACGAAGGCTACCTCAGGATCTTCGTGCGTGTGCCGAACCGCGGCGAACACCGTGTGGGCGGCCACAGCACACTTGTTGCCGACTTCGAGTGGACCATAAAGAACACAGAACGGAGCGAAGTGTGTCATGCTTCCAATCGTTATACCGGGACCCACCTGAATGTGTACACCGACATTGAACAAGGTGTTGTCGCCGATCGACAGGCGCTCGGGATCGAGTATCGTGACTCCTGTAGCGAACTCAACATTATCACCGATATGCTTTAGCCGATCGACACAATCCGGATACGTCACGATCCTGTTGGCAACTCCCATCGCTTACTCCCTGCACGATCATCGCGCTCTTCCACATACAACGTGGTTTCGCCATTACTCTTTGAGGTTCCGGCTTACTGACCGGATTTTTCGCTTCTCGACCTCTAATCCCACAACCATCGTACGAACTATTGGCACCTTAGCCATGAAGACCGCCGGCCACCAACTCACGGCCCGAATCCCAAAACCAATTTCAAGGGTATTAAGCGAGTTGTGCGGATGGGCCCAGGATGGGAGGCCCATTCCATCCAAAGCTCAGCCTCATCAAAACCGACTTGGCTTTTCAGCAAACACTCTTATTCGTGCCGGCTTGATTTCATGCCTGGTTGCTTAGAAACCCATTTGCTCGTCTTACTTGGTGTGGTGAAACGCACAAATTAAAAAAACGATCCGCACAACCAACAGCGGTTGTGCGGACCATTGATTTTCGGGCGTCGCTCCAGTCGGCGAGCGCCTGTTGCATTTAGATCCTATTCCTACTCTTCTCCAACCCACATTGCGTACTGATTGAGACCATCTATGTACTCTTCGTAGCCGGCATCCATCACTTCCTGCACAAAATCGTCCCATTCATCGTCAATGCTTCGTTCACCAGTGACAAACTCGATATACCATGTATCCCTGATCTCGCTAATCCGCGTCTCGATGTTTTGATACATGTCGTTCATGTCGTCCGGCGGCAGAAAGATTAAGTTATTGGGTACACCATCTTCAGCTACAGTCTCCATTGCCTGAAGGACCGGTTCGGGGGCAAATGCATCATTACGATATACCGGACTTTCGCCCAGGTGTTTCATCTCAGAAACATGGTTGGAGCCAATGTCCCTATCATACGCCGCCTCGATTATCTGTCGCTCGCCGTTCTCCATTGTGTAATGGACACCTTCGATTCCCCAGTATACGGTCTCGCGACCTTCCTCGGAATGAAGATAGTCGATCATCGATAGAATACGTACTCGCTCTTGCTGAGTCGTGTCTGCGGAGATCGCGATGCTCTTCAGAAAGCCATGATTCCTTGGCCGGAAGCGACCAGCGGGGCCTTCAAGGGTATTGAGATAGGCGCTATCTATATTACTTTCCTCCTCCGCCGTTTCTATCAGCCTCCCATAGTGGTTGGCGTTGCCGGTAATCCATGAACCAAACGTTCGGCCTTGGATGTAACGAGAATAGACATCTGCTCGATTGGCAATGCCGAACTCAGGATCAATAATTCCATCTTCGTAGAGACCATTCAAATACCTTAACGATTCCCGATATCCGGGAACAAAGGGGGTGTACTCGTACTCCCCGTTATGACGCGTCCAGTCACCGTTATGAGGGCCAAAGAATCCCATGGTGAAATGCCGAAGCTGGACAGGATTCCAACCCGAAAATCCGGTTGTAATGTCAGGGTCGTTTTCAATAATGGCCTGCGCTACGTCACGGAATTCGTCGTAGGTCTCGGGCATCTCGTACCCATACTCGTCCAAGAGGTCTTGTCGTACCACGACATGACCCGCCACATAACCGAAAAACAACGGCACAACCGGAAGGCTTCCACCGTCTCCAAACAGCTTATAAGCCGCCGGATGAGCAGCCAGATGTGCTTCGAGGTTCGGAAATTCACCAGGGTACATTTCCAGCAGCTCTGCGATATCGACGATCAACCCATCATTGATCCAGGTATTCAAAACGGCGTTACGATTCGAATCGAGGAAATAAAACACATCAGGAATGTCACCGGAGGCAAAACTCAGGTTCATTGCCTGCATATAATCTCCCCACGGGGTGTTCTTGAAGCTTAAATCAACGTTGAATTTATCTTCATAGAACGCCTGCACCTGATCGTTGTCCGGAGGAACATTGCCACCCGGAACGGAATACTCGAGCGTTACTTGTGCCGACGTGTCACTCCCCGAGCCAGGTGACACCTCTTCTTCCTGACTACCCGCAGCGAACGCAGCTATTGTGAAGCCCGACAATAGCAACGCCACTCCCAAGACCTTATACCGCCGCAAACAAACTAACATACAGACCCTCCTATTATTTGGTCGATGCTGAAATCGCACTAGCTACGATTCAGCCCTTTATTGCTCCCAACATTATTCCCTTCACGAAGTACTTCTGCAGAAATGGATACACGAGTAGTATCGGCACCGTTGTAATCATCACATTCGCGAGTTTCGTAATCTCAGTCGGGATATAATCCGCCGTGAGTTGCGCGTCTTGCAGTTCTATGTCTCTGATAATTCTGTACAAGTACTCTTGGAGGAGTTTCTTGTCAGCGTCGTTAACAAAAAAGAGGGAAGGGAACAGAGTGTTCCAATACTTCACTGCCAAAAAAAGACCTATGGCGGCTAGTACCGGTTTTGAAAGAGGGATGACGAGCCTGAAAAAGATCCCATACTCGGACAAGCCATCGATTCGCGCCGAGTCCAGGATACCCTCCTCGAAATCACGAAACCACGACCGAAAAATGATCATGAAAAAGACAACTACTAACTGGGGAATAATGTACACTCCATAAGAGTTAAGAAGCCCCACTGATCTAAACATGATGTAAGTAGGAATCAAGCCGGTCTCGAGGAACATACTGATGACTAAGAGAGTCATCATGATCTTGACGCCTCTCATTCGTCGCGACAGTCCATAAGCTGTACAGGAGGTTGCGAGAAGACTCAAGACTGTTCCAACGGCAGTGATGATCGTTGTGTTGATGAACGGGCGAAAGATTGTGCCTTTGGAAAACACTTCCTGGTAAGCCGAGAGTGTCGGCTCAGACGGATACACCAACACGGCGGTCTTCATATAGTCCCCGTAAGTCATAAGCGAACCCACCAGCGTATACCAGAACGGATAAGCCATGAGGATACAAAGAACGACGAAAAAGCTGCGATTGAAGACCGTGAATAGATCGAGTTTCTTGCTCCTCATTTAAATCACCCCCCGCTGCCCCAATCGTTTTGCGAGGAAGTCGGCGCCGAAGACCAACGCCATGGCCACAAGAGCGTCAAACATCCCAGCTGCTGTAGCGTAACTGTAGCGAGCTTCAAGAAGGCCGGTTCTGTATACATATGTTCGCAAGATGTCGCCGACCTCATACACGCGCTGATTGTACAGTACGAGCACTTGCTCAAATCCAAAGCGCATCATGTTGCCAATTCTGAGTATCAAGAGAATTACGATCACGTTGAGAATCGATGGTATCGTAATGTAAACAATTTTCTGTAGGCGGTTGGCACCATCAATGATCGCAGCTTCGTATAACTGTGGGTCGATGTTGCTCATACTCGCAAGATAAATAATGGTACCCCAGCCCGCCGTTTTCCATATACTGGAAACAACCAGAATGCCTCGAAACAACGACTTGTCTGCCAGAAACACGTGGGGCTCTCCACCAAACCGCACAATGATCTGGTTCAAGATTCCCCCGTTCACTGAGAGAAGATTAAAGATGATTCCGCCGAGCACCACCCATGAAATGAAATGAGGTAGGTAGATGATCGTTTGGACTGTTCGCTTAAAGGACTGTTTGCGTATTTCATTTAGCAAAATGGCAAGGATAATAGGTACAGGGAAGCCGAAGAGCACCTTGTATGACGAGATCACAATCGTGTTCCAGAATGCCTGCCAAAATTGCGGCGTTGAAAACAGTTGCTCGAAGTATGTCAAACCTACCCACGGAGCCTCGCTCAGTGCGCGAGTAACGCGGTAACCACGAAACGCCACCTGAAGGAAGTACAGAGGGTAGTAATTCAGGAACACCACAAGAATTACGCCGGGAAGCGCAAAGACGTAGAATGCGCGGTTTTTTTTGATATGCTGCGACAGCGTCTCGCTGCCTTTAAGCTGATTCATCTGGGACACCCCCTACAATGCAGATAACAGGAATCCAATACCTTTGCTTGGTCGAAGGAGGAGTGAATACACCATCGGGGGACAGGTGACTGATAGCCGCCTAAAAAATGAACCCTGTATCGAATACTAGAAAACAGCATTTTAGCTTTGAACAACCTCTTTTGCGAACAATAGATCTTCGCTTTACGAACTTGCAAGAGTAATACTTTGCTATTTTGGGTGTTCCGTTGCTTCGTAGTTGCAGTTAAATGAACCCGGAAACTATGGCCAAACGAAGCGGCGTCGAACTTGGGAACAGACGGTCTTATCCACATTAGCAAGCGAAAGATGCTGGCAATATAGTTTCCTCTCTCCTCTCGAGCGCTGGAATCCCAACTCTGCGGCCGGAACGCTTCACTAGGACTTGGGGAGCGGCAATAATCAAGGAAAATGAGCCGCTGACAAAGCGATCAATCAGTTATGACCCGATCGGAGATGAGATATTCGTCTTCAGACCTTTGCGTCTCCCAGGCAACGATTGATTGGTTTTCAATGCGCTTTCGAAAACGATATAATCCTGATTCATGCTACAAACTACACCTGGCCGTTATCATGGTTTCGCAACTACCTCGCTAGGTTCTGAGGTGCAAGCCGGCTCCATCTGCACTTTCAGTGTCGTCTACAATGTCGGTGATTACGGAATCGACGATTCGGGAAGCATCAAGCTATGTTGGAGATTCGCCTCCGACATCGGTACTCCCCAATTTGGTGACCCAGACGCGCCGAACTTTCTTGCGATCTCAACCACCGCAGATTGTGAGCTCGAACCTCGTTTCGACATTAAGGGAAACACGCGACCCTGGGGCCGAACCGTGTATGTAAAGACCCAGAAAGGCTTCCTGTCACCTGGTGATACCGTTCGGTTTGAGTTCCGCAATCTTCGTATGCAAACTTTCGTAGAGCGAGACTTTCGGTTTCGCTTGTACGTCGACGACGTTGCGACCTACGTTTACAATGAAGTCGCGGTAGCTCCCGCGGCGGACATTGTACCCGGGCCGGCGCAACGCATGCGGCTTTATCTTCCATCTGTTGCCCAACCTGGAGACGCGGTAGAGCTCCGAATCGTTGCAGAAGACCGCTGGGCCAATCCCACCACGTTTAACCGCAGAATCCGTCTCCGCAGCCAAGGGGCGCTTACCGGGCTCCCCCAGGTGATAGACCCTGTTGAACTATTGAGTTCATCCACGTCCGGTAGTTCGAGGCCGACTCCCCTCCGAGTAGACGAACTACGGGTCACGGAGGCAGGCGTCGTGAGGGTTTGGGCGACTTGGGATGCGGGCGATTCATCTGTCGAGTTTGAGTCTAATCCGCTCGTCTCCGTTTCCGAGGGGCAGGAGAAAAAGGTGTGGGCGGATATGCATGGTCAGTCCGGTGAGACCATTGGAACAGGATCGATAGAGGAGTATTTCCGCTTTGCTCGAGATCTCGCCTGTGTAGACGTCGCCGGCCACCAAGGCAACGACTTCCAGATTACTCGGGACTTCTGGGCGAAACTTCAGGGTGTTACCGCCACATTCAACGAAGAGGAACGCTTCATCACATTTCCAGGATACGAGTGGTCGGGTAATACTGCAGTTGGCGGTGATCGAAACATCTATTTTCGCACGGAAGGGAATCACATCCGCCGGAGTTCTCACGCCTTGTGTCCCGACGTCTTGGATGCCGGTGACGACTGCACGAATGTCGGCGATCTTTTTGAAGAGCTTTCGGCGGAGGATTGTCTCGTCGTGCCGCACGTTGGAGGAAGATACGCAGACGTCCATCAGCACGCCCCGGAGCTCGAACGCTCTGTCGAGGTGCACTCTGCATGGGGGACTTTCGAGTGGATACTTCACGATGCCATCCGGGACGGACACATCGTTGGAATTGTTGCGATGAGTGACGGCCATAAGGGTCGCCCAGGCGCGAGTCACCCTGGCCGTGGCAAGTTCGGTTCGTACGGTGGTTTGACATGCCTTTCCGTCGACGCACTCACTCGTGATGAGGTTTGGAACGCATTTCGGAATCGACATCACTACGCCACGACTGGAGCACGCACGGTGCTCTTTCTGGACGGAACTGAGCTCAAGTCAGGCTACAGCCTTCGCATGGGTGACTACCTTCAGCTTGCAGCCGCGGATAAACTGCGTCTTTCTGCTCGCTACGTGGGAACCGGCCCTGTCTTGGCAGTCGACGTGTTCAACGGGCTTGACTTGGTTGAGCATCGACGTATCCCTGGTCATGGCGACCGGATCCTGGTGTCATGGTCGGGATCTCTTCGACGTGGTCGAGGCCGCCAGATTAACTGGTCAGGATCCTGCGAAGTTGAGGATGGTGAGATTTCTGACATTAAAGCCATTAACTTTCACAATCCTGAGAGTCCCCTTCGCCAAGATTCGCCGAGCCGCCTCTCTTGGAATTCCTTCACTACCGGTGGATGGAGTGGTTTTGTTGGGCGACTTTCCAACCCACTCTCGGGCAAGCTGCAAATTCGAACTGACCGGCTCGACTACACCATTGATCTTGAGTCGATAGATAAGGAAGAGATAGCAATACCCGCAGGCGGTGTTGATGCCCAACTTCGAGTCATGAGACTACCATCAAAAAACGAATCGAAAGAAATTGATTTCGAGGCTGAATATGAACTCTACGACACGAACGCCATATACTTACGGATCACTCAGGAAGACGGCACTATAACCTGGTCGAGCCCGATGTACATAGACCGGAAACAAAACCGTTCTTAAACTACCGACAAATCGCTCGCTATTCCCGGCGAGAGGCCCACGATTCCGTTGCCGGCGAGATCAGCATAAATGCCGTTTATAGGAAAATTCGCCGGCCGTTCAGATTCCTTGAGTGCTTACTGCCCGAAAGCTTGGATTGCTTCACGGTCTTCAAGGACACCGATTTCGAGCTCAATCTGCCTACGGCCGAATGCGGATAATACGTCAACCATATTTCGTGCGGCCGCGTTCTCGTAACCTATCGGTAATGTCGTAGCAGGTTCCATTCCCATGGCATAGTCCTGCGCTGCCGGACATAGCCAGGAGGTGAAATACGGTAGGTGGAGCTTCCGGTACTTCACGTACAACCCGAGTTCACGCTCCGGATTGATGATCGCGGCCGAAACCGTACCGTCCGACTGCTCAACTAATTCATGGAAGTAGCACCGCTCAGACGCACCGGGCACTGGGTCCGCGAGCATTAGCTCTGACATGGCTACCTTCGACTCAGGCTCCTCACGAGAGATGATGGACGACGACCGTGTCACCAATTGCGCCCCATTATTCACCAGAGGGTAACCTCCGTTGATATGATAAAGCAACATGAACGGAGTATCTGTCGGTGAGTCGTTCTCAACGACGTCAATGATGGTAAAGGAGTTTACCCCGGCCACTGCTCCGATCTCTCGTCGCAAAGTGAGACTCTCGCCGAACGCCATCGACTCGCGCATAAGCCCGGAAACGCTAATCTGGTAGACCCCGTTAGACCATCCAGTCCGAACGCCCATCTGCTCGGCGGTAATATTCGAGATTCTCCCATGCAACCCCTGATCTTGCCACCCGAGTGGATCGCCGCGATTCACCGACGATGGCGGCCCAACATTCGAAAGACCGCACGTGGTGAGGAGTCCTCCGAAGAACCCGCGCAACCAGCCAATTCCTCGTGATTCGTAGCGCGACGCGGCGATAACGCCGCTCTTGGAGAGATAACTCAGGGGAACACCGCGAAACGATAGGCGAGAAATGTCCATGCCCCGCCCCGGTAGCACCGTGAACTCGAGACCGCTGCCTGTCCGGACGTCCACTGCACTCGTCCCGGCAGCTTGCCCCTCTTCCATTGTATATCGAACCGCACCGGCGAGAGCAGACATATTTCCGACACGAGATCGCAGATACCGCTCGTTCTCAGGGAAGACAAACTCCTTCACGTAGAATCCCCCTGTGCTGGCCACATACGCAGTTCCAGATCTTGATACGCCGCGAAAACCTGTTCGTAGTGTTGGTGCCGCTTTTCATCCGGCTCGAATCGCTGGTCGTCTTTAATCAGTGATGCAGCCTCGTCGACATTCCGATAGATCCCTGAGCCGAGGCCCGCGAGCACGGCGGCTCCCACGGTGGCCGTTTCATGGGTTTGCGACACCCGTACCGGCAGCCCGGAAACGTCGGAAATCACCTGACACCACGGCGCGCTTTGAGCGCCACCACCGTACATGCAGAGTCCCTCGGGCCGGTGCGATTCATCTGCAGAGAGAATGTTCGCATGGATCTGAAATGCAATGCCCTCGAAGACCGCACGAACCACATCTTGTGCCTGGGTGTTGAGAGTCAATCCGACGAACGCTCCGGTCGAATTCTCTACCCAGCGCGGGCTCCCACCGCCGGCGAGGTGGGGATAGTAGAAGACCGAGCCGCTCCCCACACCGGAGCGGGCCGCGAGCGACGACAGCTCGGCGTACGCAGTCCCGGGGTAGAACGTGTCGCGCAGCCAGCGCAATGACGCCCCGGCCGTCCCAAGAACTCCATCAAGAGTCCAGTTTCCGGCAAATAGTGACGGTGAGCAAGGAAGAGCAGAAGTTGGATCAGTGTCAGGACGGTCGAGTTGGAGCAAGATCTGGCACGCGGTACCCAACGACACACCTGCCTCTTTCTCGGCCATGCCTGCTCCTAGAGCCGCACAATGCTGGTCTTGCCCGCCCACGCAGACCATGGTTTCCGGCGTCAGACCGAGGTCGCCGGCCACCTGCTCGCGTAGTCGGCCCACTAGGGTACCCGCACGCTGGATGTGCGGCAGCATGTCCGTTTCCACACCCGTGAACTCGAGCAGCTCGCTCGACCAGCGTCCATTAACCAGGTCATACATGAGGCTGCCTGACGCCATGGTGCAATCGGTTGCGAAAACGCCGCAAAGCTTGTGAAGCACAAAGTCGTGTGCCATGAGGTACCTGGCCGTCTTCCGATGCACCTCCGGTCGGTGTGCCCGGAGCCACATCAGCTTCGGCAGGACGTAATATGCGTTGTTGCGCTTACCGGTAAGGCTTCGAACTCTCTCGTTCCCTATAGATTCAGAGATCACCCGCGACTCCGCGGCCGCTCGTGTGTCGAGCCAACTCAAGGCATTGCACAAAGGATCTCCCGCCTGATCAACGGGAACGAAGGATATGCCTTGCGAACTGACGCTGATCGCACGGACATTCGCCGGACTCACATCGCACTGGGATACAACCTCACGTGCCGTTCTCTGAACCAATTGCCACCATTGATCGGCGTCTTGTTCAACCTCGCCGCGCTCACCAGTCAGCAACGGATACTCATAGTAGCTGACTCCAAGAGTTCGTAACCCGGAAGTAAAAAGGATCGAACGACAGCCCGTAGTTCCCAGGTCAATTCCCAGGATGCACGCCTCGCTACCGCCCATTATTACAATGCGTCCATCAGGCGGCCGGCGGTCGCAACCAGTTCCGCTCCAAAGTCCGGTGCCAGTAGCGATGTATCGACCTCGTAACCGCCTTCCCGCTGTGCCGCCGGCGTGCAGACATATCCGGGGAGGCAACCATTGGCAAGAGACACCACCATAGTGGTCTGTCCGCCGCGCAGACTCTTGATCTCGGTTCCAAACTCAACGAATAACTCACCTGGCAGTCCTACCATCGTCACACCACCAACGGCGAGCACTTGGACTTCGGCCTCACGCTCATCCTCGTATAGCTCCAGAGCTCCGCCTTCCTTGAATACCTCAACATACCCGAGAAGGTCTTCGGCGCCGAGAAGCAACACATTCGCATTCTGTCGCTCGATGTACGGCGCACCGGAATGTTCGAGCGCAGCATGCGCGGCCGCTGCCTTGCGGACAGCATCATACGCCTTCTCTTTGCTCGGAAGCTCTCGCAGTCTAATCGGCACCTCGACTGAGCGCGCACGCACGCGAAGCTCGCGACTGGTCGAGATTGACTCCAGGGCGGCGCCGGCGGCATCAGCGATCGTGTAACCGATTCGCCGAGCCTCTTCAAAACTCTGGTCCGTACGAAAATAACGCGTGCTCTGGTCTCCGGATGTACCCTGCAGAAACAATGTGAGCGCATGGGGATAACGTTGGGAAAGCCGCTCGCGTACGTAACCTGGATAGTCCGCTGAAACCGCTGTATTCTCCGCGTGAAGTAAGGTGGGATGCAGCGCGTAGTTGACCACAATGGCGCGACACACACCCTCGGAATCCACCACTTTCAAAACACCTACGGTCGGGTCCTGCGGCCCCTCGGGATCACGACGATTTCCGCCGACGCCCTTGTCAGAACCGCATATCTCGGTTCCCGCGCCGAACGACGCATCGAACATGCCTTTCTGTGCCTGTACAACGCTGTCCACCACACGCTCTCGGAGAAACGTCACGTATGCCTCGTCTTGCATTACTCCATTTCGGAGCGAATCAATATCGAGTCGACCCGAAGCCCATGGGCCGGAATGAGTGTGGGTGCAGCCGATCAATACATTTCGACGCGGAATACCCGTGAGTTGCTCAACTACTTCACGAACCGCGGTCACATGCTTCTTGGAAAAAAAGAGAAGATCGAGGGACACCATTGCTATACTAGAAACACCGTCACTGATGACAACTGCGGTCGAGAAAAGCGGATCATGCACCTCCGTATTGTGGCGTGGATGATGCGGATAGCCCGCCAATTCCATCCCCTGAGGAGGCGTAATCTCGGTTCTGCCGGCGCCCGCACGGATTCGACTCATGAGTCGAATCTCTCCACGGATAGGCCCGGTACCCAGTCGCATGCGAGCGCGAGCACATCCGCACATTGCCGGTAGATGGCCGAACAATGATGAACGTATGGCCCTTCGATCAGGCGACGTTCCCAACGGGGCCAGTTATCGACTTCCAACCAGCCGTAAACCTCGCGGGTCGCCGGCCCGGGAACCATGCGTCCCTCCCCTACACCAAGTCGGTATTCACCTCTCGCGCCGTCAAACCGACAAACCGTTACATCGCCGTCTTTGAGCTGGAACTGTAGCGACGTAGCCGGAAGCCCCTCGAGAATCCAGGGGGGGAGAATCGGAATAGGCCCGGTATCCGGGCGCCTGAGGGAGACCGGTGCGGACGCGTGCCAGAGCAAAACTGCGTTATCGTTGTTCGGATGGCGGGAGGTGAACTCCGGAAAGAATGACGGCGTAGCATCAGAGGCGGCGGCTTCGATCATGACCGAGCTGAGCGCTCCGTGGATATCGGTCTCCGCCGAAATCGGAATGCGCTCTTCCGCAAGTGCGACGCCGAGCCCAAAGCCCTCTCCAACCGCATCCTGAATCGAGTTAAAACTCTGCATCGCAATTGCGTCTAGACCGTGTTGCTCCGCCATGTCGAGCATCTCGTCGCGGAGCGCAAGGCTGTTCAGAAGCCCATCGTCGGGTACAGAGTTAAGATCGATCAATTGCCCCAAGTCTCGGAGCTCAGCTCGATAGTCGGCGTCGTTTACCGAACGTCGTTTTCGAAGTCTCTCAATCACTTCAACCATGTCGAACGGCATAACCTCGATTCCGAAGCGATTCAGCAGATCCGCTTCATCGATAATCGTCGACCAGAAGAAGTCTATGCGGCTGCCGAGTTGTCCGATCCGAGCCGTCTGCAACGCTTTCGCCACGCCGACTGAGTGTAGGAAGCTCTGAATGCCGTTTTCGAACGCCGCGTCGGAAACCCGACAATTCTCAAGGTATCGGTAGTTCACGGAAAGTGTGTGTAACACCTTGCTCGACGCGAAACATCCGCAGAGTGAATCCCGGAGCCGGGACCCATCCTCTCTCGGTGCATCATCACGGGGCCCCCAGAGTAACGTTGGCACGTTCAGACGGCGAGCGACTACGCCGGCAACCCCTTCGGTTCCAAAATTGCAGTGGGGCAGAAACAAGGCATCAACGCTGTTGTCCCTGAAGTACTTGGCAACCCTCTCTGCATCCTCCTGTCGCTTGATTAAGCCGTCAGGGACGATGCCTTCAAGGTCCACCGTCTCGACACCCATCTCGGCCAGTTTCTTAAGCACGAGGTTCTTTTGTCGGACGGCTTCTGTATGCGAGAAGACGAACTTACCCAGCGGGCATACAGCAAGTCGCACCGTCTTCTTTCTGAACATGACTTATCATCTCCCGGGACGCACAAGAGGATCCTTCATCTACTCGCCGATCAGACGAACCTGCAGTGTCCGCGCACGTGCCCGGACCTGATCCCAGTCCACAAAATAGATGAATCCAAACTCTCCCAAGTCCAGCTGCCCTTCGTCGAGAACGATACTCTCTGATCTCCCGAAAAGGCACGACCGGAGGTGGGCATCTGTGTTTAGACTGGTCCATTCGCCCTCTTCGCCCACGCTCATTGCGAACTCGATGTGCTTTGGGCCCGGATGCATGTATTGACCCTCAACCCGACAGGTCGGAAAGATCCTCTCCATTGCGTTACACAGATCCTGTTGCAGATACTCCAGACCGAAATACGTCGTGTCGTGCGAACATTCTTGAAGCATCACGGAGCACGTCGTGTGGCGTGAATAGACCACGCAAATCCCATCAGTCATGCCCGATCGCCCACAGATCGCCTTCACTTGTTCAGTGACATCGTGAAACGTCGGGTGCAGGCCGACGGACTTTACCTCCACGGTCTCTCGATACGTCTTCATGTTGGTAACTCCTTGTTTCTATCGTCCCATGCCGCCCGGACAGCTCCAATCATGGCATCCACTGCGGCAGCCCGATCAGGAGCCTGAGTTATTCCGCTGGACGAACCAGTGGCATCGGCTCCGGATCGAATGGTCTCGTACACATCTTGCGCCGTCCTGATCCCGGCCCCTTGCAGGACGAGAATATTGGAATCAACGGCGCGGATGGCACCGTTCGCCGCTTCCACGTACACCCGATCGCTTGTGTGGCCGGTGCCAATGAGCTCGGTAGGCTCCGCCACAATGATATCCGGACCGAGCGTAGCGATTGCCTTCGCTTCGCGAATGGAGTCGGCACACACGATCGTGAACAGCCCTACTTCACCCGCACGTCTCACAGTCGCGTTTAGCTCAGCGAGTGTGAGCGGGTGCTCAGCATGATTGAGCATGACCCCCGCGCATCCAAGCGCTCTCAGCGACTCAGGCAGGATCTTGGTGAGACCACGACCGGGGTACAGGGCGTCCATGTGCGGAGCACAGATGATTAAACGTTCAGTCGTCTCGACAACTAATCGTAAGTCGACGAAGGGTGCTGTAAAGAGCACATCCACATTGTACTTGATTGCGGCGGCGTCAGCGATTCGCGCGAGTTCGGCAACATCCTCGCCGTAGAGATAGGCCTTCGGCCCCACTTCAAAAAAAGGTGGGCGTGGTATCCGTGGGGCCTTAACCATATTTTTTTTCGTTTTTGATTGCACGAACAAGATTGTTAACTAATCCACGCAATACGTCAACCTCATTAACCAAAAACTCACTGTCGTCTTTGTATGTAAAAATTTTTGTATATCCAGCTGTCTCAAGCGTTGTCGGCCCTGCGACGCCGCAGCCAACGAGAAACACATGGACGACGGCGAACGCGCTTCACCGACAACAAAGTTATGTCGCTCGGCTTTTGAGCGGATCAGAACGTGGTATGACCGGGAAAACGAATGTGGAAGACACCAGCGGCACGAGCAACCTCACCGTCGGCACCGTGGAGGGTGCGGACGTGGGGAGGATACTCACCGCAATAAAGTTTGACGACTTGTTAACAACAATGAATCTGCAAGCCGAGACGCTCAATTCTATGTAGCGTCTCAGAGTCGGCGTCTGAATCCGTCACCAAGTGAGAGGCGGGAGAAAAGTTACCGAACTTATAGAAGCTCTCATGATCGATTTTCATAGAATCAGCCACGATGATCGTTCGATCGGAGCGGTCCACCATAATCCTGTTGATTTCCGCTTCCTCGGCGTGTAGCGTTGTTAAACCTTTCTCCGCGGAGATACCGTCGACCGATAGAATTGCACTATCAGCCTTGTACTGTAGGAGCTCCGAACCCGCGGTGTCCCCGAATGTAAATGCATGCTCCGAGTTCACGCTTCCTCCGAGTAGCAGAACACGAAATCCAGGCACCGCACTCAGCTCGACGGCAATTGGCAACGAGTTCGTGACAACGCTCAGATTCTTCCTCTTTTTCAATTCGAGGGCAGTGCGGTAGGCTGTACTCCCTGAGTTGATCATCAGCGTGCTGCCGTCGTTAACCAATTCGACCGCCAAGAGAGCGATCCGCCTCTTCTGCTCCCCTTGCTGTTCTGCTCGATGGCGGAACTCGAGACCAGTGATTGTAGGTGCCGCCCGGGTAGCCCCACCAGGTGTCCGCCTGCAGTATCCGTCGCGCTCCAGTATTGCAAGGTCGTTCCGAAGCGTGACTGGAGTCGCATGGAGCAGTTTTCCAAGTTCGGCTACGCGCACCTCTCCATCACGCCGCAAGAACTCCAGAATGGATCGCCGTCTACTGTCGATTTTCAGCTCATCCTTTGCCATAGGTAACCCTCAAGAGTTCAACCGCTCTCCCACTGCACCGCCCGGATGGATAAGCGCAAACTCATCCAGCCCAAATTGCGTGCCTTCCATGATGGCGACTTGCAGGGCGTCGAAGATCGCCACGGTAGCCATGAAACTGGCGGTGGCCATGACGTTGAACCGGTCACTCTCCCGCTCGATCTTCAGCTTCAGGAGGATATCACTACTCCGAGCCAGAGGCGAATCCTCGTTCTCCGTAATCAGGATAACAGTTGACTTCTTCTTTTTGCATACCGACACAATTGGGATAAGCTCCGCCGTCCGTCCTCCTCGTGATGCCATCACCATTGTGTCACCTTCCTGGACGAATCCGAGTCCACCATGGGGAGCCTCTCCGGGAGGAATGAACTTGGCAGACTGTTCAACACAGCACAGCGAGTGCGCAAATTTCATTGCCGCGATTCCGGCATTTCCGCATCCAGTAGTGGCAATCCTGTTCGCGGAAGTCAGCGAATCCACCGCGCGTGCGAATGCGTGCTCGTCGAGATACCCTTGGATATCGGAGATCGCCTGGGATTCGATCAGAAGCGAGTGGCGTGCCATTTTCAACGATTCTTCGTTCATCTGGAACCTCTGTTTCTTCCTTAGTCAACACGTTCAACGGCCTACACTTGTGCTGCGTGTCGGTTACAGTGCGATTCTGCTCTCTCTCGATCGTCACTACTGTGACACTGAAGAAATAAAAAGACCGGTGTGTGTCGTTTTCGCATCATAGGTAAATACTATTGTACGCAAATGATAGTAACATCATAGAAAATTGCACTGATGAAAACAACAGTAGGCTGGAATAATCGCGTTTCGCCAGGACATGAAACAAGCGCAAGCCGTCCGTCTTCTGGGTCAATAAAATAACAGGTTTCTATATTTCGGTGTTGAGCGTCGGTTATATGCATTAAGAGGTCGATTCATGGATCTTCACATACCACGGCGCATTCATCGGTCGTCTGAAGCCCCAGGGGCAGGCCTCATTAGTGCCGCTCGTAGACCTGGTCGGCCAAGGATCTAGCCCGGCCACAAGATCCCCGTCAAATCGGATCGGGTTCGCCCCGAAGACCTCAGCGTACTCTCCGCTGCGGGCGTCCTCCAGAGAAGCCGGAAGATCGTCAAGCAATCAGCTCTGAGGAACACCGCGTACAGAGCGTCCCGCTAGGCATACCGCGAGCAAGGATCATTATGATCTTCACTCTATTGTGTATCTTCCACGTACTTTTTCAATTCCGCGTTCATCTTCTGGAATCCCGCCGGGGCCGACTTCATCATTGGCAGGCTCTTCATGAGCAACGAAAGTACTCCCCGGTACTCTTCACGATTCGTGACACGAGTTGTGTTCTCGTCGAGCTTTTCGAGCTCGAAGAAGTGTTCGCCGTCGAACACTCGTGGAAGTCCCGTCCGTTGCAGCCATGCGAACTGTTCGTTCTCGTTCCAACGGCTGATCGTCGGTTTGAACTCATACGGTTGTGCATCTGCTACGGACAATTTGAGATGAAGCCGTCCACCCGGTCTAAGGTCTCCGCCGAGATATTCAAGCTGGCTGTTCCATTCAGAGTGGGAGCTGAGGTCTACGATCGTCTGCCAGACCTTTTCCACGGGGGCGTTTATCTTAATGGCTTCGTTTATCTCGAATCTCGTCAGGCTCAAGGCCGCAACAACAAAAACGATCCCCACAACGATATATAGAATCATGACTGTGACACTCTCCTTTTCCGTGCTACGTAAGATAGTATCCCCTCCCCACGTGTGCAATGCTTCAGTCCCGGGCTCTCGCGTTGAGTGGATACCATGCCTGCTGACACATCCCCCGCCGACGTGCTACGCAAGACGTGGAAAAACAGCATGACCAACACGCACTCTCGCTCACACAGTCAGCAGTCGAAGTCGCAGTCTTACGACCTCGTCGCCACCTGCGCCGGCGGGCTGGAGCCCATTCTCGAGAAGGAGCTCGGCACGCTCGGCGTTTCGGTCACCGGCCACGACGCCGGTCTGGTCCGCGCCGCCGGCAGTCCCGCAACGCTTGTTACCCTCAACCGACAGGTCCGCACGGCGTCCCGCATTCTTATATCTCTAGCTAAGGGTCCGGTAGAGACCTATGACGATGTCTACGCTCTAGCCCGGAAGGTAGCGTGGGAGTCGCGGATCAACGCATCGGCAAGCTTTGCGGTTACGGCCCTGCCGCGCTCGCGGAGCCTCACGAATCACAAGTACCTGGCCATGCGGGTAAAGGACGCGGTTGTCGACCGTCAGCGCGACCGTGGCGGCAAGCGCTCCAACGTGGAACGGCGCAGTCCGGATTACCCGATCGTGGTCCATGTGGATGACGAGGCCGCGGAGATTTCGCTGGACACCAGCGGCCGCAGCCTTCATGAACGGGGCTACCGCCGCGAATCCGGCGAGGCTCCGCTGCGCGAGAGTCTTGCCGCGGGACTGGTGCTGCGCTCCGGCTGGGACGGGACGGTACCTCTCTTCGACCCGTTCTGCGGATCCGGAACAATCGCCATTGAGGCGGCACTCCTGCAGGCGGGGATCGGCCCCGGTGACCTCGGCCGCCGCTACGCCTTCGAAGGCTGGCCGGAGTTCCGCGGTGTGACGGCGGGGCGCGCGCCGGGCGGGGAAACCACTCAGACGGCGCGAGCTCCCATCATTGCGGCGGACAAGGACGCGGATGTGTTGGAGAAGGCCCGCCGCAACGCCCGGCGCGCGGGGGTGGAAGAGCGCATCACCTTCGTGCACGGCGCCTTCGAGGAGCTGGAACCCGACGAGTTGCTCCGTCCCTCGAGCGGAGAGCCCCCCGACGGCGCGGACGGTGGTCTACAGGGCGTGATCATTAGCAATCCGCCCTACGGCGAGCGAATAATCTATGAGGCTGTTG
>CAYFQV010000013.1:36140-37263 GCA_964345195.1 uncultured Spirochaetaceae bacterium
GGCGTGATCATTAGCAATCCGCCCTACGGCGAGCGAATAATCTATGAGGCTGTTGCGGTGCTCTACGAGATGATCGGAGACAATCTCAAGGCGCGCTACCCGGGCTGGCAGGCGTGGATCTTCACGGCGAACATGCAGGCGGCAAAGCGGATCGGTCTGCGCTCGTCATCCAAGACGATCCTGTACAACGGCGGCTTGGAGAGCCGACTCTACGAGTTCCGGGTGTACTAGCAGTCCTTGCCTTCGGCGAAGGGCTCGGCGCCGAAGGGCTCGGCGACGAGGGCTCGCGGGTCCGGAATCCAGTACTCCCGCAGGCAGGCGCCATCTCAGCGGGAGCTCTTGTGCTGATCCTTCATGTCGTACATGGCGCTGTCGGCGTGTTGGAACTTCGCACCGTGCTGAGTCAGTACGGGCTCCACACCGAATGATACGTCCAGGTCACCTTCAGTCAACTCGCGTCGGAACCTATTCCTCACGCGACGCATGATTCGCTTTGCATCACTTTCGTCCGCTCTGCGCAGCAGAATGATAAACTCATCTCCGCCGTAGCGAACGACGACATCTTCGCTCCGGGTATTCGTGGCCAGGGTACGCGCGAAGAGCTTGAGAATGTCGTCTCCGGCGGCGTGGCCGTAAGTATCGTTGTAAGCCTTGAAGTTATCGAGATCGGTCACAACGGCCGCATCAAATCGGCCGAGATCGAGTTCATCGAGCACGCGCCGGTTGTAGCTTTCCGTGAGGGCATCCCGATTGTACGCCGCCTGCAGTGCTTCTCGGTCTCGATACACCTCGGTGTACTCGCCGATGATCTGTACGCTCAGCAGCATGGCCGTGATCAGCACCGTGAACTGGAGCACCGGCGGCCACGAGACGTTCAGCATCATGACCAAGAGAAGCTCCAAGAGCGACAGCGCAACAATGCTGAACGGTATGAGCAAGAAGGTGTACTGCCGCAGGTGACGTATCATGAGTCCCAGGACAACGACGAGATCCATAAACAGTACCGCGTTGATAAGGGGCAGCCATTTGAAGAGCCATGCGAGTGAGGGGCTTGCAACTATCACGAGGACGGCGACCGCCGTCGGGACTGCGACAAACCAACTGATCCGAAATCGCTCCTGGA
>CAYFQV010000014.1:0-3125 GCA_964345195.1 uncultured Spirochaetaceae bacterium
CGTCCGCGTCGAGATTCAGGAGATGGACCGCTTCAGCAAGCTCGCGAACGACGAGGTTTCGCCATGCGCTATCCTCGGAAAGCGCTTGGGCCGTTTCGAGAAGCGCCTGCAGGTCGAAGACGGCTGCATCGACCTGCTCATTCAGTGCAACGAGACGTCCGGACTCGAACCAGATCGGGTAACGCTTCAGCTGTTGCCGAGCGTTCGGCAGGACCGTATCTCCGTCAAACGGATTCACACCGGGAAAGTGGTGTCCGCCGTAGGCCTCAATATGAATTTGCGCGGTCGCAGCACCCGCAATCTCCGTGCTCAGCTCGAACGCCGGATGGCGCGTATTGAACGCCCCGCGAGCTCGTCCGTCGATGAACAGCAGGCTGTCGGAATTCGTCTTGGCTTCGAGGAAGATCCGCCGGGAATCCCGGGGCATCTCCACGGAGGTGGCGAACCACGAGCACTGCCAGGGTGAGCCGTACGCCGTAGGCGGAACAATGGAGCGATACGAGAGATCCGCCGGAGGGCTACGGTGGACGGCGTCGGTTTCCGCGAGATGCCATTCCAGATCTACGATATGAGAGAAGCGGCGTGCGTCGAGCACACGACGCACCTGATGAATGCGTTCTTCAGCTTTTGCTTGCAACATAGTTTGTTAGGATCGATCGTCGTTGAGTTCCTCGTAGGCAGCGCGAAGATCCTGGAGCTGTCCCACAAGTTCCTTCGATTGTGCCTCGACCGCCGCAGCCACATCGCGGGTGTCCGAGGCGGTTTTGAGTCGTATGAGCTCTATTCGTACGTTCTTGAGCATGTTCAGGCCGGAGTTGATACGGAGTGCGATCATCTCCCGTTCGGACATGAGCGCCTCAATCGACTTCCTCTGCTTACGCAGCTCACCCATGGACTCATCGTACTGCTGCTGGAGCCGTCGGTCTTCGGTACTCCCGCGCTTCTGCTCCAGGTTGTCGAGCTCCCGACCCACCTGTCCCAGCGAGTGCGCGTCCAGTACATCGTCGAGCTCTTCGGCTCGCTGCGTGAGCGCCCGGACCTGCTCGACGTAGTTGTCGAGCAGCTGCTCAAAGTCATCTCCCAGCATACTCGTGTGCCGGCTGAGAGCCTCCATCTGCGCAAGAATCCCCTCGCGCAGCTCTTCAGCTTGCTCCACCGGGGAGGCGTCGGGATTGATAGCCGTTGCCCGCGGTGCCGGTGTGTCGTGGGCGATCTGCGCCAGCTCCGCGGTGAGCTTACGCTCCTTCGACTTAAAGGCGGGATAGTGGGAAAGCACGCCAATGGCCATGCCGCCGACCGGAAAGACAAACCAAGGAAAGCCCGGTGACACCATCATGTTCAGGGCGAAGAGAAAAATCGATGTCGCAGCGTTCGACACGACGTGCGATTGAAAGGAGTTTCGTGCCTTGGTTAAGCGGCGAAAGACCCGCAGCTTCTCCCGCGTGAGCTGCCGAATCTTGTTCAGCGCTTTCACCTCTCGCCGTCGCTGTCTCACCTGTTGCCAGTGGGTCGCGAGACCGATGCCCCAGGCAAGGGCGGGAATGGCAAGCCACGGTAGTGCGCCGACGACAACGCCCATAGTGATTAACGCGCCGTTGACGCCGGCGTAGCTGATGAAGTGACCTCGAAAGCCGCTACGCACTTGTTCCAGTGAGCGTTCGGTCTGCTCCCGATAGCTCTGGACAACCGGATCTCGCGAGGGTGCACGCTTACTCGAGAAGCGCCGAGACAGAACCTGATCCCAGGCCGATTCAGCCTCCCGGTCCTCACGCTCGTCACCGACACCGCGGCGACTCGGCAGCAGCGTGTCTTCCACGTCGGACGGACGCCGGCGCGGCTGCATACCGGCAGACGTGTCACCGGCGCCTCCCACGGAACTGTGCGCTTCGGCTCCGGACTGCGGGCCGCCGCGGGCGAGGAATCCGGAGGCTGCCAGGTCGTAGAGAACGCGACGCTCCTTGGGCGTGCGAACGTCCAGGACATCGTAAGCCTCTGAGAGGGACAATCGCCGCCCCCGCCGCTTCATCTCGCGAAGGAGGCGGGTCTTGACGTCGGAGGTGTTGCTCGCCGCCTCCCCGCGGTCCGCGTCGTCCCGGGCTTCGCGCTTGTTGTCACGATTGTCACGGTTGTCACTGTTGTCGTGGTTCGGCTCACCGCGCGCCCCCGCACTGCTCTCGCCGGCCTCCTTCCCCGGGGACTCGGCTGTTGGCGAAAGGGTGTACCATTCCATGGCGGCGCCCGTTTGGCCCGTGTCCTCTCCGCCGCGGGCCCAGCGCTCATCGAGCTCGATCTCCGCGGCAACGGCACCGCTTATGGACACAGCCCCGGGACGCGTAATGCCGCGCAACTCGAGCACCGTCGCGAAGGTCTCACCGTAGAAGCTTCCCTCACGTTCGGAGAGTTCGCCCCTATGGACGGCAATGCGCAGCAACATGGATAGCGACTCCGGCGCCTCACGGCGGGCACGGATGCCGCGCTGCAGCTGCTCGGCGCAGGTCACCGCTTCGGCGGCTTCATCGAAAGAGATCAGAAAGGTGTCACCGGTGTTCGAGAGGATCCGCCCGTGGTGCTCTCGCGTCAGTCGCTTCGTCAGCGCGGAGTAAAAATCCAGCTCCTCGAGGGCGGCCATTTCATGGGTCTCGAGAAGGCGAGAAAAATCAACAATGTCGGTGGATAGGAGCGTTTTCACGCCACCCATGCTTGCGGTCATGGCGTTCACACAATACGTTTGCCGTGAGCGCACGTCAACATGAAGAAGAAAGAGCGAAACGTATTCGAGTGCAGTGAGTGCGGGCACAGCGAAGCAAAGTGGCTCGGAAAGTGCCCCTCCTGCGGAGCCTGGAACAGTTTTGTTGAAGTTGCCGCCGAGGCCAAGAGAGCGGCAGCCGTTGCGGATCACGAAACGACGGCCGGAGGACGGCAGCTCGGCGCTAGCGGCCGCGGGGGCAGTCCCGTCGCGCTGTCTACGATCGATGTCGACGCGGTCCCGCAACGGCCCACCGGCATCCGCGAGCTCGACCGCGTGCTCGGGGGCGGCATCACACCGGGCGGCTCGGTGTTGATCGGCGGTCCGCCGGGGATCGGCAAATCCACACTCATGCTTCAACTCGCCGCGCGGGCGGCCG
>CAYFQV010000014.1:3225-7948 GCA_964345195.1 uncultured Spirochaetaceae bacterium
AACCGGCGGCGGCGCGGAGCAAGGGCATAGAGCTCAGGCGAGCATTCTCTACGTCACCGCGGAGGAGCCGCTTCACCAAGTCGGCCGCAGGGCGCGACGGCTCGGAGCTCAGGCGGAGCGCGTAGAGATATTTGCAACGTCACAGCTCGAAGAGGTACTTGACACCTTATCGCGCCGGCCACCCTCGGTGCTCATTGTCGACTCCATACAGACGCTGTATACCCGGGAAGCCGGCACCGTTCCGGGCCTTGCCGCGCAGGTCCGTAGCTGCAGCTTCGAGCTTCTCGAGTGGGGACGAGCCGCGGGCGCGTCGGTGTTTCTCATCGCCCACGTCACGAAGGAGGGCTCGATTGCGGGTCCCAAGCTTCTCGAACACATGGTTGATACCGTGCTCTACTTCGAGGAAACCGAGGGAACTCTTCGGGTGGTCCGCGCGGCAAAGAACCGCTTCGGACCTACGGATGAGGTGGCGCTCTTCCGCATGACCGAGGGAGGTCTCGCGGAAGTCGCCGACCCGGGCGGCGCGTTCATGACGACGCGTGCCGAGGTACCGCCGGGCGTAGCGGTGGCACCGGTGTTCGAAGGTTCCCGCGTGTTCCTCGTGGAGGTGCAGGCGCTCACCGTGCCCGCCAAGAGTGGAGTCTCCCGCACCTACTCCGATCGCGTTGACTCCGGGAGAGTCTCCCGAGTGGCGGCGGTCTTGGAGAAACATCTGGGACTGAGCTTCTCCGATCAAGATCTCTACGTGAACATTGCAGGGGGACTGCGGATTCGCGAGGTCGGCGTGGAGTTACCTCTTGCCATGGCGCTCTACTCCGCGAGAACCGGCATCCCTCTCCCGGCACGCACGGCGATAATCGGCGAAGTGAGCCTCGCCGGGGAGGTTCGGCCGGTGGGACACACCCGCGGGCGGACGAAAGCGGCATTCGACTTGGGCTACGAGCGTGTGATTGCGCCGAGCCCCGGCTACGGGGAGGATGAGGCCGGCGTGACCTGGACGAGCGTCGATACCCTGCAGGAGGCGGTGAAGACCACCTTCGCGACGGCCGGCAGCAGCGGGCCGGGAGCGGAATAGTTAGCCCACACCGGGAAAGAGCAGCGGAAAGGCCACGAAGGTTCCAATCGCACTACCCAGGCTGGTCAGGAAGAACACCAGCAAGATGTGGGTTACTCGATTACGATAAAAGCCGCGCAGGGAAACGATGTCGTCCTGCAGCGACTCCAGGTCATTCACACGGGGCTTGCGCACAAGCGCCTCAATCAGCCCGGAAACAATGCCCACGCCGATCGTCGGATTCATGGAGGTGAATGGCGCCGCCAAGAAGGAGAGAACGATCGTCAAGGGATGCGCGAGCGCGACAAGCGCACCGACCGCGGAGAGCGTCCCGTTCACAATGATCCAGCGATAGAGGCGTTCGAGCCCTCCTTGCCACCCGGCGTCGATGAAGCCCCAGGAAATAAGCCCGACCACCGCCGCGGGGATTATCCAGGGAAGGGCGCGACCAACGATTGAGCGCGGCGGTATCTCCTCAATGTCGCTCAGTGACTCCGGCGCCTCGCCGGCGGCCAGACGCTCGAACCAACGTTTGATGCCCGGCACATGCCCGGCACCGACGACGGCAACGATCCTGTTCCCCGGACTCTCGTAGATCTTCGTCGCCAAGTAGCGGTCCCGCTCATCAATGAGCACCTCTTTCGCGGACGGCAAGTATGCGGCGAGCTCTCGTAGCATCCCCTCGAGAGCGTTTTGCTCCTTCAACTCCTCGATTTCGCCCTCGGTGAGCTTTTCCTTCGAGATAACCGAGGTCAGCAGAGCCGCCAGCATCTTCATCTTCCCCCAGAAGGATGAGCGCGCCCAGGCACGCCGGAGCGTTACCTGGATATCCCGATCACAGAAGGAGTAGGGCAGCCCTTGCTCGTCCGCGATCTGAATGGCGGCACGCATCTCCTCTCCCGGCTTCGAGCCGAGGTCCACGCCCATGCGCTTTTGAAAAGAGGAAAGCGCGAGATTCCCGAGGAGCAGAAAGCCTTTGCGCTGCCGGATAACCTTGTAGATGTCCAGGTTCTCCCAGGACCGACCCTCTTTGAGCTGCGTGTACCGCGACGCATCAATTTCGACGCATATGCGCTCCGGCTCGACAGTCTCTACCGCGGAACGCACATCCTCTACGCTTTGGGACGAAACGTGTGCCGTACCGACGAGCGTTATCTCTTTGTCGGCTACCGTAACCGTGTGGTGTGTTGCCGTCATGTGTCTTGGTGTCCTATTTGATTTCGTTTCCGAATCGGGGGCTCTACTGCAGGCCCATGCTTTCCATGAATCGTTTGCGCAATCCCTCTTCTCCCGGGAATAGATCGCGGGGAATGCTGCCGCCGCCCATGTGGACGTGCCCGCCGCCGGCGCCGATACCCTCGAGGGCCTTTCGAATGACGACATCCGAAGGTCGTCCATAATCCTCGCTTCGCACGGAGATTCGGTAATCCTCGCGGTCGGGCTCTACAACCACGACGAAGTGGATCTCCCGGAGACCAAGAAAGAAATCGGCGATCAACGCCATTACTTCCGGGGTCGTCTCCTTCTGAATGGGAACGTAGCAGAAATCCTCGGCAACCACACACTCGTTGATCGCCTCTCGGAACACCGACAGGTCTTTCAAGGAGAGCGAGTTTTTCAACAGGCGGCTGCCGGTTTGCCAGTCGCCGGTAAAGAAGAGCTTCGAAAAGGCCTCCAAATCGATCGGCGTAACGCCGCGCGTCATGAAGCCGGTATCCATCATCAGGCCCATGAGAAGCGCAGTGGCCCTCGACCGATCGATGTCGAGCTTCGCAATCTTGTAGTACTCGTAGAGCATGGTGCTACAGGCACCGTAGTGAGGTCGGATATCCCAGTACGGCGAGTCCGGCTCGGTCGGCGGCTTGTGGTGATCGATTACGCCGATCACCTTGCCGGGGACCCCGCGAATGTTGCGGTTTCCAATGAAGCCGTCTACGACGATGATCTGGCTTTCATCACTCAAGCCGAGTTCGCCGCATGAGGAGATGGGAATCTCGAGCAGATGGATCGCCTCCGAGAGCGAGGCGCTCTGTATCTCCCCGCCGTAGCAGAGCTTTGCTTCAAAGCCGTTTTCGGCAAGAAGGCCCTCCAGCGCATACGCGGAGGCCACGGCGTCGTGATCGGGAAAGTCGTGAGCCTGGATGACAACGGGCCGCGCCCGATCCAGGTGCGAAATAAGCTCTTGTATACCCTTCACTCGGCAAGGTCCTGCTCGAGACGCCATGCGGCAATCTGAGTCTCCGGCATTTGATTGGTTTCGGTATTCGTCGCCCGCTCGTAAAAGCGTCCGGCAAGGGAGAACTGCTGCTCAGCCTCATAGTGCCCGGCCAAGAAGAACACAAGTGACGCCCGAACGGCTTCTCGTTGCTCGTCTTGCACTGAGCGAAGGAGTCGGGAGTCCCCGGAGCGGCTCATGTATAGTCGGGCAACCTGATAGTACACGGATTCACGGGGGAAATGCTGAAGTACCGACTCGAGATAGCTGCGCGCCTCTGCGTGGTCGCCGCGAAACTTGTGCGCCAGCGCGGAGAGCAGAGCATAGCTGTAAGCCCGGCGGTCGACTTCATAGGCCTTCGCGAAGTACTCAGCGGCGATAGCGAAATCCTCCTGCATGAAAGCGACCGTCGCATACGGGGCGTAGGCGGGATAGTACTCCGGTTCCATCTTCAAGGCCTGCCGGTAATCCGCGTACGCTTCCGCCGGCTTGTTCAAACTGTGGTACGCCCGCGCCCGTTGCGCGTACGAGAGGAAGATATCTGGGTTGAGCTCAATCGCGGTGCTGAAGTCTTCGATCGCGCCTTCGAACCGACCCCGTTGCGCTCGCACACGTCCGCGATCCAGGTAGTTCCAGGAGTAGGAGGGTTCGAGCTCAATTGCCGTATTGAGATCCTCTTCCGCAGCGGCGAGCTCGTATTGCCCGATCCGTGCTCGACTGCGGTCAACGTAGGCAAAGGGATACTCCGGCTGTGTCTCGATCGCCCTTGTCAGAACCTCTTCCGCCTCACCGTCCTTTTCCTCAGAGAGCAGGACGTTGCCGAGACCGACGAGGGCC
The DNA here is from genome assembly GCA_964345195.1 of uncultured Spirochaetaceae bacterium. Classification (GTDB taxonomy): domain Bacteria; phylum Spirochaetota; class Spirochaetia; order DSM-27196; family PWMO01; genus CAYFQV01. The sequence goes on from CAYFQV010000014.1 coordinate 7,332, forward strand.
ACGAAGTTCTCCGGGTCCGTATCCAGGCTCTTCTCGAAGGCGCGCTTCGCGTCGGAAGAACGATCCGCGGCCAAATGCGTCTCGCCGAGGGCTGCGTAGGCCTCCGCGTTCTCCGGGTCAGCCGCAACGGCCTGTTCCAAGTAGGAGCGTTGCTCATCCTGCTTGTCCTCGGCGCCGGCAATCAAGCCGAGGGCATAGAGGGCATCACTGTTCTCGGGATCCTCATCAAGAACCTGATTGAGCGTGGCCCGTGCCTCCTCGAGGCGGCCGGCCACCATCTGAAGCCGTGCAAGCAAAACGAGGGTTTCCGGATCATCCGGGTCCTCGAGCCGGGCCTCTTCGTAGGCGGCAATGGCCGCCTGGGGCCTGCCGGCCGAGACGAGGAGACTCATCTCCTCGTAGGGGCGCTCCGGTTCTTCAGGCTCAGGCGGTTTCTCGGCCGGAGCAGTCGCCTGCGCCGGCGGCCCTTGCTCGGGGGCCTCTTCCGCCGCATCTTCCGTGGCGCGTTGCTCCGGAGCAGTTGCGCAGGCTCCGATAAAGAGAGAAAGCCCCAACAGCGTCACGCCTATCCGCAAGCGTGACGCGGGCGTTTTCTGGGATATATCACTACGATCCGG
>CAYFQV010000014.1:8048-10693 GCA_964345195.1 uncultured Spirochaetaceae bacterium
GCGTGGCAGATCTCGCCGATGACCGCGCCTGCTTCGTCCATTGTCCGGACGATATCCAGCACCTCGCTGTAGCGGCGAAGCTTATCCGGCGCCCAGCCTCCGGGTACGAGCAGTACAGCGTACGCAGACGGGTCTACGTCACCGAAGGTCATGTGCGCCTCCGCGGGTACTCCATACTTGCCGACGTAGGTCCGCTCAGCCTCTACGGCCGCGACATCAACCGTCATTCCGGCCTCTTGTAGCCGATAGCTGGGATACCAGAACTCCAAGTCCTCGAAGTCATCGTGTAATAGGCTCAGAGCCTTCTTGCCCGTCAAATCCATGAAACCTCCTCGATCGTCCGGACGTGTACCATCTCGCCGCGGGCCGCAAAGCGGGGGCACCGCGGCCGGCCGGGGCCGCCGCCCGGCGTCACGGGCCGGGGCCGCCGAAGCTCAAATGTCCTCCGGCCTCATCTTGTGAAGCCATTTCCCTCGACTCAAGATCATAAATCCAAGCGCCGCCGTCACCAGATTGGATGCCAACATGGCAAGCCATATGCCGTCCGGGCCCATTGAAAGACCGATACCCAAGGCCGCAGCCAGTGGCACGCGTATTCCCCAGAGCCTAACGATGTTCAAGAACATGACCGGCCGCGTGTCTCCGCCGCCCTGAAAGGCGCCGTTCGCGACCATAAACAGTGCAAATGGTATCACCGACAGCGAAATGATCCGAAACATGGTCGCGCCATAGCGAATGACCGCCGGGTCGTCTACAAAGAAGCGCGTAACCGAGCTCCCGAAGAAAAACACGAAAACCATAGCCACGGAGATGAAGACAAAGACCGTAGCGATCGACTGCTTGACCACCGTCTTCGCGGTGTCGAGCCGTTGCGCCCCGATGCTTTGTCCCACAAGAGAGGCCGTCGCCCGAGAGAAGCCGATAGCCGGCATGGTGAAGAGGTTGATGATCCGCGACCCGACCCCGAAGGCCGCAACGACGGCGGTGCCGAAGGAGTTCACGATCCCCTGCAACACGATGAAGCCGAGAGAGGCCACTCCCTGCCCAAGAGCCAAGGGAACCCCGATCCCCAGTAGTCGCCACTGCGCCGTTCGCTCCGGCATGAGGTGTTTCAGCCGCAGCTGCATCCCCCGACGCCCGCGGATCAGAATAACGAGCGCCACAACCGATCCGACGCCTCGGGCGATCACCGTTGCAATCGCCGCTCCCACGACCTCCAGGCGCGGGAGCGGACCAAAGCCGTAGATAAGCACCGGGTCCAAAGCGACGTTCAGAGCGATCGTCACCGCTTGAATCTTCAACGGCGTAACGCTGTCACCGATCCCCTGCATTGCCGCCTGCAACACGAAAAACAGAAACATGAGGGGCACGCCGGCGAGGATTATCCGCAGATAGACGAGCGTCGGTGCAAAGGCCTTGGCCGGGACCTGCAGCACCGAGAGGATTTGCCGAGCCAGCAGGACACCCAACAGCGCCAAGGTGACGGACAGCACCGTCAGCAGAATCGTCATTTGCCCAAGGTAGAAGTCAATGCGTTCACGGTCCCCCTTTCCCTTCGACTGCGAAATCAGCGTGGTACCGGCGGTTGCCAAGCCGAGGCCGGACACTACGAGAAACATGACGAGGGCGAGGGATATGGAAGGAGCCGCCACCGCCTCCGGGCTGATCTTGCCCAAGAAAAAGGCATCGGCAAGGTTATACAGCATCTGCAGCAGATTGGCGGCCATAATGGGCACGGCAAGCCGCACCAGAGTGTTGTACAGCTCACGGCTACTATGGATTTGCTGAATCGGCGTGTTCGTCATGAGTGGCCACTTAACCTACCCCGGCGGCGACCCCGCAAGCAAGCTAGATCGCCCGCGAATCCGCCTGTGCAGGCAATCGCCTCGGATGCGGTGGGTGACAGCAGCGAACGCATGCGCTACTCTTGCGAAACGAATTCGCGAGTGGCCGCTGCGCCATGTATTCGCGGACCGCGGAAGCATCTCAAGCGAGGAAGGATCGATGACAGTAGGAATTGTTCAGGAAAGTGCTGAAGGAGAGACGCGAGTAGCCCTTGTGCCCCAGCACGTTCCCGCCGTGCTAGGTCTGGCCGACTCCGTCGTTGTACAGACGGGCAGCGGATCGGCTTCCGGGTATCCTGATGAGGATTATGCCGAGCGCGGCGCAACGGTGCTCGGCTCCCGGGCGGAGGTGCTCGGTCAAGCGGATGTGCTGCTCTGCGTGCGAAGCGGGGCCGCCTCCCCGGACTCGGCGGCGGACGTACGCGCCATGAAGGAGGGGAGCGCGCTTGTAGGCTTTCTTGACCCCTACAGCGGCCACGAGAGCTTTATCAGCATGCTCGAGCGCAAGATCGCCTCCTTTTCGATGGAGCTCATCCCTCGCATCACGCGTGCTCAGAGCATGGACGCGCTTTCGGCCATGGCCAATCTCGCCGGCTACAAGTCCGTGCTCCTCGCGGCGAATGAGCTTCCCAAGATGTTTCCCATGATGATGACCGCCGCGGGGACCATTGTTCCGGCGAAAGTCTTCATTGTCGGGGTAGGCGTAGCGGGTTTGCAGGCCATTGCCACCGCAAAGCGACTCGGTGCGGTCGTAAGTGCCTACGACATTCGTCCGGCCGTTAAGGAGCAGGTGAAGAGCTT
>CAYFQV010000014.1:10793-14202 GCA_964345195.1 uncultured Spirochaetaceae bacterium
ATTGTTGGTCCCATCAACGTGCCGGCAAGCATGCCCTTTGATGCGAGTCAACTCTACTCGAAAAACATTAGCACGTTCCTCGGCACGCTCATTGACGAAAAAGCCGAGGAGAAGAGCCTCAGCGTTAACATGGACGATGAGATCATTGCCGCATCGATCGTGACCCATGAGGGTGGAGTCCCGAACGAGCAGACCCGCGCGAATCTCGGTCAGGCGGACTAGGAAACAAGCGAGTAGGAAGCAAGGGAATAGGGAGCACAGGAGCAGTCATGGAAGCAGGACTTTCGTTCGTACAGGTTCTTACGGTTTTCGTATTGGCTATATTCATCGGTTTCGAGGTCATCACAAAGGTCCCGCCGATTCTGCATACGCCGCTCATGTCGGGATCTAACGCAATTTCCGGCATAACGGTTATCGGTGCGCTGGTTGCAGTCGGAACCGGAAACCAGACGCTGACGGTTGTCCTCGGCCTCGCGGCCTTGGTCTTTGCAACGACGAATGTGGTCGGCGGATTTCTGGTAACCCACCGGATGTTGAGCAAGTTCAGGAAGAAGGATTAGCCATGAATACAGCAGTACTCATTGATGCTGCCTACCTCCTGGCGGCGGCGTTGTTCATATTCGGCTTGAAGGGCCTGAGCCACCCGAAGAGCGCCGTTCGCGGCAACCTGATGGGTGCCACGGGTATGCTTGTTGCGATCGTGGTCACCCTTCTCCGGGCGGATATCCTCGGCTACGGCCTGATCCTCGCCGGCCTCGCCCTCGGGGCGGTGATCGGCGTGGCCCTGGCACTCACCATCAAGATGACCGCCATGCCGCAGCTCGTCGGCCTATTCAACGGCTTCGGGGGTATTGCCTCGGTACTCGTTGCCGGCGCCGTGCTCTACCAGGTCATGATGGGAGCGGCATCCGGGGTCGAGGCCGCCGAGGCGGGGTCGCCGGACCTGCAATTCACGATCGCCACGGTTGCATCCGGGCTTATCGGCGCGGTGACCTTCTTCGGTTCTGTGATCGCATTCGGCAAGCTCCAGGGCTTGGTCACTGAGAAACCGGTCCGCTACACCGGCGAGCAGGTCGTCAAGGCTCTGCTGTTTCTCGGAGCCATTGCGGTGGGCGTATACATCGTCATTAATCCGGCAGATGTTTTGGTCTACTGGATCCTGGTAGCCGTGGCCGGCGTTCTCGGACTCTTCCTCGTACTCCCGATCGGCGGAGCCGACATGCCGATTGTGATTGCCCTGTTGAACTCATACTCCGGCCTCGCCGCGGCCGCAACCGGCTTCGTTCTGGCGAACAACATCTTGATCGTGGCGGGATCCTTGGTCGGCGCCTCGGGCATCATCCTTACACAGATCATGTGCAAGGCCATGAACCGCTCCCTGACCAATGTGCTCTTCGGCGGCGTCGGGGCGGTCGTGAAAAGCGAGAGCAGCGACGACATCTACGCCGGAAAGGTAAAGTCGACCTCCAGCGAGGAGGTGGCCATGATCCTCAAAACGGCGCAACGCGTTGTCATTGTGCCCGGTTACGGGATGGCCGTCGCTCGTGCGCAAACACCGGTACGCCTGTTGACCGAGCTCTTGGAAGCAGAGGGTATTGAAGTCGAGTTCGCCATTCATCCGGTTGCCGGCCGGATGCCCGGGCACATGAACGTACTTCTTGCGGAGGAGAACATCTCCTACGACAAGCTGCGAGAGATGGATGCCATCAACCCGAGTTTTCCACAGACCGACGTAACGATCGTTTTAGGCGCCAACGACGTGGTGAATCCCACGGCGCGGGAGGCGCAGGGAAGCCCGATCTCCGGCATGCCGATCTTGGATGTGGATAAGTCACGCACCGTCGTCGTCATTAAGCGCAGTTTGAGCCCGGGCTTTGCCGGCATCGCGAACCCGCTTTTTGCAGCGGACAACGCCCTCATGCTCTTCGGTGACGGAAAAAAGGTCATGGAGGAGTTGGTGGGCGCCTACAAAGAGGCCTAGGCCTCGGGGCGTCGGGCCGTTGGGGCGTCGTCGTTCCCGAATCCGAAGCGTTCGGACTCGGCGACGTCCTAATTGACCATGTTCTCCTCGGGATCCTTGTACTTCTCGGCGATCGTCTTGATGTTGGGAAGCACTTTGAAGAATACATCCACGATCTCGGGATCAAACTTGCTCCCGGACATGCTGCGGATCTCCTCGAGCACGTGAGACTCCGTCCACGCCTCTTTGTAGACCCGCTTCGACGACAGCGCGTCGTAGACGTCCGAGATACTAACGATGCGGCCGAAGACCGGGATCTCCTCCCCTTGCTTGCCCTTCGTTCGTCCGTCGTCGTCGGTCTTCAGCGCTTCCCCCGTCGAAATGTCAACATGTCCCGGGTAGCCGGTGCCGTCCCAGTTTTCGTGATGACTGACCGACACGAGCTGTGCGAGCTCGTCAAACTCCGACTGCTTGTTGATGAATAGTCGCGCACCATGAAGGGTATGCGACTTCATGATTTCGAACTCGTCGTCGGTGAAGCGACCGGGCTTTTTCAGAATCACATCCGAAATTGCCACCTTGCCCACGTCGTGGAGCATTGCCGCCATGCGGAGGTTGTCCTTCGTTTTCTCGATTTCTTGTTTTCCGTAGCCGCGGTCGTAGGCCCAACGCTCGTAAATCTCGATCGCGTAACCGGCAACTCGGTTAACGTGCGGACCGGTCTCTTTTGGATCCCGGAGCTCGGCCATCTTGATCATGCGAAGTAGAATGGCACGCGTCATCTGTGCGCGCTGGAGCGCGACCGTCGCATTGGTCGCGAAGTGCATGAGCACAAGCTCATCGTCCCGATTGAAGGTTGTCAGATTGCCCTTCGCTGTCTTCTTGTTTATCAACTGAATGACACCGAGGATCTCGCCCATGTTCGTTCGCAGGGGAATCACGATCATGGATTTACTGCGATACCCGCTTGCCTTGTCTACGTTCTTGTTAAACCCGTAGTGAGCATCTTCGGGAATCTTGTACACATCCCCAATGTTTACCGGCTCCCCCGTGGCAGCGGCGTAGCCTGCTATCGACTTCTTGTTGATGGGAAACGAGAAGACCTTGTATATCAGCTTCTCACCCGTCGGGAGCTCTGCTTGTTTCGTTTCGTTCTGGGCGTAGTTGATGACGAGCTCGTTCTCACGACGTATATAGATCGATCCGGCGTCGGCATTCGTCACCCTCCGCGCCTCGGTGAGGATACGCTCGAGAAGAATATCGAGGTCTTGCAGCTTGTTCAGCTCGGAGTCGAGGCTTATTACATCTCGTAGTTTCGATTTTTGCGACGCCATACGCGTGAGTCTCGCCTTCCGTGGATCGGATTGCTCGTATGAATTATCCCTAGGCTTGTGTCATTATCGGAATATCTACCCATTAAGCTACAATAGGAACGCCGAAATCAACAAT
>CAYFQV010000014.1:14302-17282 GCA_964345195.1 uncultured Spirochaetaceae bacterium
TCATTATCGGAATATCTACCCATTAAGCTACAATAGGAACGCCGAAATCAACAATCTCCGGGGTTCGTTCCCGTAGCTCGAGCTCGATTACCCGTGGGGTACGTGAGTGATACCCGGATGGTGCAGCGGGTATCCGACGGGTGGGCAACGGGCGTACAACGGGCGTGCGCCGGAGGATCCAAGCGAAAAGGCATATACCGTGCCGGCAGGAACTCGGGGGGGACCGCGGACCGAGTCGGCGAGGCAGGGCTCAGTCAGAGTCGCCGTGAGAAAACCGGATGTCTCAGCTCCTGCACCCTACTCCGACCGCGTATCTTTTTGCGTTTGATCGGGCTAATGTGTATTCGCTTCTTCTCAAGCCCTGCACGTCGCGCCAGATTGCGCAGTGAAATGAGTGACTTCTCGAGCTCCTGGGCGTAATCGGCTCCTAATCGATAGGTGAAAAACGGCGGATTGGTCCGCCGAACGTACCCGAGGACAACGGCAACCGCCCGCTGCACCTCGTCCGGTCGAAGGTAGTGATTCATCTTGCGCAAGGGCCGGACACGCCGGCGCTTGAGATTGAAGTACAGGGCGTTCAGCAATACGGGCAGGTGGAAAAAGCGAGCGAGAATCTCGGGCCGATACAGCTGATCCTCCGCCCGTTCTTCAGCACCGGTACTTCCGCGCAGGGAAAGCCGTAACTCATACTCCTCCCACTCAGGCATGACGTGAAGCTTCCGGTCCCACTCGGGAATGAGCGCTTCGATGTGATCGAGAACGATCTCCGCGAAGTGCTCCATCTCCTGCTTACGGGACAACGAGCGATCACGCCGCTCTACCGGGATCAGTTCACCGACATTGGCCTCGAGTCGCGGATTGTGGAGATGAAAAGCTTTGTATAGGCCTTCCGCGACGCCGCCGAAACCCACGGGCACAACAGCGGCACCGGTAGAAAAGCTCAAGAACGAGACGCCGCTGTGCGCGCTCTTACGCGCAGCCTGCCAGATACCGCCTTCCGGAAAGATACCGACCACACCGCCGGATTCCAGCACATGCTGGGCGACGCGAAGCGCCTTGCGGTCGAGTTGTCCGCGACTGTAAGGAATGTATCCGTAGATCTTCGCAAAGTAGCGATACCGGCGATCGAGTGGGATATCGCCCGCCCCGATGACCTCCACCTGGGCCGGACATGCCATCATCATGAGCGCCACTTCCATAATACCTCGATGGTTTCCCGCGACTATATACGGGCCCGACTCGGGGAAATTCTGCGTGCCGCTGATGGTGGACCTGGTAAGCGCCCACGTAAGAGCCTTGGCGGCCCACCGAATGGGCCGTCGTAGCTGGTATCGCCATGCGCTAATGTATTCGGGTTTTCCGGCCATGAATCCGGCCGTACCTATTAGACGCTCAGGTGACGTCTTTTAGCTGAAGACCGCTCTTGCGAAGATAGGCCATCAGCCCCAGCTTGCTGACGGTTCGCAGAGCCCGTGTCGAAAGACGAATGCGAACGAAACGATTCAACTCCGGGACATAGACCCGCTTGGAGTGCACATTCGGATTCTGCCGGCGCTTCGTCTTGTTGTTTGCGTGCGAAACATGATTACCGGTGAGGGGCTTTTTGTTCGTAATTGCGCAACGTCGCGACATTGCCGTATCTCCTAAATTTTCGGACGAATATACAAAAAAGAGACGCGCACTTCTCCCGGTCGCGGTCGCTACCAGGTGGGCATCTACAAAAGTGACTGAAATGTATCCGTTGCAACGCGCCGCGTCAAGGCGCCCTGAATCGAGGGACGATCGGGCCGCGGACTCGATCACGTCGTGAGGGTAACAAGATGGTAGCTGCGAATAGCCGCCGCAGCTACAGGACAGTTGACTCCCGTTTCAGTGTCTGCTTGGCGTGCCCTTGAAGATGGCGCACGGCAAGGTTCCACTTATAGCTGTTCCCGCCTCGGGTGACAATCGTAACCTGGTACAGCGATCCTCGGTAGTAGAACTCCAGAAACTCACCGTTCTGCACGTTGATGCCTTCGATATCGCGAACTTCGAAGCTATAACTCCGTCCCTTTCCAAAAGATGCATCCAGGCTGAGCCGATCGATTGTGAGACTCATACGTCCGAGCCCCCGAAACTCGAGGGGTTGGCTCTTGAATCCCTCTCGAATACGCACATGGTCTTCGACGAGGATGGGCGTTTCTTGCTGCTCCTGCAGCGCGGTATCCAGGAGACTTTCGAAGTACTGCACCTGCCAGAGATTCCACCTTCTGAGATCCGGAAAGTGAAGCGGCCCGCTTACCGGATCGAAGAAGCCGTAGCCGTTTACGTGAGCGGCATAGCCGCAGTTGCTGCAGACAATCCTGTTACCCCGACTCTCGAGGGTGTTGAGGCTTCGACACTCGGGACAGATGAACAACACGACTTCCATATACTGCGCGCGATTGGTCCCGGCAAAACGGACGCGTCGCCTCTTCTGCGCGTCAAACTCATCGTGGTCGAGAAGGCGAACGATTGACTCGTAGATCTCATCCACCGTCATCCGACGAAGGTCCTGCCCCGAGAGGCCGAGTTTGAAGTGGACGTCCACACGTCCACGCCGCGGTCCCCGCCCCCACCGTGGCATGGAGAGGAAAGAGCCTTCGATCTTCGTCGTGACGACCGGCACCTTGAGGGACTTTAGCAGCTTGGCCGTAGAGTAGTAGATGGGCAAAGAGTGCCCGTCCCAGCTACTCTGACCTTCCGGAAAGATGCCGATCACCCCCTTGCGCGCTTTGATCTGCACAATGTGCTTCACCGTATCCAGATCGGAGAGGGCCTTCGTCTTCGGAATACCTCCCACCACATGAAGTCCCCAATCAACGAGGCGAGACCGAAAGTTGGAGTCCGAGACAACGTAGTGGACCGCGCGTGGCACGAACCTACCCAGGAAGAAAGGGTCCAGGAAGCACGCGTGGTTCGAAAGAATGACGAAGGGAGGCTTCACCTCATGAAACAATTC
>CAYFQV010000014.1:17382-24523 GCA_964345195.1 uncultured Spirochaetaceae bacterium
GGTGACTTCTTCTACCTATCCGTGGTGTTCTTCCACCTTCTGTGGGGCGCCGTCTTGTTCGGTCTCTCCCGACGGCTGTCACTCAACACGCATACGCTTTTAGCGCGAAGCGCGGAGATGCTGTTCGGCTATACGTTTCTTCTATTCTGGGTGCTCTACGCCTTCGCATCAAACGCCAACATGGATTACGTGCAGCGCTTCGTCGAGAGCGGCGGGGACCTAAACTTCGCCTTGGATACGGCGACGGAGCGTCTCCTCGTCGGCGTGCGCTTTACGCCGTTTCTTGTGGTCAACCTCGCGTACTACGTCGTTCCCCGGCTCCGCGGAGCACAGCGCGTCGACCAAGCACTGCGCCCAGGAAATGCCGCCTATGGAGAGCCGGTCTGGCGCCGTCTTGTCCGCCGGTGGGCGTTGCCCTTGGCTCTCGCAAGCAGCGCACTATCCGGTTTTGCGCTCCCCTCATTTCTGGCCGCCGACGGTATCTGGATTCTTGGGTGGATCGCCATGATCCCGCTTTTCCTCGTCTTTTCGGTAACCGGCTTCTGGGGAGGCGTTTTCTACGGTCTGCTATACGGTCTGTTCCGGACCGTACTCATCAACTACTGGCTCGCCACCTTCAGTCTTGTATCGCTTCAGTTCGCAGTCGCAATCTTCGTTTTTTTCTACGGTCTGTTCCTACCCGCATTGATGTTCTTCTTCCATGCAATGCCCCGGTTCCGACTGTTGCTTCTCCCACTCGGATGGACGGTGTTCGAGTATCTGCGATCGTCGGGCTTTCTGGGGTACCCGTGGGCGTTGACGGCACACTCGCAGTACTCCGTCGTTCCACTGCTGCAATTTGCCTCGATAAGCGGCGTATGGGGCGTGTCGTTTCTGGTAATCCTGGTCAACGCGGTGCTGGCTCACACGCTCATACGACGAATGGACGGGTGGCGCCCGCCGTGGGCCATCTTGGGCGGCACCTTTGCCGGCGTCGCCGTATTGTTCTATCTCGGATCGCTGGCAATGGCTTTCGGTGCTGCAAGCGCCGGGAGTTCCGTGCCCGGCGGTCCCGAAGACGAGAACGAAACGTTGGCGGAGGACTCACGGCCTGAGCATGTACGGGTCGCACTGATACAACAGAACTCCGATCCCCGTAAACACGAGTATAGCGACACGCTCAGCACCTTACAGGAGCTCACCAACGAAGCGTTGCGGGAGGATCCCGACATCATTATCTGGTCTGAAACCGCATTCGTCCCGAATATCCGGCGGTGGGGTGCCGAAGAACCTCCGCGCAGCCGCTACGCGCGGCTCGTGCAGCGATTCTTGGACTACCAAGAGTCCATTGACACGTGGCTCGTCACGGGAAACGACGACTACGAGGTCATCCGGGATGAAGAGGGAAACGAGATCGACCGCTTGAATTACAACGCCGCTATCCTATTCAATGATGAGGGGCGTCGGATGGACACCTACCGGAAGATCAAACTGGTGCCGTTCACCGAGTACTTCCCGTATCAGAAGTCGCTCCCCTGGGTATACCAGCTCTTGCTGGAGTTCGACACGCATTTTTGGGAGCCCGGAGAGGAACGTACCGTCTTCCGGCATGCGGACTTCGCCTTTTCCACACCCATCTGCTTCGAGGATGTGTTTCCCAATGAAGTGCGGAAGTTCGTCGCAGCCGGTGCGGAAATCATCGCCAACATCTCGAATGACTACTGGTCACTCACGCCCGTACAGGCAAAGCAACACTTCGTGGCCGGTATTTTCCGTGCGGTCGAGAATCGCCGTCCCGTGGTACGAGCAACGGCCTCGGGCGTGACCGCCCACGTCGACCGCTTCGGACGTATCAAGGCCACGGTCCCCAGCTACAGTGAGGAGTACTTAGTCGCCGACGTCACGTTAGCGCCGGAGCGGTTTACGGTCTACACGAGGTGGGGAGATTGGTTTCCGATTTCGGCGGGGCTTCTGCTCCTCCTGAGCGCCATCTTTAAAGTATCCAGAAGCTTGTTGGTTCGACGTCGCTAAGCACCCACAGGCAAAAGAGCTATCCATGATACGCCCGCAAATCTACCGGAATTTTGTGTATATCGCCGCAGGATAGGCGGATAAACGCAATCCTTCAACAATCTCCTTGACACCTCAGGAGGATTTCTACGCGTCGATTGGCGTCCTGATTGTCCGGGTCCCGGGTAAGCGTTTGCCGCGCTCCAAAACCGCGGACGGTAAGCTCCTCCGCTTCGGGAACGCCCTGGTCTTCGAGATACGCCCACACGTTCTCGGCTCTCTGCCGGGAGAGCTCGAGCCGTCCCGCTTCCGATCCTGCAATCGCGCAGTGTCCATTGATGCGGAGTGATACCGACTGTGCTTCGGTCTGATCGGAGTTTATGCGGCGCCGGAGTGTCGGAATCAGTGCATCCAGAGCCGCCTGCGTCTCAGTCGTTAGCCGCGGATCATTTGGTCTAAAGTAGACGGTCCATTTTTGCGATACATCGGCGGCTTGTTCGTCGGCGCGTGCCGACGCTTCGGGAGCGGCCTCTGCGGAAGAATCCGAGGAGCTCGCGGACTCACCGCCTGAGCCGCCGGGCTCTCCGTCCGCGTCGGCGGATTCCATCTGTTCGCCGGGCGTGACCGCATCTCGCTGTGCCTCCTCCCGAGGCCGCTCCTCCTCGCGAAGCGAAGCATTTCCGGTACCTGCGCTCGGCCGGAGCAGTGCAAGACCGACAAGCGCGACAACGATTGCAACAGCCAAGGCGGGGACGAGCCACACGCCGGCGCGGCGCGGCAACCACGGAGAAACCGATATCCGACGCGACTCTAGGATCCGGCCTTCAACCTCGACATTAAGCTCCACTGCACGCCCGCGGGTTACTCGTGCGTGAATGGTGATCCGCGCGCGTCTGTTGAGATTTTGCGGGAGCGAAGTCAACTCCACGACGGATAGCCGCTCACGTCGGGTGCCGTCGTACACGGTCAGCTCAATTCGCGCTCGTCGCTGATTCTCGGCGATCGTCGTGACCGGAACGTCCGCCTCGGCTTTGCGCTGGAGCTGGAGTAAGGTCACGTGGTGCTGGTGATCAACGGTAATCTCGAGGGCGGCTCTGTTCGTCATGTAATACGATTATAAGACAGCTTTTAGGCTTGTGGCGACACACTATCCGGACGCGGCTCATCCGTCCCCGGACGGCACGTAGGTTTCCACGCCGGGGCGGCTCCTCCGGTACCGGCGTAGCGCCACAGCCATACCGATCCCGCCGACGAGAAGGCCGAGAGAGAGCAGCTGCGAGCCTGTTAGGCTCACGACGGATGAGAACGTTCCGAGCCGGGTCGGCTCAGCGCCGGGCGCAAGCTCCAGCAGGGCACGATCCCGAATCGGCGCTCGACGCAGATAAGCGAAGAGAAACTGCAGCGCCCCGAGGGCTAACAGGTAGACCACCGTTGCGCGTCCGTCGAGCGCGCTCCGCCGGAAACGGCTTAACCACACCGCCACCCATACACCAATACCACCGACAAGCGCTTCGTAGAGCTGCACCGGATGCCGCGGCAAGTTCACAAAGCCGCTGTCTTCGATCGACTCTATCCCGAGCGAAACGGCGAGTCTCCTGATTCCCGGCTCCGCAAGGGACACCGGCCGGGCCTCGGGAAAGAGCACGCCCCAGGGCGCATCGGTTATCGGTCCGTAGAGCTCTTGGTTCGCGAAGTTGCCGAGCCGCACCAACGCGAACATGAGCGGCAACCCGAGCACCAACGCGTCCGCCCATACCAATACTCGGACGCGGTTCTTCCAATGAAACACGGCGAGGGCGAATGCAGCGCCCAGGATCCCACCGGTAAAGCTCATTCCCTGCACGCCGACGTAGCTCATCTCGGCGTCGAAGGGCCATATCAGAATCCAGGGCGCGGTCATAAGCTCCGCTGCGGACTCATACAAAAGGAGGGCGAATATGCGGGCCCCCGCCAGATAGCCAATGATGAACCAGAAGAAAAAACGTCGCCCGTCGCGCAGCTCTTCGCCGTAAGAATTCGCGCGGAGGTGATGGAGAAAGAATGCAAATACGACGAGGTAGCCGAGAAGATGCAGGATGCTGTACCAATGGATCGCTAGCGACGGCAGAATAGTCGGTGATAGGCCGCTCGGATAGGCGAGGTAGGCGGTCATCCCTCCCCGTCCGCCTTGAGCGGCTCCTCCATAATGCGACCGGTATCCAAATCAAAGTAGACGCGGACCGCCTTCTTCTGTTCGGTGTACTCCTTGCTGCGACCGTGGCTCTCGACAACAACGCCGGGATAGATGGTTCCACGCACTTCGAGCTCGGAAGGAACGTGTTCTTCGAACTTTTCCCGGAGGTTGAAGAGACGAAGGCTTCGCTGCTCCATGGTCTTGAGAAGCTTTTTCTTTTCTTTTCGCATCTCTTCCAACTGTTCTCGCCCGCTCTCCTCATTGATCTTCTGCATGGACATATCCAAGGTAGACACGCGGCGCTTGAGCTTCTCGACCTCTTTTTCTTCTCGCTCGATCTGGTCCGCAACCAGATAGTCCTGACCGAAGGACACGTTGGTTTTTGCGCCGCCGGAGGAGCCGAGATTCTGCGTTTCCAGGCCTTTGCGCACCCGTATCGTCCCACCGACGATCGTGCCTTTCTCGGTTTGTGTACGCAGCTTCCCATTCGTCTTCACGGTGCTGTGGAAGCAGCTGTTACGTACCACTATCTCCCCGACCGAGAGAAGGGTGGCATGCTCGGCAAAAGCAACACCAATGTTTTTCTTGGTGCGCAAAACCGCCTTGCCGGCTCCCTTGACCCCCTCCTTGATGAGGATGCTGCCTTCGGCGGACAGTAAGCAGCCCTCGACAGACTGTCCCACCCGAATCTCGCCGCCCGACATAACGGCGTACCCCGTTTGGACGGATCCCGTAACGTTAACGCTACCCGGGAACTTGATATTGCCGGTCTCGACGCCGACATCACCTTTCACGGAATGCGTCGCCCGAACGCTGATTTTGCGGCGCTCGTAGAGCAACTCTCCATCGGTTTCCGCACGGAGCGTTGTCACGCCCTGCTCGTCGCGTTCTTCCTTCAAATTTTCCCCAATTTCGATGTTTACGGCCTGACCGCTCGGCGGCGAGATCTCCTTGCCGGTCACATCCTTCCCCGGTTTGGGCTCGTCCTGCGGGGGTGTAATCCGGGCGACTTTGGTTCCCGCCGTCACGGTGGTAATGAGATCGCGGTTCTTGTAGTCGGCTCTCCCATCCTCCCGAACCGAGACATCCTTGCCGCTCGCTCGGCGAATAAGGAACTCAAGCTCCCCGTCACTTCCCTTCTCCGGCGGCGCACCCTCGGCGACAAGCCAACGGACAATACCGCCTTCATGTTGGGCCCGCTTCAAACCGGAGCGCAGCTTGCCGTCGTCGATGCCGTAGGTGACGCCGGCGTTTTCGAGCGCCGTCAGCACCGCCTGCTCCGTGAGCCGGGTACCGGTACCCTCACCCTCCTTAAGGGTGACCATGGCGCGCATCCGCTCGGTGCCGAGCTCGACTTGGATGGAGCAGTCTTTGTGCGGACGCACCCGCAGGTAGGTCACATCATCGACTTGCGCCTCTTCCATGAGACCTTCGCAATCCGCAATGACCACCTGATCTTTGCGGGTCACATTCTCGCGAAGCTCGAGCTTCGGCTCGGCGCCTGTGGGTGCGGGAATCTCCTTCCCGTAGACATCCATCCCCGCTTGTCCCGCCCCGGCCGGCGCCATGGTAAGAATGCGCTGTTCCGGCTGAACCCGCGCCATCCGCGAAACATCTGCAACGGGGACCTCTTCAACGGAGGGAACATCACCAAGAAGCTCGGGGCGCTCGGACGCGGCCTGTTTGAAGGGCTGCATCTCCTCTTCTTCGAGGAAGCGCACGTCGAACTGTACATCGCCATCCGGGCCGGGTGTGGCCGGAGTTCCCTGGGTGAGCATATAGCCCGTCAGGTCTTGCTCGTTCCCGTGGTAAAACTCCAGAATGTCTTTCTTTATGCGCTCGAACTCGAGCTTCTTGAGCCCCGCCCCTTGGATGGCCTTTCCCACCGCCTTCAGATCGAGCGGCTTCCCGCGGCCCTTTCCCTTGTGGATAGTAAGAATAGCCTGGAGGCGATCCTCGGACACGTAGATGTCGTATGAGGCGTCTCGGCTGTTGCTGATGGGAACGTGCTCGAGAGCCTGCCCATCCCGGATGGCCTGCTCAATGAGACCACGAAGCTCATCCGCGGCAATCAGGCTTTCCGGATCGTAGCCCTGTTTGCCCGCCTCCTCCGTGATCTGCTCCGGGGTCGGCGCCGCCGCCTCGCTGTTGCCGGGACTAAAGGATAGAAAGGCGGTCGCTTGATCTTTCGACAGACTAAGCGACCAGTCATGAGTGCTGTAGGGAACGACATCGATCCAGTTCCGCCCGCGTCGCACGCCACCGCTTAGCTCGGCGACGACGGTCGTGCCCGAGCGCTTCGCGCCCTCACCGACGTAGAAGTGGGGATCCGCGAGGTTCTTCGGATACACAACGGTTCCGTAGATGCTGCGTCCCGGGGTCCCCCGGGCCTGCGCCCTGAGATCGCCCAGGCGCTGTCCCTCTTCCGCGTAGCCCGTCTCCTCGACCGTCGGGTCTACGTACACGCGCTCAGAGTAGCGCTCCTCCTCGACGACGGTCTGTTCTTCCTGCTTGGGGGCGGCGAAGGGTAGCTTAGACTTCTTGGTAACCGTCTTGGTTTTTTCGACCTTCCGCTTGCGCTCAACGGTGATCTCGGGAGCCGATGCCTGCGACAGTACCCGCTCGACGCCGGCTTTCACGGAGTCGGGAATGGGCAGCGATGCCATGGTGAAGAGCTCGGGGGTGGGATCCTCCGGGGGCGTACCTTCGGCCACGGTAAACTCAAAGGGATTGCGTCCCTTCTTGGCGTTGTCATCGAATCGGCGGGCGATCTCAGCGGGATCGTAGCCTTCTTTGACCCCCCGCTGCTTCAACAGATCAACAACGCTCGAGGCGCTCCACTCTTCCGAGCCCGCCGAACGGTCCAGCGTCGCCGTTGCCTTGAGACCTCGTTCATCGATATGGAGTTGCAAAGAGCCCTGGATTACCGTCTCTTCTTTTGCCATGAGCCCGCTGTTACGCTTTGAAGCCCGCTTCCAT
>CAYFQV010000014.1:24623-26962 GCA_964345195.1 uncultured Spirochaetaceae bacterium
CGCTTTCGTCGTCATCTTGGTTGAGCTTGTCCGCAATGCGGTACACCGCCTGTGCGAGAACCGAGCTCTCCTTGTAGCGCACGATCGGCAAGCCGGAGCTAAGGGCGACATCCTGCAGCTCGTCCCGATACATTACGCCCAAGTGCTCGAGATCAATGTCCAGGTACTGCCGACAGGACCGGCGCAGCCGAAGCGCCTTATCGGCGTCCTTGGGATCGTCAAGCATATTCAGAACCAGCCGGGGCTGGAAGCGGTCGAGGGCCTCGCGCGCAGCGCTATAGCCGTCGGCATCGATCTCCTTGATGTGCGCCATCAGCTTAGGTATATAGATGCGCTGGGACCCTTCGCCCCGTTTCTTGAGCGACTGGACGTACCGATCACCCGCTCCCTTTCGCGGCATGGCGTTCTGCACGAGTCTAAACACAGCGTTCTTCAGAAACAGATAAGCGTTTACCATGGATGTCGGAGTCGGTGTGGTGATCACAATCCCCCGACGCGCATAGAGAAAGAAGTCGAGGGTGTTGTAGTTGGTCCCTGCACCGAGATCCAGAATGAGGATGTCGGCGTCCAGCTTTCCCAGACGGGAGAGTAGCATCTTTTTCTGGGCCGCGCCGATGTTGGCGAGCCCGGGGATTTCGGTGTCGCCGGGAATAAAGGAGACCTGAGGATACTCGGATTCGAGCACAATCTCTTTGAACTCCACCGAGGAGTCGGTCAAGAAGGTCCCGATTCCGTGACCCGGGTTCCGATGGCCGAGAAGAAGGTGCAGGTTCGAACCGCCGAGATCCAGGTCGGCAATCACGACGCGCCTGTCGAGCTGTCCCAGTGCAACGGCTAGGTTCGCCGCCAAGAGCGTCTTCCCTACACCGCCCTTTCCGCTGGCAATCGGTAGGACCTGCATTCTCACTGCTCCTCAGAATCAGCCGAGCCGGGCTCAAGACGATCGACCCGATATAATAGCAGGACGATCAGAAGAATCAAATCGGCCAGGGCGATCACGTAGGGAGCGATCGTCACGAAAAACGCCTGGAAACCCGATTCGAGAACAACCCTCTGTTGCAGGAATACCAGGAGAAATCCCAGAGAGGCGGTTTCGAGAAACTTACCGAGCCGCAGGGCCTTGAGCAGCGACGAGCCTCTGGAGGGCATTGCCCCAACGAAGAGAAACCCCGCCGCGAGAATCAACTGCGGGCTGCCGATCCACGCAATCGTAAGCGCCTTCACCATGCTCGTATTGACAGCGAATATCAGCGTTGCGATGTTGAAGGCTGCAATGAAGCGGGGAATTTCCCAAAGCGCTGCGAGAAAAAAAAGAATTCGATGACGTGCCACGTATGGCGGAGTGTACGGTCGCGCCGTGGTACCGTCAATAGAAACAGCGCGCCTCCCTGTGTATACTCTGTAATTAGCATGACCTCCGGAGCATTTGTATGAAAAGACTTCGCCCATACCTTCGCGACAAAGAGCGGCTTCTGTGGCTTACCGTTACCGTAGGGCTCTTCGTAGTTCTCCTGATTACACTTGTGCCGGTCACCGTCGCTGCACAATCTCGGACCAGCGAGGACGAGCGCATGCTGAACATGTTCGAGCGCGTGTATGACTTCGTCCGAGAGAACTACGTAGAGGAAGTGGATCCGGATGTCCTGATCGAAGGCGCGCTCGACGGGCTGTTCGATAGCCTCGAAGACCCCCACTCCGCCTATTTAACGGCTGAGGAGATGCGCGATCTTCGGGATACGACGCAGGGACAGTTCGGCGGTGTCGGCATGTACATTGCGAAGCAGGATCCGGCGGAAATCGAGGGGCAAGACGAAGGCTACGTCGAGGTTGTCTCACCCATAGAGGACACCCCGGCGTTTCGCTCCGGCATTTACGCCGGCGACTTGATCGTAGAGATCGAGGGCGAATCGACGGCGCCGTTGGATATCGACCAAGTCGTGAATCGCCTGCGCGGCGAGCCCGGTTCGACGGTGGAGGTGCTGCTCCGGCGCGGTAGCTCCCACACATTCACGGTCGAGTTGACTCGCGCCGTGATCGAGATTCCGACGGTTAAGCATGCAATGATCGACGACGAGATTGCGTTTCTCCGAGTTATTCAGTTCACACCCTTTACGAGTGAGCGCGTGAAAAATGCTCTATCCGAGTTCGAATCGCAGGGATTCAGCTCACTGATTCTCGACCTACGGCAGAATCCCGGTGGCTTACTCTCCGGTGTGGTAGATACCGCGGACCTGTTCTTCGATGAAGGGCTCATCGTCGGCACGCGGGGACGAAAGGCCGGCGAAAACGAGGTATTCCGGGCCGAGAACGGGACAAGCATCAGCAAGGAGATCCCGATC
>CAYFQV010000014.1:27062-29987 GCA_964345195.1 uncultured Spirochaetaceae bacterium
GTGCAGCCTCCTGAGCTGAGCGAGGAGGAGGTGGCGTCCTTGACCAACGTTCGGGACGAGCAACTGATAACGAGCTTCGTAGATGCGAATCTCGATCCCTCGGAAGCGGCGATTCAAGACTTCATCGAGCGCCTGCGAGAGCGCGACATTGTCCTGAGCGAGCGCCGCATCCGCAAGCTGGTTCGGGATGAAGTGAACCGCCGCAACAATGTATCTCCGGCGTACGACCTCGAGTTCGATGTTCTACTTCGCGAGGCAGTGAAACGCATCCGCACTGGAGAGCTCCCCATGGATGACGCCGACACGGGGAGCGCCGGCGCGCAGAGCACCCGCACGCAAGCGATGGGGAACTGAACGGGCACGCACCGCTCGGAGAGGGTCATGAAGCACATAATCCTTCCGAAAGAGTGCCGCGACGGGGAGTCGATAGAGCTTTCGGGAGACACCTTTCACTATCTTGTCCACGTGCGTCGCTTCGGGTCGGGGGAGCAACTTCCCGCCCGCACGCCTGCCGGTCGCCCAATGACCATCAGCCTTGAGCGGGTGGAACGTGAGTCGCATACCGTCATCGTATCCGCGAAGGCCGAGCCTTCCGCCGAACAGAGCGACGATAGTTCGTCGCCCTCCCCAACGGCACCTCACATCGTGCTGTACCAGGGTCTTGCCAAGGGGAAAAAGCTCGACTCCGTGGTGCGGCAGGCAACGGAAGCGGGAGTAGACGCGGTTGTCCCCGTCCGGACCGCCCATGCCGTTGTAGAGCTTGCCGGCGACCGTAGCGCCAAGCGACTCGCACGCCTCGAGCGGATTGCGAAAGAAGCCAGTCAACAGTCCGGCGCAGCGCAGCCGCCGCGGGTTGGCCCAATCATCGATCTCAAAGATATTCCGCCGATTAACGCCGACACCGGTGAAGTTGGACTCGTCCTTCATGAAAAAGCTCTTGCGCGGGACCGGCTTCACGACTATCTTAGGCCAACTCCACCACGAATTTACGTGGCTGTCGGTCCGGAAGGCGGCTTCTCGGGAGAGGAGATTACGACACTCACAGGAGACAAGAGCTTCGTTTCCCTCGGCTTGGGAACGACGGTGCTGCGTACTGAAACGGCGGCCATCTACGGCATTGCGGCGGTACAAACGCTACTCCGAGAACGTGCTTTATGGACATAGAACCTGCCCCGAGCCGACGCACGCATCTGCTGGATGTACCGGTTGACGGCTTCACACAGGAAGACCTCCCGGCAATCGTCGACAAGCTGCGAAGCAACGGTGAACGAAACCACATTGTACTGCTCTCTACGCGGGATCTCCTCCGAGCACGGCGCAAACGGAGATATCGCAAGGCGCTACAGGAAGCTGCTTTGGTGGTGCCGATATCGCTCGGCATTCAACGTTCCGCGAAGTTCCTCGAAAAGGCAAGCGTCGAAGCTCAAACCACTTTTCGGTTCATCATTCGGCTTCTTGCGCTCCTCGAAGAACGCAGCTCTACGTACTACCTCCTCGGATTGCGCCGAAAGCACCTTCTCCGAGTGGAGGAAAACCTCCGTCAGACATTTCCGGGCCTCGGTTTAGTGGGCCGACATCCCGGCTATTACAGTCAGGAGCGGGAAACGGACATTGTGACCGCGATCCGCAAAGCGGCACCGACTCTTGTTCTGATCGGTAGCGGCATCAACGGCGGGAACATTTGGCTCCGCACCAACAAGCGATCCTTTGCACCCGGCATCTATATCTGGGTCCCCGAAGTACTGGAGATCTTTGCGGATGTCCGAAAGAAACCACCGGCAACGCGTGCGGGACGTATTGCTCGGCGAACCCGCGTGCTCCTGACGCATCCCTGGCGTGTCGGCAGAACTTTCGTGTACGTTTGGTTCGGCATCTTGACTCTCGGGTACCGCCTGTTCGACCGTTGAGCCCCCGGGACGGTGCGCACGGGCCGCCGTCTAAAAGCGCCTACTGCCCAGTTCTCTCCGCTTCTTCCAACTTGACATGCTCGTAGAGTTGCCACAGCTGCGCTTCGAGTGGACGCGTGATCAAAAGACCGAAGAGCAAGCGGAAGGGCGGCGAATACAAGAGTAATCCGAGAGCGTCGGTCAGCAAACCGGGAATGAGAATCAGGACGGCGGCAACGAGCAGAGATGCCAAGCGCGCGAAATCCCGACGCGGGAAGTACCCGCCGCTAATCCTGCTTCGAGCAACGGCGAGCGTTGCCAAGATCGAATTCACCAGGAAGAACAGTCCGATCAAGCCGGTAGATGCCACGACGGCCAGGGCCAAATAGCGACCTAGGGGACCACTGATCACGATCAGCGCGTAGCCGTCCGCAAGCAAGAGGATCGAAGCGAGAAGAATGAGAAGCAGCAGTCGAATGACGGATGCCCGATCGACAAAGGACAGCAGTTGCAAACGCATGACCATCGGCTACGCAGTATAGCCCCTTGCGTCCGCTTGACCAACAACGCGTTTAGGGGCCGCGTAGCTCCACGAGTCCGGCCTGGAATCATGAGACACCGGCTCCATGGAATTGCGTAGAAGTCTGAACCGGAATACTTAGATCCGCTGCGAAGATTTGCCTCTTGCGCCGGACACCTGCCTAGCTTAACAGTGAAAGTTGAATGTCATGATCAAGATCCTGCTGATCGAGCCGGACCGTCAGGTCCATGACCGACTTCGAGAACTGCTTCCCCCCATTTGCACCGCGGTCTCGCATTTCCGCGGCGCCGGGGCAGGAGAAACCGTACGGAACCATCGTCCGGCGGCCGTGATCGTCGGACTCGACATACCCGATCGCCCCGCCGGCGAATTGGTGTCGCAGATCACCGGATTCCCGGATGCCCCACAGGTCGTCGGAATGGCCCACGGAGGGCAGGCGCGGGACGTTGTTCGGATTATGCGGTCCGGCGCTGCGGACTGCTTGGTTCGCCCCTTCGG
>CAYFQV010000014.1:30087-34374 GCA_964345195.1 uncultured Spirochaetaceae bacterium
CGGGACTTCATTCGACGGGTCGCGGACTCCGACAAACCGGTGCTCTTCCTCGGCGAGAGCGGATCCGGAAAAGAGATGGCGGCGCAGGCGGTCCATCAACTCTCGACTCACCCACTCGCTCCCTTCGCCGCGGCCAACTGCAGCGCCATCCCGGAATCACTCTTCGAAACGGAAATGTTCGGCTCGGAGCGCGGAGCCTACACGGATGCCGTCGCCAAAGCGGGCCACTTGGAGCGTGCCGGCAGCGGAACCGTGTTTCTTGATGAAATCGGCGAGATGTCTCCGTTCAACCAGGCAAAAATGCTGCGTGTACTCGAAGAGCGTGCGGTTCGGCGCGTCGGGGGCACCCGCGACATACCCCTCGCGTTCCGGGTCGTAGCAGCGTCGAACCGCAACCTTCCGCAAGACGTCTCCGCCGGTCGCTTCCGAGCGGATCTATTCTACCGCTTGAGCGTATTGACCTATTTCCTACCGAGCCTACAGGACCGGGTTGAGGACATCCCTGAGTTGGCCGTTCGCTTTCTCGAGGAAAGCGGCCTCGCGGATGTAGAGATCGCGGATAATGCACTCGACCGCCTCTGCGGTCACCCGTGGCCGGGGAATGTGCGCGAGTTGCGGAATGTCATTGACCGAGCCGCCGTGCTACGCCACGGCTCGACGATTCGGGCCGAAGACATAAGCTTTGTCTGATGGGGAGACGGCCGAAGGGGCCCGCTCAGCGAAGTCGCAGTGGTGATGTACAGGCGCCGACACCGTATCGAGTACAGTTCCTAAACCTCCGACTTACTGAAGCGTACGGACGTAGAAACCGTCGAGAACGGGGATACTTCGACCGGTCTCCGGATCGTCGGTAACCGAGGTCACGGTACCGACTACCATGACGCGATTGTTGCGTTCAATGAAGCCCTCCCTGGGTTCCCGCCGCCGACGTCGACTGGGGATCCGGGCCGCGAAGGCCTCACCCTCGATCACCACACGCCCCTTGTACATGACGACACTTCGGAGATCGCGCCACTCTGCGGTGACGAGGTCGATCGTCGCCCGGAAACTCTCTTCGGCGGGATCGACGACATTCACAGCGGACACAACGCCGTCGAGGATGAATACCGCCTCGTTTTCGAGGAGTGCATCCGGGGCGCGATGCGCCTGAACGGCGAGCTCCTGAAGTGACATTCGGAAGTCGACAAGCTCATCAAAAATCTCTTTGTCGATTCCGAAGGCCGGAACGATGACCAAAAAACCGACTATTGCGGCGAAAAGGCGTTTCATGCATGCTCCCGAAAACCGTCGATATGAGGTAGTATAGTCTTCCGGTAGCATCATGTCCAAACACGATTACGAGTATCCAAGCGACACCCTCGCACTTGTCGTCGGCGGCTCGGGCGGAATCGGCCGGGCCGTAAGCTACGCTCTCGCGGATGCCGGGATCGCGGTCCATGTCCATGGGCTGCACAACGACCGCGTGCACGCAGCGCTTGAGACCATTCGCAGCCGCGGTGGGACGGCTGAGGGAACGACGCAACAGATTGAGACCGCGGATGATATCCTTCCGTTGATGCGCCGGCTCCACGAACAGGGGGTCCCTCCAACGATCCTGGTGGTGGCCTTCGGGCCTATCGAATACGCGAGCCTCGCAACGTCCAGCCTCGATCTGCACCGTCGCATGATGGAGCTCAACTACGTGCTACCGGCTGCTCTGATACGCGAAAGCCTTCCCGCCATGGAAAGGCGCGGCTTCGGCCGCATCGTTCTGTTCGGTGGATCGGCGACCGATCGAATACAGGGCTTCACGACGATTCCCGCATACAGCGCGGCGAAGACCGCTCTCGGCTCACTCGTGAAATCAACGGCCAAGGCCGTGGCAAAAAAAAACCGGGAAACCGGCAATTCAGCGCAGCTCGATGTTACGATCAACGCGATTTGTCCCGATTATGTACATACCGAGTATTTGACCGGCGCAGAGGTGGAGCGGTATGCTCACGCGATGCCGTTGAAAAGGCTCGTGACACCCCAGGAGATTGCCGACCTCGCGGTGTTTCTCACACGTCCGGCGGCAGCATCGATTAGCGGAGAGCTCCTACGCGTGGATCAAGGAAAGCAACGGTGATATGCTTAGTATAGCAAGGTTGTCCGGCGGTATGGACCTACCAACGCTATTTGACAAAGAAATGGGCACAGGAATAATATGTGGCAGGTAAAAAGGCCTTGCTTCGGAAGACGGCCGTCTTCTGATTGAAGGAGAGACATGAATAACAACGATATTGTTCCCGGTTTTGACGAGGAAAAAGACGAAAGCCTGAAGATCCGTCTCCAGAAGGTAGACTCAGTCGACAGCGGTCTGATTCTGTATTTGACCGGCTATATTGATACCTACAACTCGAACTTCTTTCAGAAGCGTGTCACCCGAGCGGTAGAGGCCGGCTACACGCGTCTCATTTTCCATTGCGGTGGACTGAACTATGTGTCCAGTACCGGCATTGGCTCGTTTACCGCCTTCCTCAAGGCGGTCAAGCCTCGCGGCGGTGACCTGGTGCTTCTCGAAATCCAGCCCAAGGTCTACGAGGTGTTCCAGCTTCTGGGCTTTTCGCAATTCTTCAATATCAAGGACAACCTCGACGAAGCAGTAGAGTTTTTCAAGAAAGGCGGAGTCACGGTAGAGTCCGACGTCTTTCCGAAGATCTTCAAATGCCCAATCTGCTCCAAGAAGCTCAAAGCCACGAAGGCGGGCCGCTTTCGCTGCTCCGAGTGCAAGACCATTCTGGCAATTGACAATTCAGGGCAGGTCTTTCTCGGATAGCACTATTCCTGTACAATGGCTCCACTCTCAGAACTGTAAAGGCGGAGCCGCATACAATGGAAAGCGCAAAAATCGAAGGCTATCTCATCAACCTCGGCTTAACCTTCCGAGAACTCGACGAAAACACCTGGATGATTGAGGATCCGGAAAGCGGGCTCAGTAGCGTTGTCGTGTTCGCGCAGGACTCCCTCGTCACAGTGCGCACGAAGATCATGAACGCGCCGAAAGAGCGTCGGGAGGAGTTCTTCGAGAGACTCCTCAGCCTAAATGCAGAAATGATACACGGCGCATACGCGCTGGACGGTGACAACGTTATACTGATCGATACCTTGGAGCTGGAGACCATGGATATGGAAGAGTTCCAAGCGTCTCTGGATGCGACGGGCTTGGCGCTGGCGCAACACTATCCCGTACTCTCAGAATTCCGGAAGTAAGGAGGAGCGTCCCTGTGGGCATTTTTGAACGATTTCGACGGTTAGTCCGTTCCAACCTTAACGATATGATCAGCAAGGCGGAGGATCCCGAAAAGATGCTCAACCAGCTGATCACCGACATGAATCAGCAGCTCATTGAGTCCAAGAAGAGCGTGGCCTCCGCTATAGCCGATGAAAAGAAGATCGAGCGACAGATGAACCAGAGCCAGGAACAGGCGCAGGAGTGGGAGCGCAAAGCTAAGCTGGCCGTACGCGCCGGTAAAGACGATCTGGCGAAGGAAGCGCTCAATCGCAAACGGGAGATGGAGCAGTACGCTCAGGAGTACCAGGAGCAGCTGGAGCAGCAGCACGCGTCCGTAGAGAAGTTGAAGAGCTCCCTCCGCGAACTTCAGCAGAAGATCGAAGAAGCGCAGCGCAAGAAGAATCTTCTCGTGGCACGCTCTAAGCGCGCCGAGGCTCAGAAGAAGCTGCAAAGCACCCTAAGCGGCATGTCGGACACCTCTGCGTTCGAAGCCTTCGACCAAATGTCCAAGAAGATGGATCAACTCGAAGCTGAAAACGAAGCCATGGAAGAGCTCAACGACTTTTCCCAGGAAGAAGACATGGATCAGAAGTTCGCAGCGCTCGAGTCCGGCGGAGGTGACGCCGATCGCATGCTGGACAATCTGAAGAGTCGCATGTCGATAGAGGACCAGAGCGGTACGAAAGACTCCTCTGAAAACTCCTCGGAAGACCGTTCGGAAGACTCCTCCGCGGAGGGCAAAAGCTCCTCGTCGGATAGCTCGAACAATGAAGATGTGGACGCCACTCTTGACGAGCTCAAGCGTCGAATGAAGGACGAGGAGTAGAGCCGCCGCGCATAGAAGCGCTTCCCCACTGCCCCGAGCCAGTCTCCTCAGCGAAAGCGCGCCGGAACGAGCGCGCTTTCGCATCTATATGCGGGACAGCCAGAGCTGCACCTTCGAGGCTGTGCGTTCGATCGACAGACTGGAACACAGTGAGATCGTCATTTTGCCCGCCACGTTGATTCCCGCCGTCGCAACACAGGCAGCCTAT
>CAYFQV010000014.1:34474-36927 GCA_964345195.1 uncultured Spirochaetaceae bacterium
GAAACTTGCACTAGTGCGAAAGAGCACGAGTCCGCACAGCTTCTGTTGAAGCGCTACACCCGCCGTGCTACAGTCTTACTGTGAAAGAGAGCTTCTCGGCACTTGGCAGATTTTTGACGATCCTCGTCGTCGCAACGATTGCCATTGCCGGAGTCTCGTTTCTCCTCCGCGCGGTGCCGCTGTGGAGTGGCGGAATTCAACAGAACGCGGCGGTCTTCGTCACACTAATGGTCAATAGCCTGCGCGACACGTGGTTCGTCGTCGGCGCAGTCGGCGTCCTCGCCTGGCAGTTCGGCCAGTTACGAAGAAGCAATCACCACTGGTTCACAAGACTCCTCGTATTTCTGGTTTCCTCGACCGCTTTTCTCGCCGGCGGTGCTGCCATAGGAATTGTGATTGAGTCCCTGCCGGATGAGCCGCTCTACGGCTACGAGCTCGCCGAGGATAGCTACTACAATACCGGCCAGGGCTTCATCTACATTGCGACGCGGGAGGGACTTACTTATCCCGCCGGACTGCGCGTCGACCCGACATCCTTACCGCGTTTCACCACATTCGAAGCGGCAAGACAGATCCCCCGCGGCGAAGGTCTGGTAGTGCCGAGTACGGAAGAACGCCTCGGCTTTACGACATTCCGGCACGTGTACTGGAACACAACGGCCCCACCATCCGGATTCGCCGGTTTCTTCTCGTCCGTCCGCCGAATAAGCGCCGGCTGGATCGCGGAAGCCGCGCCGACCAACCTGCTATATATTGGCTTCGGCGTCCTCGTCATGATGATGTGGAACACGGCGTGGAGCGTTGTGCGTCTCACGCGATGGCCTCTGTTTAACGGCATCCTGACGGTCCTGCTCGTCTGGGGCGTAACCGGGCTCCTATCCGTGGAGTCAGGCGCCTTCATCCGTGACATTTTGGGTGGGATCGTTTCCGAGGAGATTCTACGACTCCTCCCTCATGCCACATTGCTGTTCCTTACACTCGTCTTCACGGTGATTAATATTTTCGAGCCCCCCTTCCGACAGTGGCAAAGGAACGTTTCCGGTGGATAGCGTACTCGGTAAGACCATACTCGTCGGAGCCCTCGCACTTCTTGCCGCCGTCGCCGGCGCCGTCGGCTGGAGCATATGGCAGCTGCCCGCAGGCAGTCTGATTGCGCCCATGCGTGGTGGCTGGTTACTCAACGACGTCGTCATACGCTTGATCGACATTCTGGTGCCCGTGAGTATGACCGTCTTCGGCCTCGTCTTCTCGCTCCTCATCAATCCGGCGCAACTCGGCTCCTCCGCGGCCGGCTTCTTCCGCCTTGCGCAGAATGTGCTGGTGCTCATCATTATCGCAACCGTGGTGTACGCGGCGCTCCTCGGGATCCTTCGCCCATTTGCCGTGTCCGGGCGTGAGCAGGCGCTGGCCGATAGTACGATTGCCCGAGAGCTACTCGAGCGCGCCCGTACGCAGGCGGACGACGAGAACTACGCGCAGGCGCTGCACTCTTACGGCTCCTACCTTGCCTTCGATCCGGATAACGAGCGCGTCATGTCCGAGCGGCAGTCGGCACGTGCGGCCATGCGTAGCAGAGACGCCGAAACCGACGCCGGAGACGAAGAGAGCTTTCAGTCTGCGCCGACGCTGTCGGGCTTGAATATTGGAGAGCTCATCCGGCAAGCTCAGCGGTTTTTATCGGAAGAAGACTATTTTTCCGCCCACTACTACGCAAGTCGAGCCTTGGACCTCGACCCGGACGCCCCACAGGCACAACAGATCACCGCACGAGCCAGGGAAGAGCTGCAGCGGCCGACCCCGAGTGAAGAGGAAGAGGAAGCGGCGGAAGTTTTCCGGCGCAAGCGAGACGGGTACCTCGCCCTTTACGAACAAAACGATCCGATCCGTGCCTACTACGTCTTCAAGAGGCTCCGGGACGAACAGCCCCGAGATCCGGATGTAGAGCGCTTCTACAGTGAGGCACTTCAACGCGTGCAGCAAGTGTCGTTCTTCATTGATGATGCCCAGGAAAACGTCGATCTTCCGGGAAGCCACAACTTGCTGTTTCGGATACGCGGGGCCGAAGGCATTATCACCCACGTGTGGATAGATAAGGCGGTTTTAGCCACCGGCGGCACCTATATGTACGGGATCGAGGCGATTTCCGTAGAAGAGGGAACTCCCCGATACCACTTCACGGCCAACTACGGAAAACTCGTAGGTTCGGTGATCAACATGCGCGGCATTGATCGAGATGCCCCGCAACGCCGAGAAGTACCGCGGTACTACCAGGGCACGCGCCCCAACGGCGAGGAAGTTCTGCTTCAAATCCCAATGGAACCCGAAACCTTCTTCCGCGCGAGCTACGCTGAGATCGGATTCGACAAGGCCGGTCTGGTGGATCTACTTGAGATGAGATCGAGCTACGAGGCCATGGGGCATTCGACCGCGCCGGTGTACCGCGAGCTCCTGAA
>CAYFQV010000015.1:0-2715 GCA_964345195.1 uncultured Spirochaetaceae bacterium
GAAAATATGTCAACTATACAATGACAAGTTAACCACTATTGTATGACAGCTTATTTGCATCTATAATTGCCGCGAGATGAAAGGCTTGGTATGAAATCGAAAGGCCCATACGTCTACTCAACGATTCGCGACATGATCGAGGCCGGTGAGTTTCCTGCGGGCAGCCGACTGCCCTCCGAAATTGAGCTCGCCAAGCAGTACGCCGTCTCCCGACCAACCATAGCCAGGGCACTCGCCGAGCTTGTCAGTGACGGATATGTCGTTCGCCGCGCCGGCTCCGGAACATTCGTTACCACGAACTGGAGCACCGTCTCCTCACTGCGACGAAAGACCTTCGGTCTGTTATCTCCAAAACTCGGGGAAGTATTCGAACCGATCTCCGGTGAGATAGCAGCGCTCTCACATCAGAACAATTTCAATGTTCTCTGGAGTACACCGGGAAAGGTGGACGACCTGTCGAGCGCCGAGTTCTACATGACCGCGGCCGAGCGATTCGTGGAGTCCGAGGTAGACGGCGTTTTCCTGGTTCCTCTTGAATACTTTAAAACGGCGGAGAGAACGAACCACAGCGTAGTCGAGCGTCTCGAAGCGGCGGGGATACCTATCGTTTTGATTGATAGTGATGTTTCCGTCTTTCCGGAGCGCAGCAACTACGATCTCGTGGGAATCGACAACGTCCGGGCGGGCTACATTGCAACCGAGCACCTTCTTTCCCAGGGTGTCGGCCGCGTCGACTTCTTCATACGGCCGTTCTCGCATAGCACGGTACCCGAGCGCGTATACGGCTATCAGCTGGCACTGCTTCACGCCGGGATCACGCCGAACCCCGCCTGGGTGCATCGCGGGGAGGCGTCGGATACGGACTTCGTCCAGAAATGCCTGCGAAGCGGCGCCACGAACTTCGTCTGTCAGAATGATGTGACCGCCGGCGAGTTCATGCACGCAGTGACCACACTGGGCGCGTCGATCCCGCAGGAAGTTCGCGTCGTCGGCTTCGACGATGTTCGCTACTCGCGACTTGCTCGCGTACCCCTGACTACGAGCGCGCAACCCTGTGAAGAAATTGGCCGTGTTGCGGTAGACACAATGATGCGCCGCCAACGACAACCCAACCTGCCGCCGCTCGCCATGCATCTCCGACCATCCTTGGTGGTTCGCCAATCATCAATGGTGCCGGCCCATGACGGCGGCTCGCACCATACGGTTGTCGCGACGAGCTCGTCATGAACGATCGCTTCCGGTGTGGAGGTCGGCAGCTTGGATGAATTCGTACTAGGATTAGACGTAGGCACAACGTCGGTCTCCGTCGTCCCGGTCGTCGCCGACGGCACGGTTTTGCCGAGCACGAGCCGCGAGCATGGTGCGGACTTGACGCCGGAACGTCCGTGGGAGTCACTTCAAGATGCCGCAACTCTGTTGGATACGGCACAGGAGCTGCTACAGGCAACGACGAATGAGCTCGGATCGCCGAAGGCAATCGGAGTTTGTAGCCAGATGCACGGCGGCGTGTATATCGACGACGCCGGCCGACCGGTAAGCCCGCTTTATACCTGGCTCGACGGTCGCGGGAACCTTCCAGTCGACGCCGGATCCGCCGGCGGCCGCGACCGGGAGCAGGCCAAACCCAGCTACGCCGCTCAGCTTTCCCGACTGACGAACTCCGCCCTATCCAGCGGCTTTGCGGTGGTGACTCACTTCGCTCTCCAGTCAAGTGATAGCGTTCCGCCGGGTGCACGAGCTATTGTGACCGCCGGAGATTTCGTGGCAATGGCACTCGCCGGGCGCACACGTCCGCTGATGGATCCCAGCCAAGCGCACGGTTTCGGCGCCTACGACATTGCCGCCGGTGACTGGAACAGCGAACGTGCGCGCGCAGCCGGCATGCCGTTGACGCTGCTTCCCGAGATTGCCCCGGCGGGAACGATACTCGGCAACTGGGATAGGTCACCGGGCACTCAGGTCACCACCTGCGTCGGGGATAATCAGGCATCCGTTCTCGGCGCCGCCGAGAACTTCCGACAAGATGCGATACTGTCAATCGGAACCTCCGGCCAAGTATCGGTTCATCTTCACGAAACGGAGAGTCCCCATCCGGGAATAGAAATCCGGCCGTTTCCTGCTCCGGGCTACCTGGGAGTTGGTGCATCCTTGACCGGGGGAAAGGCGTACCAGATACTCCGGGACTTCTACAACAATGTGTGTAATCGGTTCGGCAACGCGCCGGCAACGGAGATCGATTACAAACAACTGACCGACTCGGCGGCGGAGCTTTTGCAATCCCTTATGGATGAGGGGCGCAGCGTCGTGGATGACCCGGACCTTCCCCGGGTGGATACCCGCTTCGTTGGAGCCAGAACGGATCCCGAGACACGCGCATCCATACGTAACCTGACCCCGTGGAACTTCGACGTTGGCCATCTCACCTTGGCGGTACTCTCCGGCATGATCGGCGAGCTTCACCAGCTGTTCGAACTACTTCCACGGGAAGTTCAGGCACACACGCGGCGTTTGTGCCTTACCGGTAACGCCCTGCGGCGCAATCCGGTTCTCAGGAAGCTCGCCGAGCTACACTTCTCTTTGCCCGGCTACTTATCGAGCTACACTGAAGAAGCCGCCGTCGGTGCCGCCATGGTTGCCGGCGTGGGAAGCGGCATGTGGTCCGGTTACGAAGAAGCCTCCCGGGCGGTTGTTGCGCAAAAGAGCCACTGATCCGGC
>CAYFQV010000015.1:2815-11375 GCA_964345195.1 uncultured Spirochaetaceae bacterium
CCGTACTTCATTGCGTTGATGGCGAGCTCGTTCACAATCAGACCGAGCACCGTTGCCGACTTCGCCGGCACGGCGATGTCGGCAACATCGTTCTCTATCTGAACCGGCTCACCGGCTTTGGCGTTGAAGGCGGATTCGAGAAGCTCTTGCATGTAACCGTGAATAGAGACCTCGGTGATGGAATCCGAGCGATGAAGCATGTCGTGTACCGACCGGATTGCTTCAATGTGCTGCACAATATCGCTGAGATCCACATCATTACCCAGGGAGGCGTCCTTGAGACTGATCAGCGAGGAGACCATGGCAAGGTTGTTTTTTACGCGATGGTTCAGCTCCGCCATGAGCGAGTCTTTCTCGTCGAGAGCCTCGCGGAGTCGCCGCTCCGCTTCAATACGCTCGCTGATGTCGTAGAACATGAAGACATAGCGCACATCATCACGCAGGCTGTGAAAACGCTTCATGCTCACGAGAGCATGTATGTAGCGGCCGTCCTTGCGACGCAGACGGAGCTCCCGCTGCAGCCGCTCTCCGCTCTCCTCCATGCGCGCTCGTGCCTCGGCCGGTGACTCCCTCGCGAGATCCTCCGGATGGACCAGATCAGCGCTGGAGAGCTGGACCAGCTCCGCAGGGGCGTATCCGAGAATCTGCGCGGCGTACGGGTTCGCCTGAACGACCATTTGTTCGCCACTACTCAGCAGCACGCCGACCGTGGCTTGCTCGAAAAGCGCGCGCCACTGCTCCTGCATTCGTCGTTGATCGCTAATGTCTCGCCCGGTGGACTGAAGGCCCATGAAGGTGCCGTTATCGTCGAGAATCGGGGCGGCGTTCCATTCAACGTAGCGCCACCCGCGGGGTGTCCACTGTCGATTCACCAGGCCCTCCACGGATCGCCGGGAATCGCGCATGGTCCTCTCCGACGCACGAGTTTCGGGATGATCGTCCGGATGGACAAAGTCGAGAAAGCGGCGCCCGACAAGCTCTTCCCGCTGCATTCCGAAGAAACGGCAGGCCTCGTTGTTCACGAAGGTCCACACACCCTCCGCGTCGCTGCGGACAATGATTTCTTGTGCCAAACGCACGACGGAGCGATACTGCTCGAGCGAGCTGGAGAGAGCGGCCTCGGCTTTCCGCCTGCGAGTTTCGTCCACGAGGAACCCGCTTACGAGCATGCCCCCTTCCGGGCCTCGCATGAGGACCCGCGCATTTGTACGCAGCGTCAGGCGCCGACCCGCGGCATTTACGGCGTCTAGCTGAAAGTCCTGAACGATCCCGTCTCGCTCGAGCGTCTCGAAGAGCTCTTTCCGGCGCGCGGCGTCGACGTAGAACTCGTTCGCCAGGTCTCTGTAGTGAGTCATGGCCGCCTCAACGCCGTCGAAGCCGAGCAGACGCGCCATCTCCCGATTCATGCTGCGAAACGATCCGGTTTCCCAGGACTCATAGATGCCGATGGGCGCGTCATCAATGATCTGATGCAATCGGTTCTCCTGTGCCGTGAGCTCCCGGTGCGCGTCAAAGAGCTCAAAGGCCATTCGAAGCGCTTGCAGAAGCACCCTGTCCCCGGAGCTCTTGAGAACGTAGCCGTAACGCGTAATCTGCTCAGCCTGCTCGACGTGCTCTTGATCGTCGCGGTTCGTGAGGAATACGATCGGAAGGCTGTGATTGGCGAGTATGGTTTGGGCGGCTTGCGTGCCGTCCATACCGGCCCCGAGGCCTATGTCCATGAGAATCAGGTTGATCGTGCCGTCGGTGTCCACGGTTTCGACTGCGGCTTCTCCGCTCTGAGCCGTGGCAACCCGGTAGCCTGCCTGCTCCAAGAGCTTGCGTTGGCGAAGCGCCACCAGAGCTTCATCTTCTACAAGCAAGATGCAGCGCTGCTGTGTAGACCCATGCTTCCCGCTCACGGCTTACAGAGTAGCGCCGCGCGGCGTTTTTGCATAGCGGAGCGCATGGCCGAGATTGTGGCACTTGTCGCCGGCTGATAATCGCGTTACAAGAGTTACAAGAGTTACAAGAGCTACAAGACAAAGATGACACGAGAAGGAGAGGAGATAACATGGCATTGGAGTCGAACCGCGAAAACGACGACGCGAAAGGTTCCGACCCGGAGTCTCTGGCGGGACACTTCCTGATCTCCGAACTGGAAATGGCGGATCCAAACTTCTACCGGACGGTGGTCCTTATGATCACCCACAGCGACCAGGGCGCGTTCGGGCTCGTGGTAAACCGAAAGGCGGACGTCACCTTGGCTGATCTACTGCCGGAGTTCGATACGCAGCGCGGACAGGAGACGCCGGTGTACGTCGGCGGGCCGGTACAGCAGGAGTACCTCTTCATGGTCCACTCCGAGCTACCCGAGGGAGAACCGAGCCCACAGGCAATATCCCCGGCACCCGGCATTATATTCGAGCCGTCCTTCGATCATGCCCGAAACTTCTTCGATGATGAGCACTGGGATGCCATACCGCCGGATGATCGGCCACGGATCCACCTCTACCTCGGTTACTCCGGCTGGGCTCCCGGCCAGCTGGAGTGGGAGCTCTCTCAAGGTGCCTGGATCGTTCATCCGGCGAAGCCGAAGATCGTCTTCCATCCACAACCGGACAAGGGCTGGAAAGACGCCCTCCGCGAGAAGGGAGGCCTCCTGAAGGTCTTTGCCGACACCGATCAGAATCCGTCGCTGAACTGAGCATGGCTAGATCCGCAACGGCGCGGAAGCGCCCTCTTCTTATTGCGCTGACATTCGAGGGCGCCATTGGAATAGCCGCCCTTATTGCCGCAGTCGCGCTCGGCATCCGGCTGAGGCCGCTCTTGAGCCTTAGCGGGAAAGACCTGGCAACAGCTTTACTCGGCGTTTTGGCCCTCTCAGTCATCTTTGTCGTTGTCGCGTTCTCTCGGTGGTCGCCCTTCGCCCGGATTCGCCGCCAACTCGACCGGGTCCTGCCGCAGCTATTCGACCGAGCGTCGGTCGCGGCGCTCTTCGCCGTCAGCGCCGTCGCCGGGATCTCGGAGGAGCTACTGTTCCGGGGGGTGCTGCAGCACGGTCTCGACTCCGTCATGACGACGTGGGCGGCTGTGCTCATTGCCAACCTGGTTTTCGCGGCGCTGCATTTGATTACGCCGACCTATGGGGTGATAGCCTTTTTCATGGGCCTCATCCTCAGCGCCGTCTTCATGATTACCGGCAGCATTGCCGCTGCCGCCATAACGCACGGGATATACGACTTCATGGCCCTGGTCTTCTATCTCCGCCGCCGCTCCGTGTCCAGGAACGAAGGAAGGGGCACTCAACACACGAGGAGGCATCTCGAATGAGCCACGCTCACGGACCCGAAATCAGCACCAACGCCGGCTACTACCGCTTTCCCACGATCAACGGCGACTTCATTGTGTTTGCAAGCGAAGGCGACCTCTGGCGCGTCCCCGCCGCCGGAGGAACGGCGCAGCGCTTCACGGCCGGCTACGGTCAGGCGCGCTTTCCACGCTTCTCCCCGGACGGCCGCCTACTGGCCTTCAGCGGGAGCGAAGAAGGCCCCATGGAGGTCTTCGTCATGCCCGCGGAGGGCGGCGAGCCTCGGAGGCTCACCTACCACGGCAGCGTGGCGCTCGTCTGCGGCTGGGATCTCGACGGCAACATTCTCTACGCGAGCCCGTCGGGCCGACACACCATGCGTTTCACCAGCATCTTCCGGGTAAGCCCCAGCGGAGGTCAGCCGGAGAAGCTGCCGATCGGGCCGGCACTCACCGTATCCTTCGGGCCTCAGGGCGGTCTGGTCCTCGGACGCTACGGCATGGTCAGTCGAGAACCCGCCTACTGGAAGCGTTATCGCGGCGGCACCGCCGGAGACATCTGGGTCGATGCCCACGGCACCGGCGATTTCGAGCGGCTGATCTCCCTGGAGGGCAACCTCACCCATCCGCTTTGGATCGGTGACCGCATTTACTTCACCTCCGATCACGAGGGCGTGGGAAACCTCTACTCCACACGACCCGACGGCGGCGAGCTGACAAGGCACAGCAATCACGACGACTACTATGTGCGCCACCCCTCGAGTGACGGTCGACGCATTATCTACCACGCCGGGGCGGACCTCTACCTCTACGAGCCCTCCGCGGAGGACAGCGGCGGCGGCAAACCGATCCACGTCGACTACCCGAGTCCGCGCAGCGGCCGCAGCCGAAAGTACGTGAAGGCGGCGCAGTACCTGGATGAGTATGCCCCACACCCGAAGGGCCACCTCCTTGCGGCCGTGACCCGCGGTAAGAGCTTCCACATGGGTCTATTCGAGGGTCCTGCAATTCAGCACGGCGATCCCGACGGCGTACGATACCACAACATACAGTGGCTCGCCGCAGCCGCGGAACCGCAAGAAGCCGCGGCGAATGACGAACCCGCCCTCGCCATGGTGAGCGACGCGGAGGGAGAGGAGCGCATTGAGATACACGAGGGCTTCCCCGCCGGCTCGGTTCGACGCCTCAGTTCGCTGGAGCTCGGCTCGATTCAGCGGATGTGGGCGGCCCCGAAGGGGCGGCGCGTGGCCGTGACGAATCATCGATCTCAACTCTTCATTGTCGATGTTGACGCCGAAACCGCCGTCACCGTCGACGAGAGCGATCACTTTCTCATCCGTAACGTCGCCTGGTCGGCCGACGGCGGATGGATCGCCTACAGTTTTCAGCAGTCCCATCACGTCGGCGTAATCAAGCTGTACAACGTCGAAACCGGAGAGCAGGCCGTTGCCACGCCGCCGCTTCTCGAGGACCATCTGCCGACCTTTGACCCGGATGGAAAGTACCTCTACTTCATCTCCGCCCGGGACCTTAATCCGGTGTATGACAGCATCCACTTCGATCTGGGCTTTCCGAGGGCGATGAAGCCATACTTGCTAACCCTCCGCAGGGATGTTCCGAACCCCTTCCTCCCGCAGCCCGAGCCCCCGAAGGAAACCGGAGACGGCGCGGACAACGGCGCAGACGCGCCGGCCGGATCCGAGGACGGCGAAGCATCCGACGGGTCGTCGGAAGCGAGCGAGGGAAGTACCGAACGCGTCGAGATCGACCTCGAGGGGATACAAGAGCGAGTTGTCGCCTTGCCGCTCGAAGACGCTATCTATACACAGCTCGAGGCGATTCCGGGAAAGCTCCTCTACACGACACGGCCTATCGAGGGGGCGAAATCCATGTCCCTCTTCGGCGGTGGGGAACCGCCGGCGAAGCAGACCCTCGCCGCCTTCGACTTCAAAACGCAGAGCTCGGAAACTCTCGTTTCCGGGATTACCAGCTTCTCGGTCTCAGCAGACCGCAAAACCCTGCTCTACCGCGCGGGTAACAAGCTCCGTTACATACCCTCCGGTGAAAAGGCCGACGAGAAGACCGCCGCGGAGGGCCCCGGTCGGAAGAGCGGATGGATCAATCCGGCACGGATCAAGGTATCAGTCGTCCCGCCGGCGGAATGGCGGCAGATGTTCCGGGAGGCCTGGCGCATGCAGCGCGACAACTTCTGGAACGCCGATATGTCGGATGTCGATTGGCCGGCGGTCTACAAGCGTTACGAGCCACTCCTCGACCGCGTCTCGACCCGCGGGGAATTCTCCGATCTCATGTGGGAGATGCAAGGTGAGCTCGGCACCTCCCATGCCTATGAGATCGGGGGAGACTATCCCGCGGGCAGAAACTACCGACAAGGCTTCCTCGGAGCGGATCTATCCGTGGAGTCGAGAAGCGGCCGCTGGCGAATCGACCGCGTGGTTCGCGGCGACAGCTGGGATGATGAGAGCGGCTCGCCCCTTGCGAAGCCCGGGATCAACGTACACGACGGCGATTACCTCCTCGCCGTCAACGGGACGGCGGTGGGCGCGGACCGCTCGCCCGGAGAGCTCTTGGTGAACCAGGCGGGTAGCGAAGTCGCCCTGACGATCGAGACACAGGACGATGCTCCCACGACCCGGACGGTGGTGGTCAAAACGCTGGGAAGCGAGTTTCCAATACGGTACCGCGATTGGGTCGAGTCCAACCGTCGACGTATCCATGAAGCCACCGAGGGGCGGATCGGCTACATCCATGTGCCCAACATGGTCGCCGACGGCTACGCCGAATTCCACCGTTCATTCCTCGCGGAGATCGACCGCGAGGGTCTCATTGTGGACGTACGCTACAACGGCGGCGGGCACGTCTCCGCATTGCTGCTGGAGAAGCTCGCGCGGCGCCGTGTGGCCTACGTCACGACGAGATGGTTCGGCGTGGAGCCTTGGCCGGACGACGCTCCGCCACGCCCAATGGTCGCGGTCACCAACGAGCAGGCGGGATCCGACGGCGACATTTTCTCCCATAGCTTCAAGCTTCTCGGGCTCGGCCCACTTATCGGCAAGCGCACCTGGGGCGGGGTCGTCGGCATCTATCCCCGGAAACAGCTGGTGGACCGCACCATTACCACTCAACCGGAGTTCTCGTTCTGGTTCGAAGATGTCGGGTGGCGCGTCGAGAACTACGGAACGGATCCCGACATTGAAGTCGAGATTCGGCCGCAGGACTACGGCGCGGGCCGGGATCCCCAGCTGGTGCGGGCTATTGAGGAGGTAAAGAAGATTCACGCCGCTCACAAGCCGAAGAAACCCTCATTAGAGGATCGCCCCTCCCGGAGCATCCCGTCGTTTCCACAATAGGGAGGCACGGCCGCAAAGCCGTGGCTACTGTGCGGTAAACACCACGGTCACCGCCTCCTGAAAGTCGAGCTCCCCGGGAGATATGCCTCCGCCGCCACGTCCGACCGCTTGCGCTGTCTCGAACAGGCGGGAGCTCGGCTGTTGCTGGGTAGAGATCGACCGAATACCGCTTAGCTGGAGCCCTTGAGCCGCGGCAATCCCTTCCGCCTTGCGCCGGGCATCCTCGAGGGCGGAAAGCCGCGCTTCATCGTGCAGCTGCGCGGCGTTGCTCACGCCGAAGCTCACGCCCCGGATCTCCGTCGCACCGGCGTCGGTGGCTGTGGACATGACCTCGTCCAGGTTGTCGAGATCCGAGACATTAATCCGCAGGCCCGTCGTGCCGACGTAGCGAGTCTGCGCGGGCTCATCTTCGGACCTCGGCGCACGCCGCTCGGTTCGAACGTTATAGTGCGTCGTCTGCAGGTCACCCTCGGCAATTCCCAAAGCGCGCAGCGCCCTCAGGACGGACTCACTGCGGGCCCGTATTGCCGCAAGCACAGCTTCCGGGGAATCGCCGGTAACTTCCACACCCACCGAAAAGACCGCCGTATCCGGAACCCCGATCACGGAGCCGGCACCAAGCACCGTAATCGTGGTCGTCTGCGTGGCGGCATCGCCGGATCGCCCTTCGCCGGCGCCGGTCTCCCCGGCGCCCGCCGCGAAAACCGCCGGGCTCAGTAAGAACAGTGCCATCACGCTTACTGCGATCCGTGGCAGTGACCACGAGCATGGTAGCTTCGTCCGAGCCCGTGCGGATCCGACCAATACCCTGTACATCTCCATCTCTCCTTTCGGTTTGTTCTTGAATTCTGGTTCTTGGAGTGTAGCACGTTCCCTCGTCGAAACGCTTGCGTCGGGAGGGAAACTCCCGTACCGTACGCGCGGGGAGGAATCCGGTGGCTAAGAAAATCGTCTATACTTTGAGCGGCGGCGC
The DNA here is from genome assembly GCA_964345195.1 of uncultured Spirochaetaceae bacterium. GTDB lineage: Bacteria > Spirochaetota > Spirochaetia > DSM-27196 > PWMO01 > CAYFQV01. Next base: position 10,448 of record CAYFQV010000015.1, read on the forward strand.
GGCCTTCGGGTACGCACATGTAGGTGTCCTGAAGTTCTTCGAAGAACAGCGAATCCATCCATCCGCGATCGTGGGAACCTCAATGGGAGCCGTTGTCGGGGCGTTGTACGCCTACGGATACGATGCAGCACAGATCGAAGACATCGCTTCGCAAATTCGGAGTCGCGAGCTCGTGCGCCTCTTTTTTCCCTCCTTGCCGCGGGGCGGCATCATCGACACAAAGGGAATTCGGGACTTCCTCAGCAGCCTTATCGGCGAGGTGCATATCGAGGAGCTTCCCATCCCCTATCGGAGTGTTGCGGTAGATGTCATGAATGGAGAGGAGATCGTCTTCGACCGGGGACCGCTGATCGACGCCGTCATGCCTTCCATGAGCATTCCGGGTATCTTCAAACCGTACCAGCTCTATGGGCGTCATCTCATCGACGGCGGCTTGCTCAACAACCTACCCTGGGACATTGGAAATGAGTTAGGCCGCGTGAATATCCTGGTGAACGTGGTGCCCACTCGCAAGAAACAGGAGGTGCGCCGAAAGCTATCATCAGAGATCGGAGCCGAATATCACGGTGATGGGCGACCGGAGTTGCCGGATCGGATGGTAAGTGGCGACTTCCATCAGGGCATGCAACAAATCATACGCCGCATACGAACTCACCAAAAGTTCTCACTCCAAGAGTTTGCGAGCACTCTCACCGGACGAAGCGATCAGAAAGAGGGTCCCGGCATTGCGGATGTGGTGACCAACGTGCTGGCCATTCTCAACGACCAAATCGACATCCCCTCCGGAGGCCTGTTCCGCAAGATCATTTACCTGGAGCCGCGTCTGGCGGGTTACTACCCCGGCGATTTCCACCGCGCCGCCGATATCATTGAAGAAGGTTATCAAACCGCGATCCGCAGCGCTCGGTCGCTGAGAAAGCTCGCCTGA
>CAYFQV010000015.1:11475-25066 GCA_964345195.1 uncultured Spirochaetaceae bacterium
CGCCGCATTCCCACCGCCGCATTCCCGGCGCCGTGATTGCCGTTAAACGATAACGGTTCCCGGCACGAAGAAGTGAACCACGCCGGCGGTTAAAGCCGCGATTCCTACCGGAAGCTTGTAGTACCGTGCGAGCTCGCGGATCCGAGAGGCGGTGCGAGGAGTATCCCCCTGGCCGGTCTCGGCTGCGCTTTGGTTTTGTGACGCCTGTCCATGGGTCCAGAACTCGGCACCGATAGCCACCGCCACGGCCAATCCCGCGATCACCGGCAAAAGGTCTCCCGCAACGGGCACGGTGTCCCCGGGAGCACGAACGAACAGTTTTAGGATTCCCGTCACACCGGCGACGGAGCCGACGGTGATTCGCATCCATCGTTTTGCGAGGGTTTGTCGAATAAGACGCTTGTCGGTATCCGGCGTGCCCCAGATCAGGGTCGCACCACCGACGAGAAGTGACAGGACACTTAGAAAGTAGAATTGCAACATGTTTACTCCTTTGTAAAACAGTACGTGTCGCGTGTGTAACGGTCAAGCTGGGCGGAAACAGTAACTCCCCGAGCGACCGCAAATCCGGCTATTCCTCGGCCGTTTCAGCCGTCGGCCGTTCCTGCATCCGGCGCGTGGAAGTATTCGCGAAACTCCATGCTAACGTCGAACTCGCGCGTGAACATGAGCATTCCCGCGGAAACATTAAACTCCATGCTGAGAAGACGCCAATCTCCGTTCCGGGTTCCGTATCGATACACCGTCGCAAAGTCCTTTACAAAGATCACCGGGGGATCGAGTGAGCTTTCCACAAGCAGCGGCTCACCGGATTCGACGTGCAGCCACGCCGTGCCCTCCGCGACGGCGTCCTCGTTCGGCTCGTGTGTATAGCTAAATGCCACGGCGGGCTCACCGTCCACTCGACGCCGGCGTCCCGTACGGCGATAGGTCACGTACTTCTGCTGCTCCGGGTCAAAAATGCTTTCGAAGAGAGCCGCGAATGCTCGGCCGGAATCTTCATCTTCCCCGTCGGCACCGCCGCCGTCGCTTTGACCGCCGCCCGCCGGGCCGAAGCTGCGGTTCGCCCGCGGATTTGCTCGGCGCTCTTCGGTAATGTCTTCACCGTCGCGTACAACCGAAACCAACTCCGTCTCCAAACCGCCGTCGTCGGACAGGTATTGTCGTGTAACACTCACTTCCTCGTGCTTGAGGTTTCCGCGACCGCCATACTCCATGGAGTGAATCGAGATGATGCGGGGCTGCCAATCGGCTGTCTCACGGTAGAGAGAAACCGCCGCGTTCCACAGCTGATCACCGCCGCTGCGTGCTGCAAGCGGCGCCGCCACGGCGCTCAGAAGCGCCACTACGGTCATAACATGTGCCGCCGCGGTGCTCTGCCGAAAGACCTGTCCCAGGACTCGTCCACCTTCCATGGGGCCATGATACTGCGCTTACAGCTGTGCCGCAAAGCTCAAGCGCGGCAACTTGTCGCTACGCATCCAAGGCACTATATTCGCGATAACTAGTGTTCAAAATGAACGATCATTCTTTTAATGATAGTCTTTTAAGAGCGACGGGGGATAGAGGTATGATGGCAGCACCGCGGCGGCAATCACCATGAAGAAAGTCGCTATCATTGCCGTCGCCGCCCTTGCCCTCGTGTTTGTCGGCATTCCGCTCTTCCAGTTCATCCAGGACCGAGAAAGCGCAGCGGAGACACCGACCGCGGCGCCGGTGGTGTTCGCCGACGTTGAGCGACGAGCAGTCGAACAGACGCGCAGCTACCCCGGCCGTCTCTCCGCGGATGCCAGCGTGCGTGTCTTTCCGCGCAGCGGCGGCACGGTCACCACCCTCCACGTAAGCGAGAACGACGCGGTAAGCGCGGGTGAGCTGATCATGTCGCTCGAAGATGATACTCAACGCCTCCAGATGGAGCAGGCCTACGCGGCTTGGCAGGCAGCCCAGGCGAGCCTGGATAAGGCGAACACCGGCGCACGTCCGGAAGAGCTCGAAAACGCCCGGGCAACCCTGGCGCAGTCGCGACGTGATCTCGATCTTGCGCGGTCCAACTTTGAACGACAACGCAGCCTCTACGAGAGTGGGGGCTTGTCCACCGCCGCCTTCGAACAAGCCGAGAACCGCGTGGCCGCGGCAGAGACCCAACTGGAGAATGCTCGACGCAGCCTGCAATTGCTTGAAACGGGCGCCCGGGATGAAGATCTCAACGCTGCGCAAGCCCAGGCGGAATCCGCCCGGAAACAGTACGAGCTTGCGCGACTTCGTGTGGACCACGCGAAGATCCGTGCTCCCGTGAGCGGCCGAATTGAGCAGCTTCTTGTCGATACCGGGGATACCGTCGGCCCGCAGGGTCCGGTGGCAGTCGTCGTAAACGATGAGCTCATGACCGCGACCATAACGTTGCCTGAACGGGACTATGGCCGCCTTGCCAATCGGACACAGGCGGTGCCCGCGCGGGTGAGGCCCATTGCCTATGACGACGAGGCCGTCATTACCGGTGACGTCACGAAGGTCTCCCGCGTGATCGATCCGCGGAGCCGCACCTTCACCGCGGAGATAGCTGTGAAGAACACGGATGATCTTCTGCGGTCCGGAATGTACGTGGAGGTGGACCTCGTTCTCGCCCGGCGTGAGTCCGCGCTGGTCGTCCCGTCCTCGGCCGTGGTGCAGCGTGATAATGCGAGCGTTGTCTTCGTCGGTATGACGCAGGGAGATGCCGGGCTCATGGCGCAATCGCTGCCGGTGACGACGGGACTCCGGCATGGACGCTTCGTTGAGGTGACAAGCGGCCTCCAAGGAAACGAGCGGATCGTCGTCGAAGGAAACGCATTCATCGAGGCGGGTCAGGCAATTCGACCCATCGCTCGGGAGGGTGATACATGAGTCTCACGCGACGCGCGGTCGATCATCCAATTACGACCGTCATGGTTTTCTCTGCGCTGCTTCTTCTCGGCATTATCTCCCTCACTCGAATCGGCCAAGAGCTCTTTCCGGAGATCAGCCTTCCCACCGCGGCAATCATCACCGCCAATCCCGGTGTCGGTCCCTACGACATGGAACGCGAGGTAAGCGATCCGATTGAGGATGCCGTAGCATCCATTAGTGGTGTCGAGTCGATAAGCAGCGAGTCGCTCGAGAGTCTTTCTCAAGTCGTGGTGGGCTTCTCGGAAGGTACGAACATGACGGATGCGGTTGCCGACCTCCGGGAGAAACTCAACGCCCTGGACGAGACACTACCGAACGATGCCGAGCGCCCACGCATCTTCGAGTTCAACGCAAGTCAACTTCCGTCGCTTCGCATGGTGATCTACACCGAGACGCCGGGCATTGAGGTGCGCCGGCTCGTCATGGATGAGATCGTACCGGCCATTGAACGGGTTCCCGGCGTCGGTCAAGTGGAGGTGTTCGGAGGGCGCCAACCCGCGGTAATGACGCGTGTAGACATGGACGCCCTCTCCCGCCTGGATCTCCCTCTCGGCAGCGTCCTCCGCGCCTTCGACGGGCAAAACGTCAGCCTACCGGGCGGTACCCTTCGACTCGGAAATGAGAATCTGGCACTCCGAACGGTCGGAGAGTTCAGCAGCGTGGAAGAGGTGGAAGATGTGCTCGTCGCGCAACGCGGCGGCGTACCCGTATTCCTCGGGGACATTGCGACGGTGGAGCTCGATTACCGGCTCCAGGAAGAGTTCGTTGAAAGCGGTGGGCATACGGGCGTGTTCCTGTACGTGCAGAAACAGAGCGGATACAACACGGTAGATGTGAACGATGCGGTGTTGGCCCAGCTCGACGAGCTAAAACCAGGCCTTCCGCCGTCGGTGAAGATTCGTATACAGAGCAATCAGGCGAACTCCGTACGAGACTCCATCAACGGCGTCGCCACGGCGGCATGGCAGGGTGGAATCTTGGCCATCCTGATCCTCATCACCTTCCTCCGCAACTTCCGCTCCACGTTTATCATCTCCACGGTCATCCCGGTTGCCATCGTGGCAACCTTCTCGCTTATCGATTTTGCCGGCATGACCCTCAACATGACCTCACTCATGGGTATCACCCTCGCGGTGGGGATGTTCGTGGACAACGCTATCGTCGTGTTGGAGTCCGTCTATCGCAAGCAGCTCTCGGGCTACGATCCACGAGAGGCGGCAATCCGCGGCACCGACGAGGTCGGCACCGCCATTACAGCGTCAACCCTCACGACAATGGCTGTATTCGTTCCCATGCTTTTCGTGGACGGCATGGCCGGGATTCTCTTCCGGGACCTGTCGTTAACCATCACCTTTAGTCTCTTCATATCCCTCGTTTCGGCACGCGCCTTAATCCCGGTCATGTGCGCGCGCTTTCTGCGCGTCGATACGAGCGTAGTCGATACTTCTCACGTCTCCGAGCACCACGAAGTCAGCTTGGCCGATGTCACCGTGAAGTCGCGAAACCGGACGATCACCCGAATAGCCGCCGTCATACAGCGGGTCCTGCGCAGCCTGGACGATGTCTACGAGCGTGCCATGTCCTGGGCGCTCCGGCATACCGCGTGGGTGATCGGAGGCGCCGTTATTCTTCTCGGCATTAGCCTCTCATCGATACTGCTACTCGGCATGGAGTTCCTGCCGGAGGCGGACGAAGGACGGTTTACGATTGAGTTCGAGACGCGCGTCGAGTCGAGCTATGAGAACACCGCCCGGAAGGCGGCCGCCATTGAAGCGATCGTTCGGGATATTGCGGATGGCGAGGTCCAGACGATCGCCTCCGAGGTGGGTGAAGGTGGCTCGCAGTTCGGCCGCATCTTCGTGACCCTGAAGGATGTCGGTAAGCGAGAGCTGTCCATCTGGGAGGTTGTGAACCGGGTAAACGAGCGAATCGAGCGGACCGTTACGGACCTGCAGCACGACATTGCAATACAGGGGATGTCCTCACTCGCATCTCAAGCCGGCGGCGGCGCCGCCCCGGTCGTCATTGAGCTATCCGGGCAGAACCTCGAAGATCTATCCGCCTACTCCTCACGGCTACAGCAGCTTGTCGCGGGCGTTGCCGGTACACGCAACGCTGCATCGAGCTTTGAAAGCGGGAAGCCGGAGTTGCAGTTCCGCATTGACAAGGATCAAGCCGCGACCCTCGGGTTGAGCTCGCTCGAGATCGCCTCCACGATCCGAACCGCCTACAGCGGCACGGCGGTGTCTCGATACACCGCCCAAGACGACGGTTACGATGTCGTGGTGATTCTCGAGCCCGAAGATCGCTCCTCACTAAACGATGTTCGCGATCTCTTCTTCGTTAATCAGGCGGGCGCCCGCATTCCGCTCGAGAACGTCGTGCGTCTGTCGGAGCAGGTCGGCCCTGTCCGGATCTCGCGGGAGGACCGGTCTCGGGTCGTGCGCGTGCAGGCGGGGCTCACCGGAGAGCGGCCTTTGAGCCGAGTCATGGACGATGTCCGCGCAGCCGTGTCCCAGGCACCCCCGCCACCCACCGGTATCGAGCTGAGCTACGCCGGATCGAGCTCGGAGATGAACGCATCTTTCGAGAGCCTACTCTACGCCCTCTTGTTGGCCATTGCCCTCGTCTACATGGTCATGGCCGGCCAGTTCGAGTCCCTCGTGAACCCGCTCATCGTCATGTTCTCGGTGCCCTTTGCGGTCATCGGGCTTGTCGGGGCCCTCCTTGTCACGAACACGACCTTCAACATCCTGGCCTTCGTCGGGGCTATTCTTCTCGCCGGCATTGTAGTGAACAATGCGATTGTATTGATCGACTACATCGGACAGCTGCGGGCTCGGGGACTCTCTCTGGAGGATGCCATTGTTACCGGCGGGGTTACACGCCTAAAGCCCATTCTGATGACCTCACTGACGACCATCCTCGGTCTCCTGCCGATGGCAACGGGTATAGGCGTCGGCGCCGAGATTCAAGCGCCGCTGGGACGAGCGGTCGTCGGGGGGCTGACCACGTCGACGATAATCACCCTCATTCTTGTGCCGACCCTCTACGCAGTCGTGGAGCGCGCTCGCGATCGCCGGTCCGTGCAGCGCCAAGAGCGCGCCGGGTTGACGGCTCCCGAGGAATGGGTTAGCTAGCCTGCATGATTGCAAAGAGGCCTGAGCTCCACCGGAAGCGACGGCCGATACTCTTTCTTACACTGCTTGGTCTCGCACTCGGCGCCCTCGGTAACAGTTGTGCGGATCGTGAGCGCACCGTAGTTTCCATGTGGTCCGATCGTCCGGAGGTGGCCGCCTACCTCGAGTTGTACAACAGCGCCGACCGCGAGTACCGGGTCGCAATGGAGTTGGTGGACTCCGTCGCGGACGCTCTCGTTCAGCGTGACGATCATCCGGACCTCGTAATCGGCTCGTTTCTGAGGAACCAGACAAGCTTTCCTCTATTCACAGATCTCGAGCCTGTGCTGCGCCGCATTGGGAGCACGCATTTTTACGGCATACTCCTCGAAGCGGGCGTATCCGAAGAAACCCAGAGCTTGCTGCCGGTCAGTTTTAACCTGCCCGGTATCATGTTTCTCGCTTCCCCCGACAATTCTTCGCTTGCCGAGTTCGCCCTATCCATGCCGGAGATCCGTACCGCCGGCGAAGAATTCAACCGGCAGCGGGAAGAACGCTATGTGCGCATGGGTTTCTCGCCGCGGTGGAACAACTCGTTCCTCTACACAGCGGCGCGCCTGTTCAACGTCGAGTTTCATGAACAGGAGGAGCGCTACGCGCAATGGGACAGCCGTGCACTGACGAATGCAGTTTCGTTTCTCCGGGATTGGACGGAAACGACCAACGGCGGACTAGAACCTGAAGACAACTTCACGGAGCAGTACCTCTACGATCCGCCGTACGAGTTACTCCGCCGCGAACGCATCCGCTTCTCCTTCATCGATTCGCGGGAGTTCTTTGCGTTTACCGAGCAGCAGCGAGATGCCGTTTCGATTCGGTGGCTACATCGGGACGAACACGTTCCCATCAGGGAAGGTATCACCATGGCCGGTATTCCACGGGAAGCGCAAAACGAACCGGGAGCACGGGATTTCCTATCCTGGTTCTACACCCCCCGCGTTCAGGAACAGTTGCTGAATATGCTGGTCTCGAAACAACTCGAGACTTTTGGAATCGCCGACGGCTTCTCCGCCTTCCCGGAGATCAACGAATTGACCTTTCCCGACGTATATCCCTCGCTCCTCGGTCATGTGCCCCCCGAACGGATGCTCGTCGCCCCACGAACCCTTCCCAAGAACTGGGGCGGCATACAAGAGGACGTTGTTCGCCCCTGGATCGAGGAAGCCGTCACCAATGGAGCCGATCAGACCCAGCTCGAAGAGCGAATCCGTTCCTGGGTTCTGCAGAAGGGCGAGTAAGGTGCGCAGAGGCCGGCCACTCACCGGCCGGGACGGTAACAAGCCCCGGCGACGGACACAAGTATCTGCACAGTAGAACTTTATTCCTTCAACCGGACTCGGATGCGAATCGATTTCAATTTGACAGGACCCAAATTCCGGTTTAGAGTCACTCTCATAAGATAACCCTAATGGAGGTTGCACATGGCAACAGTCGAGTTAAAGAACATTACCAAAGTCTATGAAGGTAATGTTCAGGCGGTAAAAGACGCCAACATTACGATCACTGACCAAGAATTTGTGGTTCTCGTCGGCCCATCGGGCTGCGGAAAAACCACGACACTCCGCATGGTAGCCGGGCTGGAGGACATTACCGGCGGCGAGCTCTACATTGACGACAAGCTTGTCAACGATATTCCGCCGAAAGATCGGGACATTGCTATGGTGTTCCAGAACTACGCCCTCTACCCCCACATGTCCGTCTACGACAACATGGCCTTCGGACTCAAGATCCGGAAGTTCCGCAAAGAAGACATCAAAGAGCGTGTGGACGAGGCCGCCAAGATCCTGGACATTGAAGAGCTGCTCGACCGCAAGCCCAAGGCACTCTCCGGCGGTCAGCGGCAGCGTGTAGCAGTTGGACGTGCCATTGTGCGTAAGCCGAAGGTCTTCCTCTTTGATGAGCCCCTGTCGAACTTGGATGCCAAGCTGCGCGTTCAGATGCGCGCCGAGATTTCAGGGCTTCACACGCGCCTGCAGGCCACCATGCTTTACGTTACCCACGACCAGGTTGAAGCCATGACCATGGGTGACAAGATCGTCGTCATGCGGGACGGCTTCATCCAGCAGATCGGTGATCCGTTGACGCTGTATAACTATCCGGTGAATCGCTTCGTCGCCGGTTTTATTGGTTCGCCCCCCATGAACTTCATGCACGTGGCTATTGCAGAGGAAAACGGCAAGATCCTGGCAAAAGAGCCTAACTTCGACATGGAAGTTACCGGCAAGCAGGCGGATGTCTGCCGGGACTACACCGGTAAAGAGCTCACCTTCGGCATTCGTCCGGAAGACCTCGAGTACTCACCGGACGCCAAGGAAGGGACCTATATCAAGGCGACCGTAGAGGTCATCGAGCCTCTGGGTGCGGAAACTCACCTCTACGCCAACACCGGAAGCCACAGCTTTATTGCTCGCGTCAATCCCGAAATCAGGCTCAGCGTTGGCGATGAAGCCAAGTTCGTCCCACGTCTCGAGAAAGCGATCTTCTTCGATCTCGAGAGCGAGCAGGCGCTGAGTGTGCAGGCAGGTGCGAAGGTCTGAGGAGCGGCGGCCCGAGCACGGAACTCTGAACGTGGAATGACGAGGGCTGCCTCCGCTGGAGGCAGCCCTCTTTTTTTGCTGCGCTCGGAAGCTAACCAAAGCACATAATGAGGAACACGTGACCCTGGTTCGAAGGCTTAATCTGCCGTTGTCTATCGGGGCAAAAACAGCTATACTGCAATATAATGGAAAAAGCGAATATCTCCAAGGAAGGCGAGCTCGTATCCAAGCTGGAACGCTTATCGGAAGACAGCGAACAGGTCTTCCTCCGTCTCGGAGAAGCGCTTCCCGGACTTCTGAACGAGATGAATGCCAGCCTCGAACAGTCCGAGTCCATGGTTCAAAGCCTCGAGCGCGGCGACACCGACGGATCGCTGCGCAACGTTGTTGACGCCACGCGCGAGGTAGTGAACAGTGGTGCAACGCGTTTCGGGGAGATACACCAGCAGGACGAGGACTTTTTCGGCCGCCTCGACAATGCCATTGGACAGTTGGATCAGCTCGAAGAGATGATCGCAAAGGTGAAGGACGACTCCATTGAGATGGAGCTCGTATCCCTGAACGCCATGACGGTAGCCTTGAAGTCGGGACAGGCGGGACGTGCCTTCTCCTACATTACCGAAGAGCTAAAACGCCTCTCGAATCGAACCATCACGCTGACCGACGAGATCACCGAGCGCGGATCCGGCCTTTCAGAACGCTTCAAGCAGTACCGTCAATCGGTCGAAGAGGCGAAGAGCTTCCAAGAGAAGCTCTTCACCCAGTTCCGAGACCGTCTCAACGCCAGCTTCGACGCTTTCACCGTCTGCGTAGACTCCGTTGTCTCCGGACTACGGCGAATCTCCGACGACGCAGCCGGCGTGCGCAAGCCGCTCACCGAGATCATGCAAGAAGTCCAATTCCACGATCTTATTCGACAGTCGGTGGATCACGTTGTGATCTCCATTCGAGAGCTGGAAGGTGTCGACGACACGGAGTCTACCGAGGCTGTATTGGACGAGGTTACCTACCTCACCGTATTGCCGGAGCTCTGTCACACCCTCTTAGACGATATCCGCGAAAAGCTCGAGCACAGCCGGAAGACCTTCGAAGAACGGCTGGATGACGCGGAGCGCCAAATTCAAGAGGTAGAGGAAGAACGTAGCAAGTTCCTCCGGACTCGAATCGCAACCGACGGCGCCGAGGAGCAGAACGAGGATCAGGGTCCGGATGGTGATGAGTCTTTGGCCGCTCTCTTCGACCGGGCCTCGCAACTCCTGGATGACCTCTTCGCGGACCTTTCAGCGTCTCTCCGGATGAAGGGCGAGATATCACAAAACGGCCGCGAGTTGATGCAGCAAGTTGAGCAGCTCGAGCGCGCCTTCGAGTCCTTTTCCACCATCATCACGCGCTTTCATAGCATTGACATCGCTTCGCGGATTGAAGTCGCAAAGCAAGAGGTGCTTCGCCGGATGTCGGGAACCGTCGAGCAGATGACGAAGCTTACCAATGACATCGATACAGATGTAAACTCTTCACTCGAGTCAACGAAGAGCTTCATTAGCCACGTCAGTGAGGCGATCAACGGTTACCAAGAGGTGCTCTCGGGAGAAGACACATTCGTTGAGGAGTTTCGGGACTCCATGCGACGTCACTACCACGCCCTGTCCGAGGCGAACCGGGGCATGACCTCGTGGATCGGTGATTTCGCCGTGTACACCGGCCGCTTCTTCAATCTCTTCACCGAAACACGGCAGGACCTGAAGCGGCTGGATGAGCTCGCCGAAGAGATTCGTGATATACAGGGGACACTCCAGGAGATACAACAACACGCGAAAGGACGACAGGCCGAGCTCCTGCGGGAATTGGGCAAAGATGACTGGAAGATCGGAGATGAGCGGCTCAAGTCGATGATCGAGCGCTTTACCATATTCACCCACAAGAAGCAGGCCGGCGAGCTCGCAGGCTTCGATGTAGAAGACGGCGTCGAGGCGGGAGAGATTACGTTCTTCTAGATGTGTTCCGAGGCTGTGTCACCGCAGGCGGCAGGGTCTAAAAAACAAGGATACGCTCATGTTTACCCACTTCAACAGCCGGCTTCAGAGGAACATCGTAATCATTCACCCCGGAGAGCACTACGTCTCCGACGAGGACCTCTACATCTCCACCGTGCTCGGCAGCTGTGTCGCCGTCGCTTTCTACGATCCGCAGAAACGCATTGGTGGACTGAATCACTTCATGCTACCGGGATCGATCGACAAGGGGGACGCCGTCTTGAGTGAAAGCGGCAAGTACGGCATGTACGCAATGGAGCTCGTTATCAACGACATGCTCAAACGAGGCGCACAGCGTGGGAACATTCGTAGCAAGGTCTTCGGCGGCGGCCATGTGCTGAACGCAGTCGCCGGTGACAACGACGGAGTGCCTCGCAGCAACATTACTTTCGCCTTCGAGTATCTGCAGCTCGAGGGATTCCCCGTCGACAGCTCGGACGTGGGAGGCACCGTTGCCCGCAAGGTCTTTTTCGATCCCCGCACTTTCAAGGTTCTGTTGAAGCGCATCACCGGAAAACTGGTCGTGGATGTGGAGAAAGAAGAGGAAGACTACCTCAAGGAGCTCAAGCGAAAGAGCCGCGGGAAGCGCGGCAGTGGCGAACCAACGTTTTTCTAGGTCGCTAACGAGCTCTTTTATTCCGCCCCGCCCGGGGGCCTTACGCCGTTTCCGTCGGTATACACGGCGCGGGCTGCAGCATTTTGCAGTTTGCGCATGTAGCGCAGCACCCGCATTCGTCGACGGTAGAGCTCCCGATCGGCGGCGAGCTGCTGCGCGAGAGCCGTGTAGGACTCTCCTTCGTTGTCGCCGAGGAGCTCATGCACGCCCTCAGCCCGGTAGAAGACGGACTCGAAGCGCCGGAGTGCCATAATACCGTCGGCAAGCGCCTCTTCAATGCGCCCGAGTTGCCCGCGAAGCTCCTCATTCGGAATGCCGCGCCGCCGCCTGTGAGCCTCGACCCATACATCCAAAATGTCCCGGCGCGTCATGACCGCCGTGTATGCTGCGCTAAACTCGTCACGTGCACTCCGGTATTCGCGCAGAAGACCCTGCACAACAGCCTCGGTGTTCCCCTGGAGCTCGCCACGGGCATTGGCACGCCGGCCTCGCCGAAACGCGGAGAGCCGACTCTCGGGCACCGAAACGTTTCGTAGCAACTCCTGCGCAGGACGGTAGTACGCCACCATTCCCGGCTGCGCGAAGAGACGCCGTCCGCCGGGCACAGCAAGCTCCACAACGCCTTCTACCGAGCTAACAACGACCGCTCCGGTGAGCGCAACATCCACCGTGAACTCCGTACCGTGGACCGAGACATGAACGGACGGCGTTTGCACGGTGAAGGCAGCGCCCTCGCTCATGCCGGCGAGATCTACCGACACACTTCCGCGGAATACATGGAGGCGCCGCTCCACAGCCTCGGCTTCCACGCGCAGCGCCGAACTAGGGTCTGGGGACATCATGTCGAAGGCGAGGACGGTATCCGCCTGGGCTGTAATCCGCCCAGCAATGCCTATTCGCGGATACACGGAGAGCTCCACGAGCCCCTCCACCCCGGTCTCGAGGAGATCATGATCCTGAAGCTCAAATCCAAAGTCGACGGGATTCGGCACAACTTCGCCGTTTCGGGCAAGCTGCGGCGCACCTTCAACGTAGATGACGGTTGCAAGCGGCTCGTTCGCCGCGGAAGGAAACAGCGGCTCGTCCGCCGTCTCAGCGCTCTGACCGGAAACCACCACCGCGCTAGTACAAAGCAAAGTCGCGATTGCCGTGTAACACATGATCGGATAGCGCATTACAAGTATCCCTCGGCGGCAAGACCGCCGCATTCGCCGTGCCGGCCGCACCATCACACCGTCGGCCCGTCGGCCCATTGGCCGATCGGCGCAGCGGGGGCGCAGCGCCGCAGCGCGGCCGGCGTTACAGCCGTACCGGCGTGAAAATTGCTTCGAGCTCCGGTAACTCTTGCGGGAGCGCACCGAAGCTACGGCGCCACACCGCGGCACTTTCCATGCACATGTAGGTCGGAGCCGGCAGCAGGTCCTGGAGCCGGCTGCGAAACCACCGGTACACGGCAACTCGTTCCTTCTGAGGATATCGGTACTTCCCGTCGGTTCCGGGAACAAACTCTTCGAGAAGATACGGCCGATCACCGATTTTCTCTCGGAGCGCCGGGCTGTAGCGGATCGTTCCCAGACTGATCCAGGCTACGTCGGATGCACGAAACACGGCAAGCTCGCGAAGCAGCGCTTCGTAGTAGGCCTGCCAGCCGGGAACGGCCATGATCGGATCGAAGTGAAACGCCACGCGGTAGCCTGCGGCAACGGCGCGAGCTGCCGCCGCGAGTCGCTGAGCAACCGGGGCACTCGCGCCTTCCTCCGGCTCGGACACCTCCGGCGGATTCAGCGAGAAACCGATCACGGTGTTGCCCTTCCGGGGTATCTCCAGTAGATGGTCCACCAAGTCGGTTTTCGTCTTTAACTCAAGCACAAGGTTCGGCTCGGAGGCCACGGCTTCAATGAAGGTTCGAGAGGTCTCGAAGATGGGATCCAGCAAGAGCGAGTCACCGGTCTCACCGGAACCAACGCGAACCGTGCGATCTGCGTTGTCCCGGGCTATACGCCTGATCCGCGCAACCGCATCATCCAGGCCCACGTGGACCGTGAGGGGTGAGAAGTTCAGATAGCTCTTCATGATGCAGTACGAGCATCCGAGGTTGCAGCCGACGTAGAGGTCCACCGTCAGGTAGTTGCAACACACGTGGCCGCGCGTCCCGGGACAACGCCCGACAATGGGGCCGTCCGGCCGCTTAACGAACAGCGTGTATTGGTTTTGGTGCTCCTCGGGAATCTCGCGTCGATCAGCGACGAGGTGCCGCGGAACATCCGGCATGGCCGCGCTCAGACGAGATTCAACGAGCGG
>CAYFQV010000015.1:25166-30916 GCA_964345195.1 uncultured Spirochaetaceae bacterium
CGGCGGCGTGAGAGGGCATCCACCGGATTCTGCGCGGACAGAGCCTCGCGCAGCTCTCCGTGCAACTCCGCCGCTTCAATTCGCTCCGACGCCCCATCCTCTCCCGCGGCGGCCTGCCGGCGCTCCCGCCGGACATTCTCCAAGGCCAGCCTCAGCACCTGCCGGCGCTTCGAGAAGGATAGATGGCTAAGCTCGCCCAAAAGCACCGCAAGATCTCCCGTCACGTGCTCGGCAAGGCTCTCGGCCGTTCGAAGGTCAATGAGACCTTCATTCACGCCATTGGCAAGTTGATGCGGAAGACGGTCGAAGCGCTCTACTTTTGCCGCAAACCCGGGGTCCCCGGTGATGCGCCGGGAGAGCTCCTCGTCGATCGGTATCTCGTAGCGTCGGCAGAGCTCACGCAAGCGGGAAAGCTCCCGCCACCCGTAGGCACCGACCCGTCCTTCGAGGGCGAGTGCCAGCATGAGTACCGCTTGGGCATCGTCCTCTATGCGCTGCACGGGAATGAGTCGCGCCTGCGGGTCCACGTCCTCGGCGGCACATTCGAGAAGCCGCCGTCCCCACACGACCATGGTGCCGTCCCAAAGCGGAATCGGCGGATGCAGTCCCCGGCGGACGAGGTCCGAACTCGGAGGAGGAGACTCAAAGACGTCGAAGTCGTGCGGCATCCGCAGCAGCTCGTCTACAGATTGATATGCCACGCGGGGTTGATCCTTCACGGCATGCAAAAGCTATCAGAAGCCGCGGCCCCGGCCAAGAGGCCCCGTTGCGAAAAGCCCCATTGTGAGAGGCACCACTGCCGGATTTACGGCGAGCTGCAAGGTTGACACGGCCATGGCGCCCGCCTAGAGTGGGCGGATTCACCTTGTGGGGCGGGGTATACTCGGCATGCAAAGAGAGAGCGTAGACATCGCCATTGTCGGATGCGGAACCGTCGGCGGGGCGACGGCCGAGACCATTCTCACCAACCGCGAGCTGATCGCCGAAAAGTCGGGATTCTCCATCCGAATCAAGTACATTGTCGACCGCCACTTCACCTATGCAAAGCATCTGCAGCTCGACGAAACCCTCTTCGAACAGGATTTTGAGCGCGTTTTGGAGGATGACAACGTCCACACCGTGATCGAAACGGTGGGCGGCATCTCCGCGGCGAAGGAGATTATTGAGTCGTCGCTTCGCGCGGGGAAACACGTCGTTACCGCGAACAAGGCGCTTCTCGCGCAGCACGGTGCGGAATTGTTCGCCCTTGCGCGACGACAGGACAGGGTTATCGGCTTCGAGGCAAGCTGCGGTGGGGGGATTCCGATCCTTCGCGCCGTCTACGACGGACAGGTCGCAAACCGAATCGACGCTCTCTACAGCATTGTCAACGGCACATCGAACTACATTCTTACCCGAATGAACGAATCCGGCGTCACGTTCGAGGACGCCTTGCAGGAGGCGAAGTTTCGCGGTCTCGCCGAGCGAGACCCGAGCCTGGACGTGAACGGTACCGACTCGGCGCACAAGATCGCGCTCCTTGCATCCCTGGCGTTCGGGGTCTGGTTCGACTTCGACGAGCTTCCGATTGAAGGCATAGATACCTTGGAAAGCATTGATGTCGCCTCCGGCGCACGGCTGGGATACGTCGTGAAGCTCTTGGCAATAGCCGAGCACACCGGCGCCGCCAACGGCGATTCCGGAGCGGAACGCGTGTCCATCCGCGTTCGACCGGCCTTCATCTCCACGGACCACCCCTTGGCGTGGGTAAACGGCCCCTTCAACGCAGTGAGCATATACGGAAGCGCCACCGGACACACCATGTACTACGGTCGGGGCGCCGGCGGATCACCTACCGCCTCCGCTATAATCGCGGATATCGTGGGGACTGCAAACGGCACCCTCTCGGAGTTGTTCCGTCGCTACGGCTACTGGCCGGATACCGGGCGACGCGTGACGCTTACTCCCTTGGATGATTTGGAGAGCCGCTTCTACCTTCGGGTTATGGCGGACGATTCGCCGGGAACACTATCCGCCATTGCAAACATCCTGGCCCGCCACGGCGCCAACATAGCGTCCGTCCATCAAGAGGAGGGCGTAGACGACGCGTTCACGACCCATGACGTGCCGGTGGTCATTACCCTCGATCGAACAAACGAGGGCAACGTCCGGCGCGCGAAAGAGGAGATAGATGCCCTTGAGAGCACGTCCGGCGCCTGCGTCAGCGTCCCGATTGTCGACGAGCATCCCGAGTCGCTAGGCTGAACGTCACGGGGCGGACACGCGCTCTCACAACGGGTCCGTGAGCATCGAAGCAAGCATAGATGAAGACGAGAGCCAATCAATCACAGCGTGGAATATAAACAGCGTTGAATATAAGAGGTGCGTTTCCATGAAAATCATTCCGTATACCGTCCATCCCAATCTGCCGAAGGCCTTGCGGCCCCTCGAAGATCTTGCCCACGATGTATGGGTCACCTGGAACTTCGACGCGGTAATGCTCTTCCGGCGTCTCGACTACAAAGCATGGATCGAGTCCGGCCAGAATCCCGTGCGAACCCTGGGCATGGTTCCGCAGGAACGCCTGGAAGCACTGGCGGAAGACGACTCCTACATCTCCGCGCTCCAACGAGTCGTTGAAAAGTACGAGCGCTACAAGAAGGGTGATACCTGGTTTCAGGGAAACCACAAGGATACCATTGCCTACTTCTCCATGGAGTATGGACTTGATGTGAGCCTGCCGATCTACTCCGGCGGCTTGGGGGTCCTGTCCGGCGATCATCTCAAAACGTCGTCGGATCTCGGGCTACCCCTCGTAGCGGTCGGCTTGCTCTATCGACAGGGCTACTTCCGACAGTATCTCAGCGCCGACGGATACCAGCAGGAGTCCTACCCGGAAAACGACTGGTACAACATGCCGGTGCGCCGGATGAAGGACAAGGATGGCGCGGATGTGAAGATCAGCGTCGACATGGCCGGCAGCGTCGTCACCGCCCGGCTGTGGGAGGTCCGGATCGGCCGCGTGTCCCTCTACCTTCTGGATACCAACATTGAAGAGAATAACGAAGCGGACCGGCTGATTACCGCCACCCTCTACGGTGGCAATCGCGAGATGCGCATGCGCCAGGAGATCCTCCTTGGAATCGGCGGTTTCCGTGCCCTGCGCGCCCTGGGCATCAATCCGGCCGTGACGCATATGAACGAAGGCCACTCGGCGTTTCTCGGCATTGAGCGAGTGCGAGAGCTCATGACGGAGCAAGGCCTATCGGCCGATGAAGCCATACAAGCACTCTGGCCGACAAACATCTTCACCACGCACACGCCCGTGCCGGCGGGTAATGAGCGTTTCTCCGTTGAGCTCATGCAGAAGTACTTCCCGAGCATTACCGCCGGAACCGACATGAGTTGGTACGACTTCATGGCCCTCGGCCGGGAGAACCCGGAGGACCAGGAAGAGCACTTCTGCATGACCGTCCTTGCGCTAAAGCTCTCGGCGCACAACAACGCGGTCAGTGAGCTCCACGGCCACGTCTCCCGAGATATGTGGGGCAAGCTGTGGCCCGGACTGCCGCGTGAAGAGATTCCCATTCGCCATATCACCAACGGTGTCCACGCCCGTAGCTTCCTGTCTCAGGATATGACCGATCTTTTCGATCGCTACTTCGGCCCACGCTTCTACGATGAACCGACCAACCTGGATGTTTGGGACCGAGTCGATCGTATATCGGACGAAGAGATCTGGCGGGTTCACGAGCGGCAGAAGTCCCGACTTACCGCTTTCGCCCGAGAGCGTCTGCGGAGCCAACTGGAGACCCGGGGGGCTTCGAGCAGCGAGCTGCGCCACGCCGAGGGAGTATTGTCGCCGACAGCACTTACCATCAGCTTCGCCCGGCGCTTTGCAACGTACAAGCGCGGCAACCTGCTGTTCCGGGATCCGGAACGGCTCATGAAGCTGCTCTCGGACCATGAGCGGCCGGTACAGTTGATCTTTGCGGGGAAGGCTCATCCTCACGACGTTCCCGGGAAAAACCTCATCAAGGAGATCGTGAAGTTCGCCTCGAGCCCGGAGCTTCGCAGTCGTATCCTGTTTCTTGAGAACTACGATATTGAAGTTGCACGGCAACTCGTTAGCGGCAGTGATCTCTGGCTCAACACTCCGCGACGTCCCATGGAGGCAAGCGGGACCAGCGGCATGAAGGCCGCGCTCAACGGCGTACTGAACTGCTCGGTCCTCGACGGCTGGTGGGCCGAAGCCTACTCCCCCGAGATCGGATGGGCCATCGGTCGCGGCGAGGTCTACGAAGATCAGGAGCTCCAAGATCAGATCGAAAGCGAGGCTCTCTACGATCTGCTCGAGCGAGAGATCATCCCAAGCTACTACGACCGCGGCATGGACGGATTGCCCCGGGAGTGGATCACGAAGATGAAGACTTCCATGACCGAGGTCGGTAAGAAGTTCTCTTGCCACCGCATGATCATGGAGTATCACAATCTCTTCTACCAGCCTGCTCTCAAGAACTACGCAGGCATGAAGAAGAGCTCCTACGAACCGGCAAAGAAGCTCTCCGAGTACGTCTGGCGTGTTCGCGGCGCCTGGGACAGCGTACGGGTACTGCACGTGGCCAATCCCGAGCGGCCCAATCTCAAAGTCGGCGACAGTCTCTCCATTGAGGCTATCGTGGATCTTGCGGGCCTCGATCCCTCCGATGTTACTGTTGAAGTCTACGCAGGCCACTACGGGTCCACCGGCGATATCGAGCACGCGAGTTGCATTGAAATGACACCGAAAGGAAACGCCGAGGTTCCGCGTGAGGACGGCGACGAAAACGGGGACGACCAGCCCGCCGCGGGGACTCGCTTCGTTGCGGAACTCACCTCAACCCAGGCGGGGCGACAGGCCTTCTCGGTGCGCATCCGTCCGCGTCACAAGGATTTGGCACACGAATACGTGCCCGGACTTGTTCGGTGGGCATAGGGTTCGAGGGGCGGCTTGCCGGCTTCACATGACATCCGCAAACTTGACAGCGGACCCTCCGAGTGCTACCATTTCGTACTATACTGGAGGCATGCATGTCGGAGCTGCAGGAAGATCACGAGCTCGAGTCTCACGAGACGGCGAGTGTCTTTTGCGCAAATTGCCTCCATTGCAAGCTCGTAACCGAGCGTGAACCCGACGACAATCAGTATCGTCTACGCGTTCGCTGTGATGCCGGAAAGTGGAGACGAAAGAGCGGAGACGAAAAGTTCTACAAGTATTCCACGGTCATCCGACGGCGCTTAGAACAGTGCGATTGCTACGAGCCCATGGGAGATCTGAGTGAGTTCCTCCGCGAGCTCAAGCGCACGCTCCCGGTGAAAGATGAAACCTACCTAATAGGACAGTTCTGATACATGAAACACGCTAGCCGAACCCTACTGCTTGTAGTGGGAATGTTTGCGGCGCTCGCGGCATGTCAGACCGCACCGTCCGAGATTCCCGAAGACCTCGAACCCGCGGAGTACTTTCAGCGGGCACAAGAGGCTGTAGATGCCAATCGCTACGAGACCGCTCTCGCCTACTACGAGACGGTCATTGAGCGCTTCCCGAATGATCAAGCTACACAGATAGCCGCTCAGTACGAGATCGCCTTCATAAACTACAAAATGGGAAATGACGACCGGGCTACTGAGCTCTTCGAAGAGCTCATCGGTCGCTACGAAGAGCAGAATGGGGCGCAATTACCCCAATGGCCGCGAGTACTGGCTGAAAAGGTTCTTGATCGCATCGAATC
>CAYFQV010000015.1:31016-32106 GCA_964345195.1 uncultured Spirochaetaceae bacterium
AGAACACTAATGCGGCAGAATGATGGTATTTATCTGAATGCCTTGCTCTTTCGCCTGGGCGTAGACCATCTCTTTGCTAATGCTGCCACGAGGTCGCGGATGTGCGGGGGCGTCTCCAATCAGGATGACGATCTTATCCTCCGCTTCCCACGAGAAGCCGTTGATGCCGGCGTGCAGAGCCTCATGAACCGCTTCGGGAATATCCCGCCCGCCGGCAACCCGAATACCGTCGAGAGCCCGTTGGAGAAAATCAAGGTCGTCGTGAAAATCCACCGTCCGGGTCAGATACTCTTCCATATAATCACGATAATACACCAGCCCCACGCGCAGCCGATCCACGGAGCCCAGCTTACGACGAAGCAAAGGGACAAGATCCGTACGTAAGGCCGGAACGTTGTCTTCCATGCTTTCCGTTGTGTCCAAGGCCACAACCAGATCGACCGTACGGCTGCGCGCCCGATCAAGAACCCGATCGATTTCTCGAGCCAGGTCCTCGTTTGTTGCCGCGTAGGCCACCTCACCGTCGCTCTCGTCCGCAATCTCCTCGAAATCGCTCACGGCATCGTCCATGAAGTTGCCTTCCGGCGGGCCGGCAACCGGCCGTTGTTCCACCTTTAGCACGAAGGGGTTGTCTTTGAACGCCCCGGTATAGTCCGCGAAACGCTTCTCAAAGGCCCGAATGCTCAGGTAGGCGCCGTCGAGAACCATTACTTCGCCGTTCCGGGTCCAGGGATAGCCGTATACCACGACGTACGGAACAAAGACGTGGAAGGCTTCGCCGAACTCATCGTCGGGCTCCGCGGTGGAGTCTGCAAGAAAGTGAAGCTCCCCGTCCGGATCCACGAACTCTCCCTCCAATAGCCGGCGCTCGTCGTCATTGATACCCGCCGTCGGCGCTTCCGGACTGCGGAGCGCATACGAAGCAAGCGATCGGTCGGGGTCTTCAGTGGACTCGGTCACGAGGACCGACTGCATACCCGACTTCTTTCGGATAGTCAGGACGTATCCGCCCTCGAGACTCTGCTCGATCCGCACATCTTCCGGACTCAAGGCCAATGCTTCCGATCCGCCTACGCCGCCGGAATCGGCG
>CAYFQV010000015.1:32206-34275 GCA_964345195.1 uncultured Spirochaetaceae bacterium
CGTCCGGCGAGGGCCTATCGCCCACTTGCGCCGCAAGGGATCCGCCGAGGAAGAGCATAAGCGAGATAGCTGCGAGGATGATGAGCCCTGTTCGTACCTTCATCACGAATACCGTCCTATAGAGCTATATCGGTGTTTCCGAGGGGCTCGTTTAGACTTTGTGCGGGGAGGGTTTTGCCGGAGCGCTTCACATACGTCCAATAAGTCCGATCAGGAAAACGGGTCCAGCACGGCCGGTAGCGGAGAATCATTGCTCCGCCGCCCGAGAGCGTCGTAGAAGAAGATCAGACGCTCCAGAAAGAGGGGCATGATCTCGCAGGCGTCCCCCGCGAACTCGTCGACGTCGACGAAGAGATGCCACGCCTCCTCGTCCGGCGCAATGTGCCAAAGACCTGGAGCATCCGGATCCGGCGCCTCGGAGGCGGTGTCGTCGTCCCGCTCACGCGGCGTGTCACCGCCGTCGGGCAGTGCCCGGCGCGGCACATACTGAGCCGTCCTTCCGCCGCAGGTGCCCAACGCCCAGCTTCCGAGTCCGAAGACCTCGTTGCGGGTGAAGTAGACAGCGAAACGATCCTGTTGGTACTCATATACGCCACGCCAGTACTCCACGACGTTCGGGCCGAGAAAGGGTAACTCCTGCCCCCGGGTCGGTCCTTGAACAAGAACCGCCACCTCGGGTCCCAAGGCTTCTTGCTCCGCGTCGCCGGCCTGCGCGGCTGCTGAGGGAGTCCACACAGCGGCTGCAAGAACAAGGAGCACAAGCACACCGACCGGCCGAAGCCACGCGCACAGCCGGCGCGCACCCAGGCGGTGCACACACAGCCCGTGCACTGACAGCCGGTGAACAGCGCGCCTTCGCCGTTGGGAGGACCGTCGAGAGACCCCCCCGGCGCCGCCGTACGCCGCAATGCTCATTCCACCGTTACACTCTTGGCTAAGTTTCGCGGTTGGTCGACGTTGCGCCCCAGCTCGAGCGCGGTGTAATAGGCAAAGAGCTGCAGGGGCACAACCATCAAAAAGGGATACATGAGCTGATGAGCCTTCGGCACGAAAACCACGTCATCCGCTATATCCGCAACTTCGGTGTCGCCGGCAACGGCAACGGCGATCACCGCGCCTTCACGCGCCTTCACTTCCTTCATGTTGGAGATCACCTTGTGCCGCAATCCGTCGTCGGGAACCAAGAAGAGACTCGGCGTTTGGGGGTTGATAAGGGCAATCGGACCATGCTTGATCTCCGCGGCGCTGTAACCCTCGGCGTGAATGTACGAGATTTCCTTGAGCTTCAACGCGCCTTCGAGAGCAACCGGATAGTTGAGCCCACGACCGAGAAAAAGGAAATTTTCCGCGTAGGCGTACTTTTTGGCCAGAGCGATAAGCGTCTCTCGGTCGTCAATGATGCGGCCGATTTGATTCGGGACGTTTTCCAAAGCATCAATGAAGCCAAGGCCTTCCTCGTAGGACATATCCCGCATACGAGCGATCAAGACCGCGAAGATGTAAAAGGCCGTCAGCTGACTCGTGAAGGCCTTCGTCGAGGCAACCGCTATCTCCGGCCCCGAGTGGATGTAGACACCGCCGTCGGACTCTCTCGGGATCGTCGAGCCGACGACATTGCAAATACCGAGCACACGGGCGCCCTTGCGCTTGAGCTCCCGCATGGCGTAGAGGGTATCCGCGGTCTCGCCCGACTGAGATACGGCGAAATACAGGGTGTCACGCTCCACAATAGGATTCCGGTACCGGACCTCGGAGGCCAACTCGGCACTCGCCGGAATTCGCGCCATGCTTTCGAGAAGATACGCGGTAACCCAACCGGCGTGGTAGGAGGTCCCGGCCGCAATGATCTTTACTCGTTTGACATCGAGAAGCTCACGATTCGACATGTTCAAGCCGCCGAGATGGCCCGTGGCCAAGTCATGGTCCAAACGCCCCTGTATGGCCCGACCGATCGACTCCGGCTGCTCCAGGATCTCTTTCTCCATGAAGTGCGCGTAGCCGTCCTTCTCGATCTCCTCGAGCTCCCAGTTGATGAAGTCTACGGTCTTGTCTACCTCGTTGTCCCGAAG
>CAYFQV010000015.1:34375-35761 GCA_964345195.1 uncultured Spirochaetaceae bacterium
GCAATCAGGTGCGCAATGACCTCCGAGTCGGTATCCGTCCTAAAACGGATTCCCTCGTCTTCCAGCTTCTCTTTGAGACTGGTGTAGTTCTCAATAATCCCGTTATGAACCACCGCGATCTTCCCGGCGGCGTCCGTGTGAGGATGCGCATTCCCGTCGCTTACCGAGCCGTGAGTGGCCCACCTCGTATGTCCAATGCCGTAGATGCCGGGCAGCTCGTCGGGAACGTGCTCGCGCAGGTCGTGAATCTTGCCTGTACGCTTGATAACGGAAAGGACACTGTCGTCGACGACCGATATTCCCGCCGAGTCGTAACCGCGGTACTCCAGTCGCTTCAATCCCTCAAGAAGCACCGGAGCCGCAAGCTTCGGGCCACAGTAACCAATAATGCCGCACATAGCCGCCTCCGTCTGATCGCGTGTGCTCTCGTATGCGATTTCATCGTAAGTAAGATCATGCGTTCTACAGAATCTGCAACTTTTTCAGTATAGCCCTGCGTTTTTTGCTGGTAAAGCGCCACCACCGTGAAGCCGCAGCCACGACTCCACGGTAGTGACAGAAGAGGAGGAAAGAAATGGCTCTCAAATACCGAAGCGCAACGATCCGCTTGATCATGTACGGCGCATGCATGGTTCTAATAACCATGTGCACCCCCTTTGAAGAAACGCGTACCCGGGTGTTCGGCGATCTTCACCCACCGCAGCTCGAAGGCTTCGCAATGGAAAGCCCTCACACAATTGTAGCACGCTTTGACGAGGTCACCAGGCTTTCGCCGGAGAACATGGTCATAAGTCCCGATCTCGGCATCAGTAGCGTGCGCTCCGAGGGAAGCACACTGAGCGTTGAAACAAGCGAGCCCGCCGTTGTAGGGGCGAGCTATACCGTAAACGCAACCGTCGAGGACGAGGCCGGCAACACCCTCACCTTCATGCTGGGCCTCAGCGGGTATAATCCGAGCCCCGCTCAGCTCTTGATCAATGAAATCACGCCCCAGGGCTCCGGCAACCATCCCGATCTGGTCGAGCTACTCGTCACGGAGGCGGGAAACATGGGTGGCATTAGCTTCTACGCCGGAAGCCCGGGTGAGAACAGCGGCAGTCTGATCTTTCCGTCCATGGAAGTCGATGCTGGTGAGTTCCTCATTATCCACATGAAGCCGGAAGGGATACCGGAAGAGCTATCCGAGACCGAAGATCCGTCCCGCTCCGGCGGACGGGACGCGCATCCCCAGGCGTGGGACTTCTGGCTATCCGAGCCGAGCGGTCTCGGCGGAAACAACGGCGCCGTCTCGCTTTACGCGTATCAGGACGGGCCGCTCGTGGATGCCGTGATATACAGCAACCGGCGCTACGACCCGGAGGACCGCTACGAAAGCTTCGGCACCAA
>CAYFQV010000016.1:0-3623 GCA_964345195.1 uncultured Spirochaetaceae bacterium
TGGATCGGCGACTCCGTTGCGGCTCTCGTGAAGATTCCCGCGGCGTCGAGCCGCGACGCCACTGTATCCAGCGTCTCAGCAAGCTGTTCCACACTGCGTACGACACCGTCGAAATCAGGCGTGTCCGATGCGATTTCAAACTGCGGCTTTACGAGTGCGACCATCCAGTGCTCCTCGGCCATCTCGAGAAGACGCCGTGCCGCACCGATGGCGCTGCGGAACGCCAGATCGGCCACCGCCGCATCCGGCGCGGGCTCCGGGCGCTGCATGGTCATGATGTTGCTTCGCTCCTGCACGCCCACGCGCACGTCCCGACGTAAGCGGTAGGCGAGTTGATTGTAGCCAACGTCAACGGCGTGAACGTAACGAGCACCGTGTTGCAGCAAGCAGTCGGTAAAGCCGCCGGTGGAGGCGCCGGCGTCGAGGAACACCCGACCGGCTACCGGCAACTGCCAGCTCTGAACCGCGTGCTCGAGCTTCAGGCCGCCGCGCGAAACGTAGCGGGGTCGGGAGAAGGCAACGGCGGCATCCGCGGTGATCGATCGCCCGGGCTCTCGAACACGCTCGCCGTTCACGAATACCTCACCGGTCAGAACGTAGGAAAGAAGCTGCTCTCGTGTTTCGCTCGGGTACTGCCGGCACAGGAGATCGAGGAGCGAAATCTTCTTGCCGGACGCGTTTTTACGTGCCTTCACACGAACGAACTCCAGCGGG
This sequence comes from uncultured Spirochaetaceae bacterium, assembly GCA_964345195.1. Lineage (GTDB taxonomy): Bacteria > Spirochaetota > Spirochaetia > DSM-27196 > PWMO01 > CAYFQV01. The sequence continues at coordinate 715 of CAYFQV010000016.1, forward strand.
TTAGCCGCCTATCCATGCGGTTGAGTGGCAGACCTCACACGAGGGACTCTTCTTGAAAACGCCTAATCGAAACCGCCTTCCGCTCGCCCGCGTCTACTTCGACAACAACTCCGTGAATCGTCGTCAAGTTATCGGATACTTCGTTTCGCAGGGGTAGCTGACTCTTTGCGCGATCCACGCTGATATGGGGATCGAAGCCGATAACCGAGTCGCGGGGACCACTGGCACCTACATCCGTGATATAGGCAGTCCGACCCTCAATGATACGTTCATCCGCAGTTTGGACATGCGTGTGGGTTCCGACAACGGCAATGACATCCGGCGAAAGATGCTGGGCTATCGCCTCTTTCTCGTCCGTGGCCTCCGCGTGAAGGTCGACGAAGATGAAATCGGCTTGCCCTGAGAGCTTGCGAATGACCTCTTTGCCGCGGCGGAAGGGACAGTCGATCGGCGCAAGCCGAACGCGCCCCTGTAGATTAACCACACCGACCTTCACGCCTTTGGCCTCGACTACACAGCTCCCATGACCAGGGTTCCCTCCCGGATAATTCGCGGGGCGGAGAATGGGCACTACACGGTCGAGGTAGGGATAGATTTCCCTCTTTTGCCAAATGTGGTTACCGGTAGTGATGACATCCGCGCCGGCGTTGAAGAGCTCATCGGCGATCTCGGGGGTAATACCGAAACCGTCCGCAGCGTTTTCACCATTAATGATAGTGAAATCCGCATGCGCCTCCTTCTTGAGCCTGCTCAGCGACGTCACGACCGCCCGAATGCCGGATCGGCCAATGACGTCGCCCAACATGAGCACACGGTAGGACTTAGCGGGCATACTCGATGATTCTGGTTTCTCGAATCATGGTTACCTTGATTCGGCCGGGATATCGAAGCTGCTCTTCAATGCGCCGGGCAATCTGCTTGGCAATGCCTTGCGCCTCGACATCCGAGACCTGCTCATGGTCGACCATGATTCGAAGCTCGCGGCCGGCCTGTATGGCGTAGGCCTTATCCACACCCTCGAACTCCTCCGCAATCTGCTCGAGGTTTTCGAGTCGCTTAATGTAATTGTCCAAGGTCTCCCGACGCGCCCCGGGGCGCGAGGCGGACAAGGCGTCTGCGATTTGAACAATCACCGATTCGACGCAGCTGTGGGGAACGTCTCCGTGGTGCGCCGCAATGGCGTTGATGATCTTCGGATCCTCTCCGTTTCTCTTTGCCAACTCGACGCCGAGTTCGACGTGGTTGCTGTCGCCCTCGCTCTCAATGCCCTTCCCCACGTCGTGGAGAAGCCCACCGCGCTTGGCAATATCGCGATCGGCGCCCAACTCGGCGGCGATCATGCCGGCGAAAACGGCAACCTCTTTGCTGTGGGCCAACACGTTTTGTCCGTAACTCGTGCGAAACTGCAGTCGGCCGACACCACGGATCCCCTCAGGCTTCATATGGTGTATGCCCAACTCGAAGAGGACCTTTTCGCCCTCCTCGTAGATGGTCTGGCTAAGGTCGTTCGTGACCTTCTGAACCACCTCTTCAATCCGCGTCGGGTGGATCCGCCCGTCGGAAATAAGCCGCTCCAGGGAGCGCCGCGCTATCTCCTTGCGCACCGGATCGAAGCAGGACACAACCACCGCTTCCGGGGTATCGTCAATGATGACATCTACACCGGTCAGCGTTTCGAGCGTTCGGATATTCCGGCCCTCTCGGCCAATGATGCGACCCTTCATCTCGTCTCCGGGCAGGCTCACGGAAGCGACGGTCACTTCCGCGTTAACCTCGGATGCCATTCGTTGAATGGTCGAGACCAAGATTTCCCGCCCCTGCTTTTCCGCAGTCGCGTTCGCCTCCTGCTCGATCTTGTTGATGAGGCCCTGAGCATCATGCCGCGCATCATCCTCGAGGGATTGGATAATGAGCTGCTTAGCATCCTCTTGCGTAAGACCCGAGATTCGCTCGAGCTCTTCCCGCCATCTATCCTCTTGCTCGTTTAACTGACGTTCACGCTCAGCTAATTTCCTCTCACGGTCTTCAAACGCCGCTTCTTGCTTGTCGACTTCGGCGGTTCTCTGCTCTAGGTTTTCTTCTTTCTGGTTCAGGCGCTTTTCGTAGCGCTGCAGTTCGTTTCTTCGATCCCGGAGTTCCTTCTCCTGCTCGTCGCGCTCCTGTAGCAGCTCGTCTTTTGTCTCGAGCAGAAGTTCTTTTCGCTTGGCTTCGGCATCTCGTATTGCATCTTTCTTTACGCGTTCCGCCTTCTGCTCGGAAGAAGAAAGCTGGAACCGGGCATATAGCCAACGGATTGTCCAACCTAGAATTGCACCGGCGAGAGGAAGGGCGAGCCAGGTTATCCACGCCATGGTACCCTCCACTCTTCTCTAATGATCCCATAACCTAATTCAGCTACCTAGCGATTGTCAACCGAGATGCTGTATACATACTCATACATGGCTGTATTGCCCCTTCCCTGGATTGCAGAGCTGGGCGCACGCCCGTACACTGGGTGGCACATGGCCGATTACACAACGATCGTAGAGTTACAGAACGATGCCGAAGCGCGCCTACTTGACGCCCATCTCACCGAGCTCGGCATTCCCCATGTCCTCGAGAGTTACCACGACTCCGCGTATGATGGGATTTTCCAAGTACAAATGGGGTGGGGACACATCCGCGCTCCCGAGGAGTACCGAGAGCGCATACTCGAAGTCTACGACGATGTGGTCGGCGGTGGAACGCTGTAAGCGGGCGTTTCCTCGGATGTTGCGAAAGCGCCGCATCGACGCCGGGACACCGACCGATCGCCCTCATAGATCCGCGTCGACGTCGAGCACTTTCCGGTCGTAACGCTCGTCTCGGCGGCGCAAACGAAGCGTCCGCTTCAGGCCGCGTTGGAGAAACACAAGCATATCCGCAAGCAG
>CAYFQV010000016.1:3723-6653 GCA_964345195.1 uncultured Spirochaetaceae bacterium
AACGAAGCGTCCGCTTCAGGCCGCGTTGGAGAAACACAAGCATATCCGCAAGCAGTTCATCGATGTCCTCACGATCGATCTGGTACACGAGCGTATCGAAGATTGCAATGATCAGCCGTGCCGGATCGCGATAGAGACCGGTGCGAAAAACGTTCTTGTTCGTGCCTTCCCGGATAATCTCCTCGAGAAGCTTCTCAATGTGACTCCGCAGCGTTTCACTGCGCTGCTCGCGCTCGGCAAGACCGGGATATATAAACCGCCGGTCACGTCGCAGCACGCCCCGAAGAATGCGGTTCTGCTTTAGCCCTAAAGTGGTAAAGCGGTAGACCGCCTTTAGCTTGTTGATGGGCGAGCGAAGCCGCATGACCACGCGATCGATCTTTCGGATTCCCTCGGATTCGATCACGTCGAGCACTCGGCCGTAGAACTCCTCCTTGCTCGCGAAGTAGTTGTAGAAGCTTCCCACGCTCAGCCCCGCCTCACGCATGATCTCCGATACGCTAACATCGCGATATCCCGACTCCGCGAAGTGCCGCATGCCGATTGCAACGAGAAGTGCCCGCCGTTTCTGCACCATAAGCGCCGCCCAACAGGAAGTGAATATGTGCTTCAAATATTCACTACCTTTATTAGAGAAAAAGGTTTTTTGTAGCCTTCATCACCCATCTATTCGAGCAAATTCCAGCTTCTTTCTCCGCGATCGATAGCCTATGTGGTATAGAGCAACTTGACAAGCAAAGGAAACCGCGGCTGTCAGTCGCCAGGCTTAGGACGCTCGATCTGGAGGGAAGAATGCTCACCTCACCGGGGACCCGCGAGACGACCGGGGTATCACATGTGTCGGAGCGGCTTCACTATGAGCTCGAATGCCTCGCTACCGGCCGGATTGTCGAGGATCGCTTCGATTCCACGGCGGGAATGGTGTTGACGAATCCCGAGGCGGAACAGCAGGCATTCCTGCGAACACGCTACCGCGACGAGCGGCTCAGCGTCGGCTCCGCGGACGAGGGGCTCTATCGATTTCGGAAGTGGCTTCCGGTACGCAGAACACTGGCCGGCTCCTCGGCCCCGCTTACCTACCGAAGTGAGGGATTGGGGCGAAGCTTGGATATGGACCGACTGTACATCACCTTCAGCGGCTATTGGCCCGAGCGTGGCGTTTACATGCGGACCGGAACCTTCAAGGAATGCGAGGCTTACAGCGTCGGCGGCCGACTTCCCGAATCAAACAGCTCTACCCTCGTCGTTGCCTCCGCCGGAAACACGGCCCGGGCCTTCGCTCGCGTCTTCGGCGAGAACGGCATTCCCCTCCTACTCGTGGTACCCGAACGTAATCTGCCCGCACTTCGACACGCCGGTGAACGCCCCCCGCACGTGCGCATTGTTGCCGTAGCCGGCCGTGCCGACTACTACGACGCGATAGCTTTAGCCGGCCGCATCTCCGCCCTTCCCGGATTCATTTCCGAAGGAGGCGCGAAAAACGTCGCGCGCCGCGACGGCATGGGCACAACCGTACTGTCGGCCACTCACGAGCTTGGCGAGCTCCCGGAAGCGTACTTCCAAGCCGTCGGCAGTGGAACCGGGGCCATTGCCGCCTGGGAAGCGAGCCTGCGAATTCTCGAAGATGGACGCTTCGGCAACCGGCCCATGCGACTTGTGATTTCCCAGAACAAACCCTTCGTTCCCATCCACACATCCTGGCAACGCCGCCTGCCCAACATGGTGCCGCAGTCAGAGGGCTCGGCCCGGCGCCGAATCCGCCGCCTCTACGCCGACGTACTGGCCAACCGAAAACCGCCCTATGCAGTGCGGGGCGGGATCTTCGACGCCATGATCGACACCCGTGGGCATAGCTACGCAGTAAGCCGCCGGGAAGCCCAGGCCGCACGGCGCGCCTTCACCGAGCAGGAGGGTATCGACCTTACCGCACCCGCCGCGGTGGCCATTGCCGCACTTAAACGGGCGCGTCGGGAAGGGCTCGTCGGCAAACACACCCTCACCATGGTAAACGTTACCGGTGGCGGGATTGAGCGCTTCCTTCGCGAGCACGAAACCCGCGTCCCGCATGCGGACGCAGTCGTGCAGCCCAATAGAATCGACGACTCACAGCTCGAAGACATCGTTACAGGGCTTTTTAAGAAGTAATCCTCTTCAGGGAGTAGAATTGATATGGAAATGAAGATGACGATCGACTTGTTCGATAAGTGCAAGACGGACCAAGGCTACTTCGGCCCGCAGCGTGCCATGGACGACCATTACTTTACGCGGCCGATCCTTCCACCGAAACCCGGCCGCGTCATGGAGTTCGAGGGCCGGGATACCATCATGTGGTCGGTCAACAACTATCTCGGCTTGGCAAACCATCCCGAGGTAAACGAGGCAGCTCACCGTGCAATCGACGAGTTCGGCGTCAGCGCCCCCATGGGTTCCCGCATGATGACCGGCAATAGCTCCTTTCACATGGCGCTCGAGGAACGCCTTGCCGCTGCCTCACAGAAGGAAGCGGCTTTTCTGTTCAACTACGGATATCTCGGGGTTGTCGGCACGATCGCGTCCGTCGTCGGACCCGACGATGTGATTGTCATGGACAAGCTCGCCCACGCTTGCATTGTCGACGGTGCTTTTCAAGCACCGGGGCAGGTGCGGGTGTTCAAGCATAACAACATGACCGACCTCGAAAAGGTCCTCGCGCGCATTAATGAGAACCGCAAGGGCGGTATCCTCATTGTGACGGAGGGAGTCTTCGGCATGACCGGGGACGTGGCGAAGCTCCAACAGATCGTCGCCCTCAAGGAGAAGTACGGCGCCCGTCTTTTTGTCGATGATGCCCACGGTTGGGGTGTCATGGGAAAACGGGGCCGTGGGACGGCGGATTATCTCGGCGTACAGGACGGCGTGGACATCTACTTCGGTACCTTCGCAAAGTCCTT
>CAYFQV010000016.1:6753-10811 GCA_964345195.1 uncultured Spirochaetaceae bacterium
ATCTCGGCGTACAGGACGGCGTGGACATCTACTTCGGTACCTTCGCAAAGTCCTTCGGCGCTATCGGCGGCTTTTCCTCTTCCACGAAGGAGGTCATCGACTGGATCTCTTACAACGCCCGAACACAGGTTTTCGCGAAGAGCCTGCCCATGGTCTACGTTCAGGCGCTCGACAAGACCTTAGACCTGGTCCTCGACGCCGACGACCGACGGGCGAAGATGTGGGAGAACTCGAACGCCTTGAAGCAACGGCTTCGGGATCACGGCTACTACGTTGGGCCCGGCGAGGCGCCGATCTGCTCCGTCTTCGTGCCGGTTCGCACCGAGCGCGCGGACGTTGTGGGGATGCGAACGGTGCGCTTCTTGCGCGAACGGGGAATCTTTGTCACGGGGATCACGCACCCGGTCATTCCACCGGGACTCATGATGTACCGTATGATCCCGACAACGGATCACACTCAGGAAGACATTGAAACGACGGCCGGCGTATTCGGCGAAATGCTCACCAAGCTCGAATTGGATCCGGCCGTTCAAGAGGATGATGCCCAGAAGATCCGCCGGGTCTACGGGCAATAAGCCCAGAGGCTCCGCCGTGGTGCAACACCGGCGCACGACCTTCGGGATTCTTAGGGATTCCTGACGCGACCGAGTGCTAAGAGCTTGAGCAGGAAGTTGGGGAGGGGCTTTTCCGGGTCGCGTGCACTGAGGTTCAAGCTCCACCCGAGAGACGAGACCAGAGGCAGCTTGTGGGTCTCGACGAACTCGATAAGAGTCCCGTCGGGATCCTCAATGTAGCTAAAGCGGCCACCGGCTTCTCCCATATCGAAGGTTTGTCCGCTGTCCACGGTGAACGGGTAGCCGGCGTTCTCGCAGTGCTCCTCGAGGGCATCCATCCCGCGGACGTCGAAGCACAGGTGAATAAAACCCAAGTCTCCCCAATAGCGACTGCCGAAGAGCTTAACCGGCTCACGATCGAGAGACTGTACCAGCTCGATCCGCGAGCTACCGATCAGTCGAGCAAATGCCCCCCGTGGCGCCCGCGAGTGACCAAGGAGCACGCGACGCAGCGCCTTATCCCCGCCGGCAATACCGTTGAGATCATGAAAAGCGCCCTCCGTATCCGACAACACCTCGTCGTAGCCGAGGACGTCGCGGTAGAAGGCAATCGACTGCTCCATCTGTGAAACGCCGATTACGGCCCCTTCAACGCCACCGGTCACAGCCTTCGAAGACCCGAACCAACTGTCACTCTCTACTATTTCGAAGACCAGTCCATGGTTGTCCGACACGTAGAAGTGCGGATTCCCGTCGGGCCCCGCCGCGGGGCCGGTGATTATCGTAAGCCCTTGCCGGGAAAGCTCTCCTGCCGCAGCCATGACGTTGCGACTCTTGAGGCGTACTGCATATATGCCCAGATCGCCGAGCTGAGCTTGAAAGGACGGCGGCACGGTGTTACGGCTCGTGAACTGCCAAACTTCGAAGCCACCGCCACCTTGAATGTTGAGAGCCAGCGTTGCCGCCCGGGTTTGCACCTGGTTGCCGGTATACTTCGTCATGAGCGGTGCTTCGGCGGCGTCTTGAAATACCGGAATATCCATTCCGAAGTAACGGGCGTACCACGTAAAAGCCGCATCCATGTCCGGCACACCTACTCCAACCTGTTGTATTCCGGTATTCACGAAGGTACTCATGCGGTGAGCTCCTTGTGGACTTCGGCGAATTGCTGTGCGGTATAGTCCAGATCTTGCCGCGAATGTGCAGCCGACACCTGCGTTCGGATCCGCGCCTGGCCTTTCGGGACCACGGGATAGGAAAAGCCGATGACGTACACCCCCCGGTCGAGAAGCCGATCCGCCATCTTGTGGGCAAGGCGTGCATCTCCGAGCATGATGGGCACTATTGGGTGCTCGCTTTGGGGAATGCTGAATCCCGCATCCGCCAGCTTCCGTCGGAAGTACCGGGTGTTCTCCCACAGGCGGTCCCGAAGCCCGTCGGACTGCTCTAAGAGATCGATCGCTCGGAGACTGGCCTCAGCGATCACCGGCGCAAGGGTGTTCGAGAAAAGATACGGGCGTGACCGCTGCCGCAGGAGCTCGACGATCTCCTTTCGAGCGCTGGTGTATCCCCCGCTCGCCCCGCCGAGGGCCTTTCCGAGCGTACCGGTGATAATATCCACGCGGTCCATGACCCCACGGTACTCGTGTGTTCCACGGCCCTGCTCGCCGAGAAAGCCGACCGCGTGGCAATCGTCGAACATGACCATGGCGCCGTATTGGTCGGCGAGGTCGCAGATCTTGTCGAGCTTCGCTATTGTACCGTCCATCGAGAACACGCCGTCGGTCGCGATCAGCCGATGCCGCGCCTTGGACGCCGCCTTCAGTTGCTCTTCGAGACTCTCCATGTTGGAGCTCTCGTAGACGTAGCGCTGCGCTTTTGATAGACGAACACCATCAATGATACTTGCGTGGTTCAGGGCGTCGCTGATCACCGCGTCTTCCGCGCCGAGAATGGTCTCGAAGAGGCCTCCGTTGGCGTCGAAGCAGGATGCGTAGAGGATGCTGTCTTCCATGCCGAGGAAATCACTCAAACGTTGTTCGAGTTGGGTATGCACCGTCTGAGTGCCGCAGATAAAACGCACGGAGGACATGCCGTATCCCCATTTGTCGAGCCCGTCGTGCGCCGCTTTCACGATCTCCGGATGAGCGGAGAGTCCCAGGTAGTTGTTGGCGCAGAAGTTAATCACGGAGCCGGCCTGATTCACGTCTATGTGGGCGCCTTGCGGCCCCGCTATAACACGCTCCTGCTTATACAGCCCCTGATCACGCACCTCATCCAGGCGCTTTTGAAGATCTTGTTTCACGTTACCGTACATATTGATTCCTATCCGAGAGTATCGCATCCCTCTTGGGAGCACGCAAGCAGCCTCCGGTCTATACCAGGAGAAGGCCCCAATTGAGCAGGAGGAGCGCCGCCACGAAGGTTACGCCCCAGCCGCTCGTGCGGGTGGGCGTGAACATCGGCCTCTCAGGCTCTCCCTCGCCGTCGGGACGAAACAGCCCCGTGAGCACTTCATCGATCGAAGGAATTAATCGTTTGGCCTCAATGCGGCCCTTCCCTTCCATGATCTGCTCGAAGTAATAAAACACTCGACCGACGAGCCCGCCGAGACGTCCGGGTAATTGTAGATCCGGCCGGATGGAAAAGAGAGATATGAACACCAATCCGACGATCGTAAAGCCCTTCATGAGCCCTCGGTTGAGAGCGGTCTCCGTAATCGTGAAGGGTCCGAGCTCAACGAGCACTCGTCCAATAGGGGTCAAGAGGTTGAAGAAGGTGATCGAAGAGACCATAACCACAAAGTACATCCACTTTATCTTCTTACCGGCCAGGCTCGCGAGCGCGGCGAAGAGGAGCACTTGGGCCACCCGAATGGTAATCATATCCTGGAATAGGTACGCGGGGATCAGCAGCCCTCCGGCAATGAACAGATGCTGGGCGTTCAAATGATTGCGGAGAAGCCGATTCTCTTTCTTGCGCCGCGGCTTGGTACGCCCCGGCTTGTCACTCGGTTTCGTCTGCCCGGGCATACTGCTCCGCATGAATGAAGCGCTCTCGGATGGCCGCGAGCCACTGGGAACGCTCTGAGAAGCGCTCCGCGAAAAGGCCGACGGCCAGTCCGCCGGAGACTCCCAAGCCCATGAAAGGAGGCGCGATAATCCAAGCGCTCTGGCCGAAGATGAAGGTTACCGACAAGAATATCTGCACGATGTTGCTGGCAATCGCACCGTATACGCTGATTCCAATTAAACTGACCCGCTCTCCCATGAGACGATGCGCGGACAGCATTGCAAAGGCGCTGGCATAGCTTCCGCCCAGCGAGAAGAGAAACACGTAACTGGCCAGTGTACCGTTGATGAGGCCCTGCCCGAGCACCTTGAGTAGCACGAGCAAGAGGACGTAAGCCGGTGAAAACAGCTGCAGCGAAATAAGAATCGGAAGGTTGGCCAAGCCGAGGCGGAAGAACGGAAAAGGTTTGGGAAAGAGATACTCAATGGTCGA
>CAYFQV010000016.1:10911-21144 GCA_964345195.1 uncultured Spirochaetaceae bacterium
CGACGCTCTAGGACCGTAGAAATATCACGCGGGGGCACAGTGTCCGTCAAACCGTCGGTACAGGCCAGGAGAACGTCGCCCGGCCGTCCGACATCTTCCAGTGCTCGGACGTCACTGAAAAAATCGCGCTCGACACCAATACAATTGACCAAGATATTCCCCGGAATTCTGGGGTTGCCGGAAAATTCACGCAAGGTGTGGTCTCGCGTGAGCTGAGTAAGCGCCCCCCGCCGAAACAGGTATAGCCTACTGTCGCCGGCGTGCACCAAATACGTGCGCCCTTGATACCATACGAAGCTCGAAAGGGTTGTCGCCATTCCCCGCCGCTCGGAGTGAAGCATCCCTTGGCGACCGATTTCGTCATGCAACTCCATGGCCACGGCGCTGAGAGAGTCCATAACACTACGTGGGGACAAGCCGCTTTCCAACTCGTTTACGGCGGCTACGAAACGCTCCAAGGTGAGTTTGCTGGCTACATCACCGGCGGCGCTCCCGCCAAGGCCGTCCGCGACACCTGCAACGAAGCTCCGCGGCGCTTCCGGGAAAGACTCGGTCCAGCCATCACTTTGGTTGCGAAACAGCTGACGCCCGACGGCCGCCATATCTTCGTTTCGGCTACGAACAATACCGGAATCGCTGACGACGAAAACAGACAACTCCATAGCCGCTCACTTCACGAAAGGAACGCGCGCCTCGACGCCGCCGAATCCTACCAAGCCCCGGACAACAACCGGCTCACCGGGAATCGGATGAGTATGCCGTGCGTTCCCGCCGAAGGCGCCGAACAGACCGGCGCCTCGAAGCTCAACGCGAATATCCGCCGGTAAGCGCAGCTCCACGAGCCCGAAGGCGCACAAGACATCTATCTCCTCAGGAAGCTCGTCGTGCGCCCAACTCTGCATGTCGACCAGCGTCTTCGCGGCAACGGTCTGAATACGCAGGTAGCGGTGCCCATGCGGCACCTCAATTGTCTGCGCCCCCCTCAAGAAGTTCGACACGGTGTAATACCGCTTTTCACGTACCGCCATGCCTAACTCCTCCGGCTTTTCGAAGCGCTGATCGCGCTATCCCGCTGATTGCGCTATCATTGTACTAGATAGAATCGACACGACGGCGCGAGTGCTTCAGCTCAGCCGTCATCTTCACAGACTCTTTTCAATGCTTCGGCAGCGAGAGAGTGTTGCGCGGCGGCGAAAGGCTGATTTGATCTACGTCACCGGGGAATAATGAACGCGGCGGGATTCGAACCCACGACCTTCGGCTCCGGAGGCCGACGCTCTATCCAACTGAGCTACGCGTCCAACGCTTTTGCTGCATTGCGCAGGCTATCCGGAAAGCCGTGCGCTGTCAACGCGGCGTTTTGGACGTGTGCACGTGCGCGATTGACAGGAGAGGGTCTGTCGGAAAGGATGCAGGCCATGAGCAGCCGCGAACGAATTTGTCTTGCCTCCGCGTCCCCGCGGCGACAAGAGCTCTTGCGTCAGATCGATGTCGCCTACACAATCCACGCGCCGGATATCGACGAAGCGCCGCAGAACGAAGAGAGCCCCATAGACCTCGCCCGGCGCCTTGCCGTGGACAAGCTACATGCCGTACGGGACCATGTCGACGAACGCTTGGTCCTCGCCGCGGATACGGTCGTTTTCTTAGGTGATCACGTGCTCGGCAAGCCCGCGACTCGGGAAGAGGCACGGCGAATGCTCGATACCCTCTCCGGCCGCACCCACGCAGTCGTCTCGGCGTTCGCGCTATTCAACCGTGACACCGACGAGACGACGGTCGACATGGGTGTCACCAAGGTGCTCTTCGCCCTTCTCGAGGAAGATGAGATCGAACGCTACCTCGACACCGCGGAATGGCAAGGCGTAGCGGGTGGATACCGCATACAGGAGCGCGCCGCCGCATTGGTCACGCAAATCCACGGCGAGTACGCCACGGTGGTAGGGTTGCCAATTCGGCGTCTCTATTCTATCTTACGGCAAAGTAAGTACATGCTTCCGTGAGGAAGCAAACTCCTCTTGCGAGGAGAAACCCTCCAGTCATCATGTGATCGCCGGCAACCCAGCAGTGGCGGCGGACATCTGAATGACTGAGAAATATGAGAAGGATCCGCCGACGGTCGGCGACGCGAAGGGCCAACCCGCGTCCGGGTGTACCCGCATGGTGTCGACTAGTCTCGGTGGGGTGAGGAGGCAGCATTGGCTGTAGTCACAATGAAGAATCTGCTCGAGTCTGGTGTACACTTCGGACATCAGACCAAGCGCTGGGATCCCCGGATGAAGAAGTTCATCTTCGCCGAACGTAACGGGATTCACATCATCGACCTGCAGAAGACGATCGGCTGTATCAAGGACGCCTACGACGCCGTCCGCGAAACCGTCTTGCAGAACAAAACCGTCCTTTTCGTCGGTACCAAGAAACAGGCCCAACAAGCCATCGATCGGGAAGCACAACGCTGCGGTATGTTCTACGTGAACAACCGTTGGCTCGGGGGCATGCTAACGAACTTTAGTACCATCAAAAAGTCTCTGTTTCGGCTCAAAAAACTGGAGAAGATGGAGGTAGATGGTACCTTCGAAAGCTTAACCAAGAAAGAAGTTGCCCGACTCAACAAGGAACGGTCTCGCCTGGAGAAGAACCTCGGCGGAATAAAAGAGATGAAGGAGCTGCCCGGAGTTATCTTCATCATCGACACGCGCAAGGAGTCGATAGCCGTTGCCGAGGCGCAGCGCATGAATATTCCAATCGTGGCTGTTGTGGATACCAATTCGAACCCGGAACCGATCGATTATCCGATTCCCGGTAATGATGACGCCATCCGCGCAATCAATTTGTTTACCCAAATCATCGCCGACTCGGTTATCGAGGCCGACAACGAGATCGGTCTCCGCGTGATCGAGAGCCTGGATGAAGATGAAGAAGACCTCCCGGCCGAGGGCGCCGAGACCAGCGTGGACGCGGACACAGCCGAAGAAGCCGCACCGGCGGCACCGGCGGAAGCGGCCCCGGAAGAGAGCGAGGCTGAAACGGAAACCGTGGCCCTCGCCGATCAGGTCCAAGAATCCGTCCCCGAAGAAGCCGCTGAAACAACCGCCGAGAAGACCGAAGAGCCGGCCGCCGCGGAGAAGACTGAAGACGCAAAGAGCAGTGAAGACGGTGAGGAGCGAGATGAAGCCGGCTTCACGGCTGAAGACTACTCGGACTACGTCCCGGAAGAGGAAAAGGAAGAAGAGGATACCCGCACTCTGGAAGAGAGCGTAGCCGAGGAAGCGGGTATCGACGAGAAGCGAATGTACGACGAGCCCTACGAAGAGAGCTAGGGCGCGTACGGATATACGGCGATATAGCATCGAAACCCAAGATTGAAGACCTTACATTGAAGAACAGAGGAGTTGATACGTGGAAATAAAAGCAGCCGACGTAAAAAAGCTGCGCGAGAAGACAGGTGCCGGCATGATGGACTGCAAGAAGGCGCTCACAGAGGCTGAGGGCGACTTTGCCAAAGCTGAGCGTATTCTCAAGGAGCTCGGACTCGCCGCAGCCCAGAAGCGGGCCGACCGCGCAACCAACGAGGGCCGCATTTTCACCCATGTGGATGGGAAGAAGGCCGGCATCCTGGAACTGTCCTGTGAGACCGACTTCGTCGCTCGAAACGCCCAGTTCATCGAGCTCGGCAAGTCCCTCTTGGCGGACCTGGTGAAGACTCAGGCCGATTTGGAAAGCGATCACGTCCAAGAGCGGATCAAGGATGCAATTAGCACGATTAAAGAGAACATGTCCGCGCGGCGCTACAAGCTCGTGGAAGCAAACGACAATGAGTTCCTGGTAGACTACGTGCACGGGGATGCGGGAAGCATCGGCGCAATCGTGAAGATCGCCGTCGACGATCCTGCTAAGACAGATCAAGCGGCCATCCGCAATTTCGGCTTCGACGTGGCCCTGCACATTGCCGCCTTCAATCCGGTCTTCCTGTCGGAGGACTCCGTAGACCCCGCGTACCTCAAAGAGCAAGAGGAGATCTTCACCAAGCAGGCCGAAGGTCTCGGAAAACCGGAGAAGGTTATTCCGGGTATCGTCAAGGGCAAGATGAAGAAGCATCTTTCGGAGGTAACGCTCCTCAACCAAGCATTCGTCAAGGACGACAAGCGCTCCGTGTTGGAGGTAGCTCAAGACTTGGGGAAAGAAGAGGACACTAATATCGAGGTGAAGGACTACGTGTACTATCGCGTAGGTGAAGACGCCGAGTAGAGGCGGATTCGAACACGACCAGACGCGGGTCCACCTACAGGTGGACCCGCTACGTAGTTCGCAGGAGGTATCCCGTGAGCGATATTGAGAAGCAGACCGAGCAACGGATGAAAAAATCGATCAAGGCGCTCGAAGAGGAGTTCCAGACCATTCGGACTGGACGGGCTTCTTCCGCCGTTTTTGAGAAGATCAAGGTGGAGTACTACGGGAATCCCACCCCCTTGAACCAGGTCGCGACGATCTCCATCCCGGAGGCGCGGCTCGTTGTTATTCAGCCGTGGGATAAGTCGATCATCTCCGAGATCGAGAAGGCCATCCAGAAGTCCGAATTATCTTTGAACCCCATGAACGACGGCAAGGTGATCCGAATCAACATTCCGCCGCTTACCGAGGAACGCCGCAAGGAGTTCGTGAAGGTCGCCAAGAACGCCGCCGAGCAGGCACGAGTCGCCATCCGCAACATCCGCCGAGACGCCAACGATGAGCTGAAGAAATCGCAGAAGGCGAGTGATATCTCGGAGGATGACGAGAAGCGTCTCGAGGACGTCATACAGAAACTTACGGACAAGTCGGTGGAGGAGATCAACACCCTTCTCGAGGAGAAAGAGAAGGAGATTCTGGAACACTGAGTCCCGGAACACCGCGCATGAGCATGCACGCCACCGCCGACGAACTCACAACGGTGCCGAGACATCTCGGCATCATTATGGACGGCAACGGGCGCTGGGCCATCGGTCGGAATCTGGCCCGAACCGAGGGGCACCGAGCGGGTTTCCAGGCCGCAAAACGGATTGTACCCGCGGCGGAGCGTGCGGGGATTCGTTATCTTTCGCTCTACACCTTCTCGACCGAGAATTGGCGCAGGACGCCGGATGAGGTCAAGTTCTTGATGAACCTTCTGGGCAACGCCCTGCGAAACGAGTACGACTTTTACCGGGACAACCGGATCCGCCTCGTCCATAGCGGAGATGTCGAAGGCCTACCGGCGGCAATTCGGCGTGAGATATCCCGCGTCGAGAAAGATACCGCGGACTTCGACGGCATTACCGTCAACGTCGCCGTGAACTACGGCGGACGAGACGAGATCATCCGCGCGGTCAAGAAATGGCACGCCGCCGGTGGCAACGGGGATCTTACAAGTGATGCCCTACACGCCCACTTGGACCGACCGGACATCCCGGATCCGGACCTGATCGTACGAACAGGCGGCGAGCTTCGCTTGAGCAACTTCTTGCTCTGGGAGTGCGCATACTCGGAGCTCTTTTTCAGCCGGAAGCTCTGGCCCGACTGGAACGAAGAAGACTTGCTCAGCGCCGTTCAAGAGTATCAGAAAAGGCGACGAAACTTCGGCGGCGACAGATGACCAACCTCCAGACCCGACTCATTCTCTTTTTTGTCGGTATTCCTCTCCTCCTCGGTCTCGTCGTTGCGCTTCCGCAGTTCAATCATCTTGGATTCAATCTCGTGTTGGTTGCGATCTCCGGTTTCACGGCGCTCGAGGTGCGACGAATTATCCGAGCCTCGCAGCTCGTGTACGAGACGCCGCGGGCGATTACCTTCGGCCTGGGAATCGTACTCCCTGCCGTAGCGTTGGCGTCGGTCATGGATTGGCTTTCATGGTCCGCCGTCTTCCACGCCATCCTGACAATCACCATGGTGATCACCGCTGCACAGGCATTCCGTCGGGGCGGAACACTGGAGCGCAGCGTCACGAGCACCGGCATGCACCTGGTGGTCTTCCTGTATCCAGGTCTATTCCTTGCCTACGCAATCCGACTGAGCAGCCTTCCGAACGCAAGCATATTGATCCTGACCTTTATCTGCATGGTCTTCTTCAACGACGCTTCCGCCTACGCCGCCGGCCTGGCCTTCGGATCACGCCGCGGCCTTGTTGCGGTCAGCCCCAACAAGAGCATGATCGGTTTCGTCGTCGGTTTGCTGGTGTCGCCCTTTGTGATCTCAATGGTGGCCCTTATCCCGGGATCCGGTATCCCGCTCTTGCCCGGCCGTTTGGTTCTGCTCGGCTTGATCGTCGGGATTGCAACGATTATGGGCGACTTGCTTGAGTCGGCGTTCAAACGCGCTGCCGACGTGAAGGACTCGGGCAACGTAATCCCCGGCCGTGGAGGTTTTCTCGACTCCATCGATTCCCCTATCTTTGCGGCACCTGTATTTTTCCATCTGTATCAACTTCTGTTTCTATAGGAAGATCGTATGCTTGTTGTGAATATCCTGATCGGCCTCGTGGGGCTTGGCATTGTCGTGTTCGTGCATGAGGCGGGCCACCTCATAGCCGCAAAGCTAACCGGTATCGAAGTAGAAGCGTTCTCCATTGGCTGGGGCCGGCGTCTGGTTGGTTTCACCTACCGAGGAACGGAGTACCGCATATCACTGTTTCCCATTGGCGGCTTCTGTCGGATGAAGGGTGAGGACGCCCTTCAACGTGCCTGGCAAGAGGGCAATACGGACGTAGCACGGGAAAAGGGCTCCTTCTTCGGCGCCAATCCCTGGCAACGGGTGCTTGTCGCCTTTGCCGGTCCGGCGGTGAACGTTGTCTTCGCCATACTGGTTCTGACAATCCTCTGGTGGATCGGATTCGACACTCAGACCTTCGACAACCGAGTCATCCTCGCCTCGCAGTATAGCAATCCCAATGCCGAGACCGAGGCACCTGAGGGGAGCAATCCCGCTGATAGAGCCGGTCTTCAGACCGGCGATGAGATCGTCTCGATCGACGGGACCAACATTGAAAGCTTTCGCGGCATACAGCAGCAGATCGCCCGCTCCCCCCGCGAGGAGCTCACCATGCTGGTCAACCGAGACGGTCGAGAGGCACAGCTTCAGATCACCCCTCGACTGAATACTGAAACCGGAGCCGGACAGATCGGCGTTTATCCCTGGATTACACCGACCATTGCGGAGGTTCAGCCGAGCTCGCCGGCGGCGCGAGCCGGACTGGAGCCGGGAGACCGCATCTTGACTCTGGACGGCACGGAAATCCCGCATACCATGGCTCTCTATCAGGCACTCGAGCGAAGTGTTGCCCAGGGCAACGGCGGCGGCCCCGAAGGCAGCGACCATAGCGAGCCCGTAAGCCTCACCGTCAGGCGAAGCGGTGTCACCCGTGAGATATCGGTTGAACCACGGATTGCCGAGAACGGAAGCCCTCGGATCGGCGTTTCCTTTCAGACCGTTACGGTATCCACACCGGACTTGAACCTCTTTCAAGCCGTCGGACGCGGTGCCGCTGAGACCTGGGAGACCTTTGCCCTGACGCTAAAGAGCATCGGCTTACTATTTCAAGGCGTGGATGTGACCCAGGCAGTCGCCGGGCCGCTACGGATCACCTACTTCGTCGGGGAGGTGGCGACACAGGGTTTCGCCGGAGGCATTGCAACCGGCTTGCGAGCACTCTTCAACTTTTTGAGCCTCCTGAGCGTAGCCGTGTTCTTCATGAACCTCTTGCCGATTCCCATCCTCGACGGAGGACAGATCGTGCTCTACGGTATTGAAGGGATCTTTCGTACACGTCTCAATCCGAAGGTGGTGTATCGGTACCAGGCGGTGGGCATCTTCTTGATCTTCAGCCTCATTGTGTTCGCCTTGTTCAACGATGTTCTTTTTCTTGTCCGACAGTGACCCATGATACGCGACATGGATGCAATATAGGAGTTGACTGAATGAAGCGATGCATTCTTCCGACGGTATGGCTACTCCTCGTGAGCACAATGGCCTGGGGAGGAATTGTCGTGGACACCGCGCATACGGGATCGGTCCGTGACCTCGCAACAACGCCGAACGGCGAGCTTCTTCTCAGCGTGTCGGACGACGGAAAACTCAAGGTGTGGGATCGCGAGCGCCGGGATGCCGTGGCGTCCCGGCAGATCTCCACCCTTCCCCTTGTCCGTCTTGCGCTACATCCCTCCCTGAAGCGAGTTGCCGTCGTCGAGTCGAACGGCACCAACCGGGTCTTTCTCAGTGTGTGGAACTGGGAAACCGGAGAAAACGTATTTCGAAGTGCCCTTGACGAGCCGCCCCTGGTCCTGCAGTTCTCGCCTCAGGGCAGTTACATAGTCACGACCAAACCGACATTCGACAGCGTATCCATTTGGGACGCCGATACCGGACGGCGGCAATATTTCCTCGACGAGGGATTCGGTATTGTTACCTATGCCGTAGTCTCCAACAGTGAAACCAACATTATGACCTACACCGGGTCGAACGGACGGATCCGCTACTTCGACTTGGCGTCGGGGCGTCAAGTGCAAGAGGTGGATACCCGTGCCGGCCTCGAGCACCTCACCCTGTTGCCGAACCGCCGCTACGCCCTCGGCGCCGGAGGAGACGGCCTGCTTGTGGTCGACATTGTTGACGGCGATGTCGAAGATTCCTACACCTTGGCCGGCATTAGCGGTATAGAACGCGAGCCCGGTGGCGACCAGATCGTGGTGAAGCGGCGGCACACGACGCGGGGTGACACCGGCAGTGACGACGAGAACGGCGCTGAGCTTGAAGAAGATGTCGAGCTTCTGCGATTCACGGCGGACGGCGGCTCCATTCGGCGACAGTTCAACCGGGCAACGTCTATCGGCACCGAGGCATCCGCCTACACCGCGTATAGCCGCCGGATGTACTACGGAACGAAGAACGGTGAGATTTACTACTATCGCGCCGGCAGCCGCTTTCGCAACGTCTTCGCGAGGAACGTTATAGAGCCTGTATCCGATATTTCCGTCGGTTTCCAGAGCCTGGTGCTTGCCGGTCGAGAACGCATGTTTCGCTTCTCTTCGGATATCCTCTCCAGGCCCAGAGAGGTGCCACGGTACGTCCGCTCTCGAACCGCCGACAAGCCTACGGAAGAACCGGTATTGCTCGAGGCAACCGGCAGTCGGAACGTGCTCTTGTGGCAGCGGGACCGGCCGACCGGGACTGTATGGAACTACGATCCCATCTTTGGTGAGAGCGAGGTGCTATTCGAGGAGGAAACACCGGTTCGCCACGTCCATGCCTACGACGACGGATACCTAATTCTCTCCGGCGCCGGGTCATTCCGAGACCTTGACGCGGACAGTCTGGAAACGCGCTTCTCCTACACCTCGCTGGGGATGGAAAAAGTGTTCCGCTCCGAGGAGTACGGGATCCTCGTCGCCAAGAGTAAAACGGACGATTTCTCATCGGCGCTACTGCGGATCGATCCCGACACCGGTGAAACCGTACCAATCCGCACGTCCGAGCGCCTGATTTTCGACATGGCCTATGACGGGCGAGACGAGCTATTCACACTCGGACTGCGTGGGCGGGGCGACGACACAGAGACGGTCCTACGACGCCGCTTCGGCCGGAGTCTGCGTGCCGCTAACACGATCCTGACTGCTCCGGGAGACAATCTCAACGGTCAGGTCATCTTTCACAATCGCAGCGATACAGCGTTCGCCGTGATCAACGAGGCGCAGCCGTTTCGCATTCGAGATAATGAGCCTATGCCCGTGGATCGAAGCGAGCACCGAGTGCGGCGGATTCAAGCGATAGGCAATGTACTTGCCGCCGCTAACCAAGATGGCAGCGTTTCGTTCTGGGAAGCGGACACAGGGACCTACTTAGCGGATTTGTTCCTCATTCGCGGTGGTCAGTGGGTCTTGGTAACCGCGGACGAGCGTTTTGCAGCGCCGTCACGCTTCGACAGCTCTGTTTTACGCTACGTACCGGACTCGCCACGAGACCGGAGAAGCCTGGAGCAGCGGCGCATAGAACTGCCCTAGAGCTGCACGCGTGAGTGGACACCTGCGCACGTGGTTGAGCGGGCACCCGTTATCCGTCACCCCGTGGAGGGCGGATTCTTGCGTACGGTGGCAATGGCGTCACGAACCGCCGCAGCGATCTGGTCGTGATACTTCTGATCGAGCTCCGGGACGTAGAGCCGTCCCATCAGCGTGGCACGATACAGTGGAGGGGCGTGGTTCAAGGCATACGCCGCCATATCCAAAA
>CAYFQV010000016.1:21244-22431 GCA_964345195.1 uncultured Spirochaetaceae bacterium
GAGGTGACGAGAGTGAGATAGTCAACGAAGAGAATCTTCACATCGTGCTGGGACACCATCCGACGGGCTTGAGCGCGCAGATCGAGCAACGCCATGTTCGGCGTGTCCGTGATCCATAGCGGTGCTTCGTAGATGAGTCCCGCCGCATCCGCAATGCTGCGGAAATCCGCGGGGCGAAGCATGCCCGCGCGTATCGCCTGCGAGCTGATCCGCGCCTCGGATGCAATGAGCCGCTGCATGATCTGCATGCTCGACATCTCAAGCGTGAAAAATCCCACTGCAATCTGGTGATGCACCGCAATGTTTCCCGCCATGGTAAGAGCAAGGGCCGTCTTTCCGACGGAAGGACGCGCCCCAATTACAATGAATTCGGAATTTTGAAACCCGCTAAGCATGTTGTCGAGATCATTGAAGCCCGACGGCACACCGGTGTAGCTCTCCTTGTTTCGGTAGAGCCGTTCAATTGCCTCGACGGTTTCTTCGACGATCTCACGAGCCTGCCGAAAACTCGCGGAGTGCTCCTCGCCGGCGACCTCGAAAATCCGCTTTTCCGCCTCCTCGAGGATCTCTCGACTCGAGTGACTGTCGTCGTGAGCGGTCGCGATCATCCGGTGTGAGATATCGATCAGTCGCCGGCGAATACTCATTTCCCGAACGATGCGGGCGTAGTACTCTACATTGGCACTGGTCGGCACGGCGGAGGTGAGCGAGGACACGTAGCCCGCCCCTCCGACCGCATCGAGCTTAGCAAGGTGGCGAAGCTCCTGCGTCAACGTTATGAGGTCGATCTCCTCTCCTCGCTCGGAGAGTTGCACGATTGCTTCGAATACCTCTCGGTGGGCGTTGCGATAGAAGTCCCGGCCGCGGATGAAGGCCACCACGCGGCCGAGAGCCTCATTGCTTAAAAGGATAGAACCGAGGGTTGCGACCTCGGCTTCAACATTGTGTGGCGGGACGCTGTCTTTCAGTGGCGCGGCGATTGCTATACCCTCAATGCCGACTGCACTCCCGAACCATAGCGGAGATTATGCAGGGAGCATACTCCGCAGCTACTCGCGGCCTTCTTCAACCTGCTCTTCGTCCGCAGAGGCCGATTCCTCGGGTGTATCCTCGGGAGATTCCTGTTCGGCCCGCGGCTGTTCGGTCTGCGGCTGAGGGGCCTGCGACCGGTCACCCTGAGGCTGGGC
>CAYFQV010000016.1:22531-27032 GCA_964345195.1 uncultured Spirochaetaceae bacterium
GCGGCTGTTCGGTCTGCGGCTGAGGGGCCTGCGACCGGTCACCCTGAGGCTGGGCGGCGCTTTTCTCGTCGGGCTCAACACGAACCTTTAGATCGGCCTGTTCCTCGCCATACAGTCGGACACCGACGGTAAAGCTTCCAAGCTCCTTTATGGTGCCGCCAGGAATATCAACATGCTTTCGCTCTACGCTCACGCCCATGCGCTCGAGATGCTCCGTAATCGTGGCGGAGGTAACCGAGCCGAAAAGCCGACCGCGCTCTCCCGCGGTCATCTTCACGAGGACTTCCTCATTCTCAAGCCGCTCACGCGTGGTCTGCGCCTCTTTGCGCTTATGCTCCTTTCGAGCTTCGATTGACGCACGACGCCCGGCCAACTCGGCGAGACTCGCCGCATTGTAGGGCATTACCAAGCGTTTGGGCAGCAAGAAATTTCGTGCGTACCCGGGCGCTACGTCTTTTACATCGCCCTCTTCTCCGAGGTTCGACACGTCCTGATTCAATATCACTTTCATGGCTTTCAGCCTCTCCTTTCAAAGCGATGATAGTCTATCCAGTGCTCCGAAACACCCAAGCCGGGAACACCGAACAGCACAATAACGTTCAATCCCGGCACAAACAGTAAGATAATCACGCCGGCGACAACCGCCATCCGTACACCTTGCTGCAGCCGATAGTACTGTAGCAGATGCCGAATTACGGCAATCCCTTGAAGGGCGTAGAACGTGAGTACGGCAAGGCTCAGATTCCACCCCACCGCCTCAATAACACGCAGATCCGCGGCAAGTCCAAGTGCCAAAGCAGCTATCGAGCCGCTCAAGGCCCAAATGCTGTCTGCGGGCATGGCAAAACGGTCAAGCCGTGCCGGTGCGGCAACGCCCGTTGAAAAGCGATAGCCGAGCACGGCGCCGAGATACCAGTTCACCAACAGCATGAAAAGCAAGCCGAAGCCGTAGGTGTTTCCCAACACCCCAAGAGCGGTGGCTGCGATATCCTCTACACCCGCGCCGACGTTTCCTTCCGCTTCGGCGGCAAAGCCCAATGCTTCGAGCTGACGCTCAAGAAATCCACGGAGCGATCCATCCGCCAACACTTTCGCAAAGACCGGCACGGTCACCGCCAATGCCGTGGCCCACCCGGCCGCCAGGCGGTACAGGCCACGCCTGAGGTAGCCGGTGCTTCCCTCCACAACCAATAAACCGACGAGCAGGCTTAGCGGAAGGGTCCAATTCCACACCAAGAGCCAGGGGGAACCCAGACCGCCGCTCAAGCGTGACAGTCGAACACCGTCCACGACGAGGACCGCCAGAATGGCGATCCCGGAAGCCCACACGAGCGCCGGGAATCCACGCCGTCGGACCAGCGCCTCCAGAGGCAGTAGAAACAGCAGGGCGAATAAGCCGCTCGCATACAGCGCCCCTGCCGCGGCGGCCAACCCGACCGTTTCAATCCACTCTTCGCGGCTCCCGGGCCCCCACATTAGCCTTAACCCATTGGCAGCAAACCAAGGTACCGCGCGCGCTTGATCTCTCTGACCAGCTTGCGTTGGTTCTTGGCCGAGGTGCCGGTGATCCGACGCGGCAGAATTTTACCACTATCGGTTGTAAAGCGCCGCAAGACCTCCGGATGCCTGTAACTAACCGTGAGGTTGTGCACCTTGATCTTATCGATCTTCTTTCGGAAGTAAGGTCGTCGACGCCGACCGCGGTCACCTCCACGGTCGCCTCCGCGGTCACCACCTCTGTCACCTCCGCGGTCACCACGATCTCCGCCGGGCCGCGGCCCGCCGCGGCCACCACCGCCGCCGGGGCGCGGGCCGGACGGCCCGCCTCGCGGCTCCGTACTACGCGGTTCAGAGCTTCGCCTGTCCTGATCGGATCGAGGGCTGCTGCTCTGCGAGGCACCGGCCCCCGTATTCTCACTGCGTTCCTGCTGGTCTGACATATTGGTTCCTCCCTAGAAGGGTATATCGTCTTCGAACTCTTCGCCGGTGTCGCCGGCCGGGGACTGAGAGCCGCCGGATTGACCGCCGCCTTGCGGAGAGTCGTAGCCGCCCTGAGGTCCGCCGGGTCCGCCGGGTCCGCCGGATCCGCCGCGACCACCTGATCCACCGGAGCCGTTGCCGCTGCTTCCACCAAGCAACTGCACGTTGAAGGCGTGAATCTCCACGCGGCTTCGCCGTTGGCCCTCTTGCTCCCAGCGATCCTGTCGGAGCTCGCCTTGAACTCCCACTTGTTTGCCTTTCGTCAGGTACTGGTGGATCGCCTCACCCTGCCTGCCCATGACGACGATGTCGAAGAAGTTGGCTTCATCCACCCAGTCGTCACCTTGCTTGCGGCGTCGGTTCACAGCCACTGCGAACTTGCAGATGGCCAAACCGCTTTGGGCATAGCGGAGCTCGGCGTCCCGAGTTAATCGCCCGACGAGGACGACGTGGTTGATATCCGCCATATCACTGCTCCTGTCGTACCATCAGGAAGCGAAGAATATCCTCGTTGTGTCTCAGCTGTTGCTCAGTAGAATGTGCCTTCTCAGGATCCATCTCCACAATGTAGATGAAGTAGTGGGCACGAGTCTGCTTTTTGATGGGATACGCGAGCGAGCGCTCACCCATGTCGTCTTCCTTGACGATGGTGGCGCCCAGCTGCTTTAGCTCCTCGCGTACGTTTTCTTGCCCACGGGTAAAGGCGTCCCCGTCCGGGCGGAACACGCACACGGCGTCATAGGTCCTCATGTAGTTCCTCCTTATGGACTTACGACCATCGACGTGAGTATAGGTACCGATGGTAAAGAGGCTCGCGAAGGGTACTAAAGCCGCTGAGACCTGTCAAGACGGCTATCCGCCCATCCGATAAGGAAAAAGACATGACGACCCGTGTAAACTATGACGATAACATATTCTTCCTCCAGCAGTTGATCACCACATTGGACAATGGGATACAGTTAGCCATTGACGCGGATCTCTTCCGAGACAAGCTGGTGGAGGATCTACTCTTTCTTGACGCTACACTCAGCCGCATCCTTACGCAATTGCGGGAGAACCGGCTGCTTATCCGCCGGAGCGAGTACCTGAGAGCACTCATGCGGGCCGAGAAGCTCTTCCTCGATCTTCTGGACAAGTGCCTCGACGAGAGTATACCGTTTGCGTCAGCATTGACGGAAATCACGCACAAGCTCCGAGCGTCTCGAAACGACCACCGACGACAGCTGGAGGAGATCCGTTCTCTGCTCCAGGGCAGCTCGGAGACCGAAACCGAGGAAGACGTTGTTTCGCAAGAAGAGTTCCGGTCCCTTCTTCAGGACGATGAAGCCGATACGGACCATGAAGACGGCGACGTCCCGCACCACCAGGACTCGACGGGATCCCACTAAGGAGCACGACAGTGGAACTGAAAGACGTACTGGACTCACGCTGCGTGGCAGCGCACGTAGTCGCCGCATCGAAGGATGAAGTGCTCTCGGAGATCGGCCGCCTTGCGGTGCGGAGCCCCGTCCTCGACGCCGTCTCGGCCGAGGATGTCCGCAAGCTCTTAGCGGAACGCGAATCCCAAGGAAGCACGGGCTTCGAGGCCTCGGTCGCCATTCCACACTGCAGCATGGAGACAATCTCCAACTTTGTGGTCGGAGTACTCACCACGGCGGAGCCGGTGGATTTTCAGGCCATGGACGCCAAGAGCTCACAGCTGTTCTTCTTCATTATCGGGCCGCGCAGTCAGCGCTCGCGGCATGTCGGTCTCTTGTCCGCAGTCTCTAAGGTCGTGCGCGCAAAGGATCGGATCGACGCGCTACTCCGAGCAAAGAGCTCCGAAGAGCTCTACGATCAGACGCTTCGGAGCATTGCCTTCCGCGCAGAGCATGCCCCGGCCGGTCCGGCGAGCATGGTAAACCTGTTCTGCGCTCGAGACGACGTTTTCGACGACGTTCTACAGGTATTCTCGGAGACAATCGAGTCAAGTATCTTTGTGCATGAGGTGCAAGATGCAGGCGCATACCTCTATGAGCTTCCGCTTTTCTCCGCTCTTTGGACCGAATCGGCGCAGACGCCGGTCAAGCACATACGTGCGGTCGTTAAAAAATCACAGACCAACGATCTGATTCGGAAGATTAGCTTGATAGAGGATGACATTTTCGAGAATCCCGGCGTCATGCTGACAGTTCAGGAACTCCAATACTTCACCGGCTCGATCGAGCTCTGAGGACAGCGGATAGATGAACCTACTACCGGAATCGGCATTGCTCGGCGAATCGATACCGGTGTTGCTCACGGTAGGAGTCGCCGTGTTCGTGGCCCTGTTCGCAGGAAAGGCGGTCCGGTATATCCGCCTGCCCTCCATCATCGGTTTCATGCTGGTCGGCCTCGCCTTCGGGCCGTCGTTGATCGGGATGATCCCCGCCTCCCTACAAGAGAACTTGAGTTTCATCACCGATATTGCCCTCTCCTTCGTGGCCATAAGCATTGGCTTGGAGCTGCGCTTCGAAACCTTGCGCACGCAGGGCAAAGGGCT
>CAYFQV010000016.1:27132-29538 GCA_964345195.1 uncultured Spirochaetaceae bacterium
ATAGCGGCGAGCCTTCTCTCCGTACAGAGCGGCGCCGAGGCCGCGCACGCGGCGCAGCTCATTGGAGAGCCGATCGTCGAGATCCTAATGAGTCTGGTCCTCGGGGCCGTCATTGCCGCCGTGTACTGTGTTCTGACACGTAGGCTGGAGAACTCTCGAGACGTGATGATCCTCACCTTCGGCACGGTCCTCGCGAGCGCCGGTCTCAGTCACTTGCTTGGCAGCTCCATCATTCTGACGAACATGGTCGTCGGCGCGGTTGCAGTCAACACCCAGCCGACTCGCGTGGTTCGTAAGATCCGCGAGCGCATTGGCGAGCTGCTCCCGCTACTCTTCGTCCTTTTCTTCATCCTTGCGGGCGCCAACCTCCATGTGGCGGCGCTGCCGAGCCTCGGCGTACTGGGCCTGGTCTACATGGCGGCCCGCTCCGCCGGTTTGATCTCGGGAAGCCTGCTCGGTGCCACCGTTGGAAAAGCAGAAGCGAAGATCCGAAAGTACCTTGGTCTTGGAGTCCTCTCGCAAGCGGGTGTTGCCATTGGACTTGCCTTGAACGTTAAGCAGGAGTTCGCCTCTTTGGGATCTGCCGGACTCGAGATCGGAAACGTGGTCATTACAACCATTACCGCCACGTCGATCATATTCGAGATTATTGGCCCGGTCCTCGCGAAGGCGGGACTAAAGCGGGCAGGCGAGATCGGCGACAAAACAGCACCGAGCTGATACGCTCTAACATATATCTCAACGACTCGCTAAACAGGCACGCTTTGCAGAGAGGAGGCAGCGAATGGCGGAAGTTCGCAAGACCAAGATCGTGTGTACCCTGGGCCCCGCGGTAGACACCGTCGACAGGATGCTTGAGCTCCTGCAGGCGGGGATGAACGTCGCGCGCTTCAACTTCTCCCACGGCGATCACGAAGAACACCGGCAGCGAATAGCCCGCATTCGTGAGGCGAGCCGAAAGGCGGATATTCCGGTCGCCCTCATGATGGACACCAAAGGACCGGAGATTCGTACCGGCCCCATGCAGGACGATAAGAAGATCGAGCTTCATCGAGACCAAAAGATCACCATTACCACTGAAGAGGTTGAGGGCACGCGCGAGCGCGTCGGTGTTTCGTACACGGATCTGCCCGATCAGCTAGGCCCGGGGAAGCACCTCTTCGTGGCGGACGGATTAATCGATCTCGAAGTTACGGCCGTTGAAGGACGGGATGTTCACTGCATCGTGCGGAGCGGTGGGACCCTGGGCAGTCGCAAGAACGTCAATATTCCAGGGGTCCGCGTTACCCTTCCCGCCATGACCAACAAAGACGTGGCCGATATCGAGTTCGCCGTTGATAACGGCATGGATTTCATTGCCGCCTCATTCATTCGGAACGCACACAACGTCACCGAGATACAAGATCTACTACAGCGGCACAACTGCGACATTCGCGTGATCGCAAAGATTGAGGATCAAGAGGGAATTGATAACATTGACGATATCATTCGTGTCGCCGGGGGGGTCATGGTCGCTCGAGGTGATCTCGGCGTACAGCTGAGCACCGAGGACATTCCGCTGGCGCAAAAGCGCATTATTGAGAAGTGCAACATGCAGAACAAGCCGGTGATAACGGCAACGCAGATGCTCGACTCGATGATATCCAACTCCAAGCCGACCCGGGCCGAGCTCACCGATGTAGCCAACGCTATTTTCGACGGAACGGATGCGGTGATGCTCTCCGGAGAGACCGCCACGGGCAAGTACCCTATTCGCGCGACCGAAACCATGCACCGGATCGCCCGCGCGGTGGAGTCTTCCGATGAGTACCGCCGCAGATGTGAAGAATACTTCGACCTTCAAAGCGATTCCGAAGACATCGGCCACGCAGTGGCCAAGGCTGCCTATCTGGTGGCCCGCGAGACCAATGCCGCCACCATTGTTACCCCCACCCTTCGTGGAAACACGCCTCGCTACATCAGCAAGTTCCGACCGCCTCAAAACATAGTGGCGGTGACCACATCCGAGCAGGCACATCGTCAGATGCTTCTCAACTGGGGGATTTTTCCCCTCTTATCGGAACACGTTCAAGATTCCGAGCTCATGATCCAAAAGGCTCTGCGGCGAGCTCTCCAATCCGGCTACGCCAAACGTCTGGACAAAGTAGTAACCGCAGCCGGCATGCCACTCAACAGTCCCATCCCCATGAACACCATTAAGGTTCACTTCCTCGGCAGCATTCTGAACCGGGGGCACCAAGGCTTCGGTAAGATCTGCTCAGGGCGAATCGTGATGGCGGAGAACTACGAAGAGGCGGCGGTGCGTCTGCAAGAAGACGGCAATGAGGTTCTTCTCACGCGGAGTCTCGACGAGCACTTCCGGTCCCTGCTACCAGGGCTGCGCGGCGTGATTCTGGAGGAAACGTC
>CAYFQV010000016.1:29638-35104 GCA_964345195.1 uncultured Spirochaetaceae bacterium
CGCTTCTCTCTGCGCAAGACGCCGAGGAGCTTCTCCAGAAGGCGACGATACTCGGCACCGCCGAATTCACGAAGGTCACCGCCGACCTTGATATGAGACAAGAAGGCCGTCGACAAACCCGGACGATCGAGATCGCCCACGCCGAAGACGGGCCGAACTCACGAAAGGTTTTCGCCCAGATCGTTCAACCCCGCTTTTTACGCCAAATGCGCTTTCTCATGCGACAGGAGTCCGCCACACGGACAGAGCAGTGGCTTGCAACATCACGCGGCGTCAGGAAGCTGGAAAACACCGGCACGAGCGAGCGTCTTTTTAGTTCCGACTTCACGATCGAAGAACTAACCGGCTTTCCCGGCAATTCATACAGCGCGGAGTACCGCGGGACCGAACGGGTCGACGGCTATGACACCCATGTGATTCGTGGGGAGCTCGACTCGGTTGGACTGAGCTACGACAGCTTTCTGCTGCGAAGCGATCGCGAGAGTAATATCATTGTGTGGATCGAGTTCTTCAGCGGAAGCCGTCTCGTGAAAGAATACCGCTTGTTGGATATGGGCCAAACGAAGGGTCGGTACTACACCCGACACTGCCGGATGGAGACCTACGAGCGCGACAGTCGCACCGAGCTGCGTGTCGACGATATACGCTTTCCCGACACCATGGACGAGCAGATCTTCACGACCGACAACCTTGAATAGGAACTAGCCGAACAACACGCACAAGTGCAGCGGAGCCGCGACAGCTGAATGCGCGGTGCTGGTGGCGGAAACGCTGGTGCGGGTGGTGACGGTGCTGGTGGTGGCGCCGCCGTTTGCTGCGCCGTGTTCACAGCGGCGCCGTAAGGTGCCGGCTAACACTTTTACTTAACGACACCCATCATTATTTGTATACTCTCACCAACAGATCCCCATTTTGTGCGTTTTGCCCGGGAGGAAAGCACAGAGGCTTTATGAATCACCACAGGCTATACGGACGCAGCCGACAATTACAGGAGCTTCGCCGGTCATGGCAAGCCGCTCGCGCCGGCCACCTGACCATGGCGTTTGTACACGGAGAAGCCGGAATCGGAAAAACGGCGTTGCTCGCGACCTTTGCACAAGAGCTGCAGGAGAACTCGTCGACTCTGATTTCGATCAATAACACCGGTGAGGAAACCGGATCCGCAAATGAGATCGTTCGACTTGTGCAAACAGTACATGAGAGTTACGGCGATGAGCTCTGGAGTGCCCTGCCGGAAGCCGTCAGAACCGAATTGCCGCAGTTCTTGAATGGCGGTGAAACGGACCCTCCCAAGGATCTCGACTCGGCCCATGTGGCGGAAGTGCTTGGCTGCGCCGCGGCAATTCGGCCGCTTGCCGTCATCATTGACGGTGCAAACCACATGACGAAGCAGAGCGAGCGCGTCCTCGAAACGCTCGCCATGAATCATGCCGGCGCACCGTTTTTCCTACTCGCGAGTTTTAGGAGTCACGAGGTGCAAGCGTCGGATTCCTTCTCCGGCTTCCTCGGTGAGCTCAACAGATACGTCGGAACCCAGAGCATTGCAATGGGCGGACTATCGAACGAAGAGCTCCGCGAGTTGCTCGAGGGGGTGGTCGGTTACGAGCTCCGCCGGCCCATTGTCGACGATGTCTACGACGCAACGCTCGGAAATCCACTGTATGCCGTACAAGTCGGCTACGCTGTTCGCGAGGCAGTGGAGCTCAACGATGAGGCGTCCATTCGCTTCCTCCCGGGCCTCTCTCGCCGGATTGCCCAAACTATTGCGCGCCGCTTCAACGCCCTATCGAAGGATACGCAGCGGATTATCCAGCGAATTGCTATTCTCGGGCGAGACGTTAGTGCCTCGAGCCTGCATATAGCCATGGCCGAGACCACGACCGATTCCCTGGACAGTTTCTTCGACGAGACGATCCGGGCCGGATTCATCATTGAAAAAACCTCACCCGACCGAGAGCTGCACGCGCAGATCAGCCATCCAATTGTTCGAGATGCGATCGCGGGGATGATGTCCCCCATTCAGCGTAGTCGTACGGCCCTCGAGATGGCCGAGCTGATGGAACGGAACCACGGCGGCGACGCCGACATTGCGACACTCGCTCGGCTCTACTGCCAAAGCATCACTCCCGATGGGCTGCAAAAGTGCGCAACACAATCGCTCAAGGCCGGCCACCTGGCCATTCAACGGCAACAGTGGGCGGATGCGGTGGAGCATTTCGAGCGCTACGTAGCCAATCAACGCGGTGCCGCGTCGACGAACGAAGTAGGAAACGCCCTCCTCGAGCTCGGCCGTGCGCTGCTCGAGCTGGACCGCCGGAGCGTCGGCAAGGAGCGCCTGGCGGAGGCCTTCGAGCATTTCGCCGCGACCGGAAACGTGGAAGGCATTGTTGCGCTCGTTACGTACCCGAACTATCACGTCGGATACGCCGAGAACCTGCTCTCTCTGTTGGAGCGCGCCCGTTCAATCGTGCCGCAAGCGCATCCGGGCTGGCTCTGGGTGAGCGTCCGCTACGCCATTTCGCTCCATGATGATGCCGGCGATTATCGTCGCGCACGGGAAGTTGCCCAGGAAGTCCTTGCAGATGGGCGAATTGAGAACGAACCTGCCGTTGCGTGTCGCGCCTCCTCCGTTGCGGCAGTAGCGGCAATTAAACTCCGCGATTTCGACGGCGCTCTGGAGCTTACCGGAACCTGTGAGCGCTATTCCAATCTGGACTCCACCCTCACCGTCTGGCGAGAGTACACCAAGGAGTACATGCTCAGGGCCCAAGGCCGACTGAAAGAGGCGGAGGAGACGCTCAACCGCGCCTTGGTCCACGCGTATCGTCTCCGAGACCGCCGCTACCGCTGGCCCGCGCTGGTGCGAGCCACGGATTATGCGTTTCGGCGTGGAGACTTCGGTAACGCCGTCGCCCATGCCGAAGAAGGCATTGCCCTCAACGGCTACAGCGACGTGCATCTGCGGGATCGCGGGACGATCGCACTCCTGACCGGCGACGACGAAACCCTGCACGAGTCGATCCGTCGCCTTCGCAGAAGAACCGGCGAGGAAGGCCCCTGGCCGGAGACGGCGCGCGTCTCCCTCATGGGCTTACTTACACTCGCGAGTCACCTCACCGCGGATTCCCACTGGGGCCGTGAAGCCGACGATATGCTGAACCGTGGGCAGGAACTGATCTCCCATCCATACTTCGCAAGCCGGCTCGCCGCTGCAAGTGGCTATCGCGCCTTTACCACGGGAAACGCTATGCGGGGCGCCGAAAGCTATCGGCGACTCATGGGGCTCGAGGATTATCACCTCATGAGCGCGGAGTACTGGTATCACCGCTTGGCGGTAAGCGCCGCCGCCGCCGGATATGCCGAGAGAGCCACACAGCTGTTCGAGGATGCCGTAACCTGGGCGGATAGCCTGTTGAACGAGCCGGCCCGTGCCCTCATCCTCTACGACTACGCCGCTCACGCTGCAGCGCAGGAAGGCGGCGTGTCGTCGAAGGCGGGAGAGTTGCGCAGCAAGGCGCAGACAATCGCGCGCAAACTTGGCATGCGCCGTATCACTCGGGTCGGCGACAAGCGCGGTGAGTGGACCGAGCTTCTTCCAAGCATCACCGGACGGGAGCTCCAGGTTCTCAAAGTGGTCGCGCGAGGGAGCACGAACCAGCAAATCGCCGACACCCTCGGGATCAGTACGAACACCGTTGCCTTCCACGTACGTAGCATCATGGAGAAGATCGGCCTCGCGAATCGTGCCCAAGCGGTAGCCTTCTCGTGGAAGAACGGAATCATCACCGCGGAAGACCTGGAACAGGACTTCCCCACCGGCGCCGGTACCTGACTCGCTTCGGCATCCCCGTTGATGCGATTATTCCCAGCAATTATTCCGACAAAAATGTAGGAAGTGTGACCATGGCTGATTCTGATACCGCAGCGACCCCACAGCAAAACAGCAAGTACGAAGAGCTCTCCCTTCTCTTCGAGATTAGCCAGATCCTCGACCAGAGCATGGACCTCAATCGCGTCATCCATCCGGTTCTCAAAGCGGTGTGCGACCGCTTGGGCATGATTCGCGGTACCATTACCCTCCTCGATCGACCGAGCGGTGAAATATCGATCGAGGCTGCATACGGGCTGTCCACGAGCCAGCGCGAACGGGGACGCTACCGTCTGGGCGAAGGGGTCACCGGGCAAGTTGTGCAGAGCGGCCAAATGCGGATCATTCCCCGCGTGGCGGATGAGCCGGCATTTCTGAACCGGACCGGCGCCCGGAAGGGGCAGAATCAGAAGGACCTATCCTTCATCTGTGTACCCGTAAAGATGGGCAACGAGACCTTCGGCGCCTTCAGCGTCGACCGCCCGTCGGCTACGCAGGAGACCTTGGAAGACGATGCACGCTTAATATCGGTCATCTCGTCGCTTATTGCACAGGCGGTCAAAATCCGCCAAAACATCATGGAGGAAAAGCGGCAACTCGAGGAGGAGAACAGCCGTCTGCAACGCGAGCTTCGTGCGCGCTTTCAACCCTCGAACATAATCGGCAATTCGAAGGCCATGCAGGGAGTCTTCGACATGATCGCGCAGGTCTCCCGTAGCGAAGCCACCGTACTCATTCGCGGAGAGAGCGGTACCGGAAAAGAGCTCGTTGCCCAGGCCATCCACTATAACAGCCATCGCGCTTCGAAACCCTTCGTCAAGGTAAACTGCTCCGCCCTCCCGGAAAGCGTCATTGAGAGCGAGCTATTCGGACACGAGAAGGGTTCCTTCACCGGGGCAACGAGCATGCGAAAGGGCCGATTCGAGTTTGCCGACGGCGGTACCATATTCCTCGACGAAATCGGGGACCTGCCTCCAACCATACAGGTCAAGCTCTTGCGGGTGCTCCAGGAGAAGGAGTTCGAGCGGGTCGGCGGCAACCAGACGATTCGGGTCAATGTCCGCATTATAACCGCCACCAATCGGAACCTCGAAGCTCTCATGGAGAGCAATGAGTTCCGGGAGGATCTCTACTACCGTCTCAACGTCTTCCCCATCCACATTCCACCCCTGCGGGAGCGAAAGAGTGATATCCTGCTTCTCGCGGATCACTTCATTGATCGATACGCGAACAAAAACCATACAACGATCCGACGCATATCGACACCGGCCATCGATTTGCTGACCAACTACCATTGGCCGGGCAACGTTCGGGAGCTCGAAAACTGTGTTGAGCGCGCCGTACTCTTGAGCGTGGACGAGGTCATTCACAGTCACCACCTACCGCCGAGCCTCCAGTCCGCCGAGTCAACGGATACCGAACCCACGGGTTCCTTGGAGGAATCCCTCGAAAACCTCGAGCGAGAGCTAATCATGGACGCCTTGAAATCCACCAAGGGCAACATGGCGAAAGCGGCGCGGCTTCTCGACATCAGCGAACGAATTATGGGCTTGCGTGTGCACAAGCACGGGATTAACCCAAAGCACTTCCGCGTGCAG
>CAYFQV010000017.1:0-4685 GCA_964345195.1 uncultured Spirochaetaceae bacterium
TCCGC
This sequence comes from uncultured Spirochaetaceae bacterium, assembly GCA_964345195.1. Lineage (GTDB taxonomy): Bacteria > Spirochaetota > Spirochaetia > DSM-27196 > PWMO01 > CAYFQV01. Next base: position 6 of record CAYFQV010000017.1, read on the forward strand.
GAGCGTGGCAAGGAGCTCGCGAAGGCGGTCAAGGAGTGGGCCGGCGAGCCCACCGCCGCGGCATAGCTACCATTTTTCGGCAACGGCCGCCCTCGGGGCGGCCGTTTTGCACGGTGCACACGTTGCGCGATCGCGCCGGTGTTGTCGGGAACTACTTCAGCGCCGCCGCGATCTTCTCTCCGAGGGCGTAGGCCTCTGGCACGTCCTCGACCTTGTAACCGCCCTGAAACTCTCGGGTATCGATCATGTTCCAGTGAAGCTTCTCGATAATCTTGGAGAACTCACGCTGCGCGCCGCCGCTCCAGAGGAAGCTGCCGAATATGGCAACGTCCTTGTACCGAATGTTCTTCCGGGCGATGAGGTCCATGAGGTGGGCCGCCGGCGGAAAGAGTCCCGCCTCGTACGTCGGCACTCCCACAACGATTCCCCGGTTCTTGAGAACCCCCGGCAGAATGTAGCTCGCCGAGGTACGGGAAATGTCGAAGACGTCAATGGGAATACCGGATTGTGCAATGCCCTGCGCCACCGTAGTCATGTAGCGCTCGGTGTTGCCGTACATTGAGGCGTAGAGCAAGGTGACCCCGGTCTCCGCGTTGCCCTCGAAATAGTCCGCCCACTGTGCGTAGAGGCGAATGATCTCTCCCGGATCATTGCGCCACACCAAGCCGTGGCCGGGTGCAATGACATCGATCTCAATGCCGGCGTCCTGAACCTTCTTAATGGCCTTGCTTACCGCCGGGCTGAAGCGGCAGACAATGTTCGCAAAGTAGCGGAGCGCTTCCTGCTTGTAGTAGTCGAGGTTCTGGCTTTGGTCGTCAAAAATGTAGCCCGGCAGGGCACCGAAGCCGCCGAAGGCGTCGCAGGTGAAGAGGATCTTGTCCGTAGTCAGGTAGGTGAGCATGGTGTCGGGCCAGTGGAGCAGCGGCGCCTGGAAGAACTTCAGCGTGTGCTTGCCCAGGCTCAGTTCTTCGCCGTCCTCAATTGCGTGGACCTTGTCGTAGATGCCGTAGAAGTTGCCGATCATCTCGGCGGCCTTCTTGGTACAAAAGATCGTCGCATTCGGTGCGAGCTGTTTGACAATGGGCAGCGCGCCGGTGTGATCCGGCTCCGTGTGATTGATAATGATGTAGTCTATGTCCGATACGTTCACGACGTTGTTCACGCGCCGCAGAAATGGATCCGTCTTCGTGGCCTTCACCAGGTCGATTAGGGTGTGTTTCTCGTCGTCAATGACGTAGGAGTTATACGACACGCCCTCGCGGCTTACCGGCCACATTCCTTCGAAGAGGTCGGTCATTCGGTCGTTCACACCGACCCAGTGGACATCTTTGGTAATGTCGAGTGAGGGCATGGATACCTCCTATCCTAGAAGACGCCGGCTCGTGCACCCATGACGACAAGCAAAATCAAGCTCAGGAGAATGAGTCCGATGGTGCCGAAGGCAAGAGCCTTCACCGCCTTGTTCTCCGACCCGCCGGAGCTGGGAGTACGCTGTTCTTCCATATATCTAAAAGGTAGTGGTGAAGTCAAGAAAATGCAACGGTCGCTGCCGCGTTGGGCCACACGGGGCGGCAACACGTGTTGGGCCACACCGGGCGGGCGCGATTGGCGGCCCGCCCCATCGGCGAGGTCTGCTACGCGTCTTAGAGCGTAATCTCCAGACTTCCTCGAGCGGCGTGATAGGTCGAGTAGTCGTCTGCACCGTCCGGTCCGTAGGCATAGATCACCTTGTGGGTGCTCCCCGGGGACAAGGGCTGGTCGTACTCATCGCCCGAGTCGAGGGGAATGGTGAACCTCAAGGTCGTGTGGCCGTCTTCCTCGCTTCCGGAGATGTCGCGTACATTGCTCGAGCCACCCAGCGATTCATCCGACGCGTGAGCGGTTCGGCTGGTGCCGAAGTCGTCGCGGGCGCTGGCACTGCCGCCGCTGACGTGGCCGATAATCATGTTGGCGTCCTTCATGGCCGACGAAGGCTCAAAGCCAATGGCGACCCATCCGGTCGTCGGGGCGGACACTCGGAGCTTCAGGTCCTCGCCGTCAACCATCCAGTCGAGGTGCAGGTCGCCCTCGGACATGCGCGTGAAACCGTCGTCGAGTTGCATCTGTGTCGCGTCTTCCGCCTGGCCGTTTGCAAAGGCGCCGGTGGCGGCGAGCAAGAGCAATACGGTGGCTACAACAACAATTCTGTTCATTCGAACCTCCTATGCGTGGCGCGGTGCACCATTTCGTGAAAGGTGCATAAAAAACCGGCGAGTCGGATAGTCCAACTGCGCCGGTTTTTCCTTGTCCTCGCTGATGCGGTGAGTAGCTACTGCCCCAGTCGCATGAGATAGTCGTTGTGGACCGCCCCTCCGTGACACTGGATGCAGCCCTCCACTTTGCCGGCCGCGTCCACACTGCCGTCCGGCTGGTACTTTGCCCAGAACCAGTCACCTGCCTCGGGGTTGTACCCGTCCACCTTGTACATGACGGTAACAGCGGCGAGCTCGCGATCCGGAGTGTAATTCTCCTTGATCACCATTGCACCGTTCTTCATGGATTCGGTGCTGCTGCCGGCCGCGACGTCGTTGACGAAGATTTTGACCTCATTGCCGTGCGGGGCTCCGCTGTCCAGGAATCCGTCCATTCCCGGCCACGCCGCCCACTCGGTGTACGAGGAGTCTACTGCGATGTGCTGCCAGAGCCCGCCCGCATCCGCTGCGGGAAGTGTGGCGCACCCGGCGATCACTACGACCAGGGCGATCACGGATGCCGCCCCGGCGAGTGTAAGCGGTGAAATTCGACGTTGTGTCATACACACCCCCAATATCGCTTTTTCTTGCCTCTCCATAATAATACGAGCTTGAAAATATTCTGCAATACAAAATTGCAAAGTTGACGAAATTCTTGCATATTTTGTTAGGAATAGCGTGGGGAGGTGGTGCATGAGCAGTGGTCGCGTAGCCGGAGCACGGGACCTGGGGCGGTTCTGGGATCGTGTGAGATCACTTCGGCTCATCCGGTATCTCGGGTCACTGGAGCTCGGGCTTATCTGCATGGTGGTGCTCTTCGGATTGATTCTCGCGGGCACCCTCTATCAGGCGGACTTCGGGCTCTACGCGGCGCAGCAGAAGTTCTTTCACTCCTGGTTCACCACCCTCGGCCCCGTGCCCCTGCCGGGGGCGCAGACGGCCTTCGCCGTGTTGGCGGTGAATCTCTTGGTATCGACCCTCTTCACCATTCGATATCGCTGGAACAATATCGGCCTGTTCCTCATCCACATTGGGCTGATTGTGTTGGTGGCGGGAGGCTTTCAGGCGCACATCTACGCCCGTGAGTCGGTCATCGGCCTTGCCGAGGGTGAGCGCACCGGCGTTGCCTACGATCCTCACCAGTACGAGCTAGAGGCCCGGGCCGGCGACCAGGTCTATACAGCCTCTCTCGCTTCGATCAAACCGGGGCAGCGGCTCGAGATTCCCGGTACCGAAAGCGTCCTCTCGGTGGTAGAGACCTACCCAAATGCGGAAGCGGAACTTGCGGCGGACGGAAGTCGGCGGATCGTCGGCCTCCACGAGTTGGAGCCGGACCGAGACCCGTCGCGCAACCGTCCGGCTATTCACGCGGTCCTCGGTTCCTCCGAAGAGGCCGGCGCTTCCGTATTCTTGTACGGCGGTGAGAACACCTCGACGACGCTGGCCGGGAGCCAGGGAAGAGTCGACCTTGTTCTCCGCCCGACCCGCTACGATCTTCCCTTCACCTTGGCCCTCGAAGATTTCCACGCCGAGTTCTACCCGCGCTCCGACATTCCGAAGGAGTTCACGAGTCGAGTTCGCGTCATTGACGGCGACGCGCAGCGTACAGCCGTGATTTCCATGAATGAGCCACTTCGCTACGGCGGGTACACGCTTTTCCAGGCCTCCTACGCCACGGATGAACGAGACGAAACGCTTGCATCCATCTTCGCGGTCGTCCGCAATCCCGCCCGATCGCTTCCCTATATCGTTTCGCTTCTGATTGCAGTAGGGCTGATTCTGCATTTCGCACTTCGCGTTGTCCGAGGGAGGAAACGGAATGTCTGAGCTTCTGCAAAGGCGAGCTGGTGTGCGCACACCGGCGCGTGCCGCCCACGGTCTCATGCTCCTCGTTTTGACTCTCATCATCGCCGCGCCTGCGCAAGCCACTGTGACCAGTGCCGTGCTGCCGGACGAGGCGCTCGAGGCCCTTGGTGAGGTCACGATCCACGCCAACGGACGCCCCATGCCCTTAGATACCTACGCCGAGCTCACTCTTCTCCAGCTGTCCGGGAGGAGCTCCTACGAGGGACAGGACGCCTTGAGCTGGCTCTTCAGGGTGTGGATGGAGCCCGCCGAGGTCTTTGATGACGAAGTGTTTCTCGTCAACCATCCGCAGGTGCTCTACGCCGCGGGTTTCGAGGAAGGGGGCCGCGGACGCTACAGCTTCCGAGAGCTCCGCGGCGGGTTTGTCCAACTCGGAGAGGCGGTCACGGCGCTCGAGGGCAAGGAAGAAAGCGAATTCACGGCCTTCGAGCAGGACATGGTGCGTGTGCATCGAAATCTGCAGCATCTATCCCGGCTCATGACGGCCTTCGATTTTGCCCGTCCCCACGAGGATTTCGCCGTGCCCCCGGCCGCGCACTCCCTCATTGAGGTGGCCGGCAGTCCGGTGAGAGCCGGGGGAAGC
>CAYFQV010000017.1:4785-8606 GCA_964345195.1 uncultured Spirochaetaceae bacterium
GGCCGCGCACTCCCTCATTGAGGTGGCCGGCAGTCCGGTGAGAGCCGGGGGAAGCATGGAGCAGCTCCGCATCTGGTCCTTGGCGCTGCAATGGGCGGACCGGCGGCAGGGCTCGCCCTTGGCAGTCATTCCGCACTACGGGCCGGAGGGTGAGACGTGGTTGCCGCCCGACGTTGCGGCGGTGGATACCTCCCTCCCCCCTGCGTACCTCGCGGAGGCGCAATTGCTGGCGGAAGCTTTCTTTGCGCATCGTGCCGACGACGACGGGGCACTTGTCGCCGCGCTTACCGATTTCAATCAGTCCGTTCGCGCCCGGAGCGCGACGGCGGGGCAGCCACTGCGCGTCGGCTTGGAGGTGCTCTACAACCGGGTAAACCCCTTCGCGTGGGCGACCGCCGCCTACGCCCTCGGGCTCGCTCTGTTGAGCGCCCTCCTTTTCACGCGGAGACGGTGGCCCGAAGGCGGGGCCCTCGCGGCGCTCTGCGTCGGCGGTCTCGTCCACGCAGGGGGATTGGTGGCCCGGATCATCATGACGCAGCGCCCCCCCGTTACCAGTCTCTACTCGAGCTTCATCTTTGTCGGCTGGGTGCTCGCCGCGTTGGGTCTGCTTATCGCGGTAACGAGAAATCGGCGCCTCGGGCTGCTCCTGGGGCTCGTTTCCGCCTTCGCGCTCACCTATTTGTCATCCGGGATCGCCGCGGAGCGCGACACTTTGGGCGTCCTGCAGGCGGTGCTGAACACCAACTTCTGGCTGTCCACACACGTTGTGGTGATTACCCTCGGATACGCCGGGTGCATTGCCGCAGGGGTAATTGGCCACGTGTATCTCGTGCAACGGATCGTGCGTCCCTACGACGAGCGGCGGCTCCGATCAACCTACGGCCTGCTCTACGGCGTGCTGGTTGTCGGATTGATCCTCTCTTTTGTGGGCACCATGCTCGGCGGGATTTGGGCGGATCAGTCCTGGGGCCGCTTCTGGGGATGGGACCCGAAGGAGAACGGCGCTCTCCTGATCGTCCTGTGGTGCGCAATCCTCCTCCACGCCAAGGCCGCGCGCATCATCGGGCAAGAGGGAATGGCCGTCGGGTCGGTCGTCGGTGTTCTCGTGGTCATGTTTTCATGGCTCGGCGTGAACATGATGGGCGTTGGACTTCATTCGTACGGATTCACCTCCGGTGTCGGCGGTGCCTTCGTGCTCATTTTCGGAACCGAGCTCCTGTTCATTGCGGCGACCTTCACAATTCTGCGGCTCCGCAACGACTCCACGCCCCTCGGCTTGACCGAGTGCAGGGTGAAGGATGTGATCCGAGAGACCTCGGACAGCGTGTCCCTACAGCTCCAACCCCCTCGCGGCCGGACCGTCACGTACGAGCCGGGGATGTACGCCTCACTCTTCGTCCGGGTGGATGGCATTACCTACCGGCGACCGTACTCCTTCTCCTCCGCGCCTCGGGAAGACGGCTCGGTGACGCTGACGGCCAAACGCGTCGCCGGGGGAGTCGTCTCGCATTATCTCCTCGATCGTGTCCGCATTGGCGAGCGGGTACAGCTCGGACCGCCAAGCGGTAATTTCGCCTATGAGGGCTCGGAACCGGGCACACCTGTATTCGTCGCGGGCGGCTCGGGAATTGCTCCGTGCATGAGCATTCTCGAGGCGCTGCTCGCGGATGACTCCGAAGCAAGCGCGGTCCTGATCTACGGCAACCACGCAGAGGAGGACATTATCTTTCGCGAGCGAATCGATGAGATGGCCGCTGCTCATCCGAATTTAGCTGTACACTACTATCTCCAAGAGCCCCCGGCTGGGTGGAGCGGCGGAGTCGGGCGGATTTCCGTCGAGGCGATACGTGCCGCGGCTCCGGGAAACGGCGCCCTGTTCCTTCTGAGCGGGCCGGAGGGAATGGTTGCCGAGTTGGCGCGGGAGCTTCGTGAGCGTGGCGTCTCGGCGGAGCGCATTCGTGAAGAGCGATTCGCCGCGGCGGCCCAGCACGTGTTCGGCCGCAACGGCGCGGTGCACGCCGCGCGCTTCGCTGAGTCAGAGGCGGTCGTCTCGGTGAAGCCGGGACAGTCGCTCCTGGAGGCGGGGCTGAAGCATGGACTGAACCTGGATTACAGCTGCGCCGCCGGCAGATGCGGGGACTGCCGGTGCAAAGTAGCGGAGGGTTCCCTGGTTATGGACGAGCCCAACTGCCTGACCCCGGAAGAGCGACAGGAGGGCTTCGTCCTCAGTTGCGTTGCATACCCAACGTCGGATGTCTCCGTCGAGCTTCAGTAGTTCTTGGATACGTCCACCATCACATCCTCTCGGGAGGTGATGACAAACTTGCCACCCGCGGCGGGGTGGAGCGAGCTGGTGAACCAGAGGCGGGCGTGGATCTTGGGAACGTCGATCTGGTACTCCTTCGTCTCGCCGGGGGCCACCTCTTCTCCCTCGAAGAGCGGCGTTTGATCCTCGAAGCCCCGGTGAACGGCAAAGGCGTGGGCAACGTCGTCGTTGTTCGTGAGGACGACGGTTACCGTCTCCCCCGGAGGAACGGCGATCGCCTGCTTGTCGAAGGTCTCGTTCTCAATGCTCAGAGAAACGGTGGAGGAGGGCGCGATAATGATCCGGTTGCCGCATGCAACGACCAAGACCATCCCAGCGAGGAGGAGAAACGCGAGGCTCAGGGGCGCCGCAATCCCGCGCCCTCTGTTCGCAGCCTTCATAGTGCTCGATTTCGGTGCTTCCATCGGCTAATCCTTACCAAACTGCTTTCCTTTTGCAATCGTAGTAGCAGATCGGCGGCGCGTCCAGTCCGGCGCTTGTTTTCTTTCCACTTCGTTTCTATTCTGTGTTTACCATGAAGACAGGCGTCATCCTCGTAAACTTCGGCGAACCGGCACGTGCAACCCTCGACTATGTTGCACCGTTTTTGGAGCGAATCTTCTTCCAGAACGCGAATCTGGAAGGCGGCGACACGGAAGCGCGGCGCAAGCGCTCCCAGGAGTTGGCGGCCGCTCGGGCCCCGAGCCTGTTGGAGGAGTACGAAAAGATCGGCGGCTCCCCCCTCAACCCCCAGGCGGATGCCCAGGCGGAAGCCGTTGAACGGCTTCTCGGTGAGCGCGGCCACGACGTTCGGGTGTATTCCGCGTTTCAATACACCAGTCCCTCCGTGGAAGCCATGGTACGCCGGGCGGAAGAGGACGGGTGCGAGCAACTCGTCGGCCTGCCGGTCTATCCTCTCTGCGGACACTCAACGAATGTTCTCGCCCTCCGAGAGCTTCGCCAGGCCGCCGAAGAGCACGGGTACGGCGACCGCCTCTTCGAGATCGGCGGATGGCACCTCCACCCGGACTTCATGCCGATGTGGACGGATCACATTCGGCGCTTCGTAACCGCCATGGGACTCCGCCTGAGCCCCGGCGCAACCGAGCTGGTCTTTTCGATCCACGGGACGCCGGTGAAGTATCTGGAAGGGGGAAGTCGCTACGATCGCTACGTCAACGAGGCGTGTCGCGCCGTCGCCGAAGGCTTGGGCGTGTCACGCTATCATATGGGCTACCAGAACCACACGAACCGGCCCATACCGTGGACGCAGCCCAATGTGGATGAGGTGGTGAAGAGACTCGCGGGGGCTGCGGAAGGCGTTCTGATTGTTCCGATTGCCTTCATGCACGAGCAGTCCGAGACGCTGGTAGAGCTCGACACCGAGCTGCGCGAAGTGGCAACTGAGGCGGGGCTGCGCTTCCACCGCGTTCCGGTCCCCCACGATGATCCGCGCTTTTCCGCTCTCCTCGCCGATCTGGTCGAATCTCGGCCGGCCGGCGACACGGCCGGTCAG
>CAYFQV010000017.1:8706-34840 GCA_964345195.1 uncultured Spirochaetaceae bacterium
ACACGGCCGGTCAGCCGGCTCCCGACACGCTCCTCGACTGGCGCCAGTGCATCTGCCGGGGCGAAGGAGGGAAGGCGCGCTGCCTGAACGGGCTTCGCCTCCATGCTACCGTCGAGATTGGTCGGGAGTCTTCGACGGGACGGCCTTAGTACACCAGCTCGGCGCCGAAATAGGCAATGACAATCACGTCTATTGCAGCGAGGACGTAGATTGTTGCCAGGATCTTCGGATTCGGCTGTCCCTTGCGGTTAATGTAGTACGCCGCCACGAGCAAGGGCAGCAGGACGGCCGCTAGGATCACTTTCATCTGAATGGGCAAGATCCACGCGCTCGAGTAGAAGTGGATCCAGTCGGCGAAGCCGAAGAGCACAGTGAACACGTACATGACAATGCCGAAGTTGATGGTGTGCTTCGCGGTCGTGTAGAGCTGTGGCCGGTTGCCGATCCACGCAATCAGGGCAAAGACTGCGGTGGCCACGGTGAGTCCGACGGTGAAGTGCACGAAGATCGGGTGCACCGGGTGCTCGTAGCCAATTGCTTCCAGAATACCGTAAAAGCCTTCAATCATCGATTCATTCTCCCCTTCGCACTTCTGATTCGGCCATTGTTATCGAGCCTGACTGACTCTGTCAAATTTGACTTGCCGGCTTGACATGGGCAAACTGAGAGAATCATGTCGAAGGCTAGCATTGCCGTCAACGGGACGGAAGACCAAAAAACGAAGGACGGCGGAAACCTCGTCGAGGCGGCGTTGCAGGAGCTCTATGCGCCAATTCGTGACGACCTCGAAGCGCTTCAGCGCGCCATTGCGGAAACGCTGCGGCAGAATAGGGCGGAGCTGGACGAGATTGACCGCTACGTCTTCCGTCGCCCGGGCAAGATGCTGCGCCCCGCTCTGGTTCTGCTGGCCGGCATGGCTGCTCGAGGCGGCGACGATACGGAGTCGATCGGAACGCTTTTCCCGGAAGCGGACGCTGAGAGGCTTCGAAACCTCGCCCTCACCATGGAGCTGCTACACAGTGCGAGCCTGATACATGACGATGTCCTTGATCGCGCAAGCGAACGGCGCAACGCACCGAGCACCAACGCGCGGTATACCGACCGAATTGCGGTTCTCGCCGGGGACGTGCTCTTCTCGAAGGCCTTTGGAGTCCTTGCGCGACATTTTGGACCGGATGTAACCACACCGATTACGGATGTGACTGCGGGCATGTGCAACGGTGAGATATTCGCCGCCCTTCATGAGGAGCGAAAACTCACCCTGGAGGAGTACTACGAGCTCATCCGCATGAAGACCGCAAACTTCACCGCGGCGTGCTGTTTCACCGCCGCGGTGGCCCTGGGGCACTCCGCGGCGGCCGAGCACCTCCGGCGTTTCGGAATGGAGTTTGGGCTTGCCTATCAGATTGTAGACGACTATCACGACGGGGATGATCGTCTCGTCGACGGCTTCGACATCGACCTGGCAACAGCGCACGCCCGCCGCGCCCGTGAGGCGCTTCAGCACCTTCCTTCCTCGAAGCACGTCGACCGGCTGTCGTCGTTCATTGATACGGTAGTCCCACGGTTTGGTGCCGGCGGCAATGGCCGGGCGTAAGAGCAATAATTGGCCTTTTCGTCGGCGTCCACACCGTGTATGATACCCGAGTGATCTAGTCACCATTGAGGCGAGCGATAGGGAGGAAGCTATGGCCGACGAACTACCCAAATTCACCGCAGAGGAACTGAAGAAGTACAACGGGCAGGACGGGCAGCCCGTCTACGTTGCCTATCAGGGCCGCGTCTACGACGTCTCCGAGAGCAAAATGTGGCGAACCGGCACCCACATGAAGCAGCACAGCGCCGGCGAGGATCTCACGAATGAGGTGCCCAATGCGCCGCACGGAGAAGAGGTCTTCGAACGCTTCACCCCAGTCGGTGTCGTGGCCGCCCAGGAGGAGGAAGCCGTCGCGGCGGAGGACGAGTACGATCACCTCCCCGGCTTCTTGGCGCGACTCATGGGCAAGGTTCCCTTCTTGGAGCGTCATCCCCATCCCATGACCGTTCACTTCCCAATTGTCTTCGGCTTTGCCGCGGCGGTGTTTGCCGTTGTCTACCTGATCACCGGCGACGCCGGCTTCGATGTGGCAACTCTCTACATGCTCGGGGGCTACGTGCTCTTTTCGCTCATTGTCATTCCCACGGGTCTCCTCACCTGGTGGGTGAACTATCGCGCGCGGTGGGTCCGGAAGGTAACCATCAAAGTCATTGGCTCGGTCCTCGCGTTGCTCATTGCCGCTGGAGCCTTTGCCTGGCGTCTCGCCGAGCCGACGGTTCTCACGAGCATGGAAGGGACCGACGTACTTTACCTGGTCCTCATCCTGCTCCTCATGGTCGTAGTGAGCGTGGTCGCCAGTCTGGGCGCTCTGCTTACCTATCCCGTTCCCGCCAAGCTTCCCAGCCGGAAGGAGCTCGAGGAAGGGCAGGCGACCCCGGGCGGCAAGGATGAGATAGGACGATGAAGCCAAACTTCGCATTCTGGGTGAAGGCCGTACGGGTCATGCCGCGGCTGACTCGGGAGGAGTGGGACGACCTGGACGTGGTCTCCCGGTGGCTCGTGTCCACTCGCTTCGCCGCAGTCGTGCTCACCGTCTTTTCCGTGCTCATTGCCGGCCTCCTGGCCTATCAGGTGCAGAGCGTAAATGTGCTGGTCTGGCTGGCCATGCTGGTGGCATTGCTCTTTGCCCACGGCACCAACAACATCATCAACGACCTCGTGGACTTTCGTCGAGGTATCGATACGGAGAACTACTTCCGTGATCTCTACGGTCCGCAACCGCTGGAGAAGGGCTTCCGCACGCAGAAGCAGCAGGTGCGCTACGCAATTGTGAATGCGGTGATCGCCATTGGAATTGGTGTGGCCGTCTGCGCCTATCGCGGCGGGCTTTCCTGGGCAATCATGGGGGCGGGGCTCTTCTTCATGATTTTCTACACCTACCCGCTGAAGTACTTCGCCCTCGGAGAGCTCTCGCTCCTGGTGGTGTGGGGGCCCCTCATGGTTGCCGGTGGCTACTACGTCTTGGTGGGAACTTGGAGTTGGCTGGTCGTGCTCGCGAGCCTTCCCTACGCGCTCGGCGTGACGGCTACGCTCATGGGGAAGCACATCGACAAGTTCCATGACGACAAGCGCGCCCGGGTCCACACTCTGCCGGTCGTGCTCGGTGAGCGCCTTTCCCGCGGTGTCGTCGTGGCACTCATTGTGCTGCAGTACCTCATTACGGCATATCTCATTGTGATCGGCTTCTTCACTCCGGTCATGGCGCTGATCGTTTTTGCCCTGCCGTACTTCATTCGCACCGTCATTCCCATGTTTGCAAAGCCGCGGCCGACGGAGCGTCCCGCCGACTATCCGGAGACGGCGTGGCCGCTCTGGTTCGTCTCAAGCACCTTCGTCTACTCCCGGAAGTTCGGCGGTTTGTTCGTCCTGGCGCTCATCATCGACACGGTACTGCAGGCGGTGGTGCTGTGATTGCGGCGGGGCCGCTACTCCACCAATCGGCACGGCAGCGTTCCGCGCACTGAGTTAACGGCCCACACCGCGTCGCAGCGGGAGAGATCCTCAATGCGGAGTACCGCCTCGGAGACTCTCCCCGAGCGGAGAAGGTGCTCGCGGTAGCATCCCGGCAGTAGTCCCGCCTCCGCGGCGGGTGTGTAGGATTTGTCTCCAAACTGCAGCACAATGTTGGTGATCGTTCCCTCAGTCAGCTCTCCGCGCTCGTTATGGAGGAACACTTCATCTACCGCCGAGGGACCCGACCCGGAGGCTTCCGGCCCGGAACCGTCCCGCGCCGCGGCGAGCGCCTCCTCGTACACGCGACGGTAGGTCGTCTTGTGGCGCAGGAAGATGTCCCTCGAGTCTACCGGCTGCCGGGCGACGCGCACACCGAGCGGTGAGGGGAGAGGATGCTCGTCCAGGGGCGTTGCCCGGCCCGCAATTTCCCCCTCCCGGCCCAGCAGGATTCGCAGCATGGCCGCACGTCCTCCCGCCGCGATGCTCTCCACCTGCGACTCGATCTCGCTCCGAAGCCGATCTCCGGGAAAACGAAAGCCGAGGGCGGCCGCACTGCGCTCCAACCGAGCGAGGTGCAAATCGAGGAGAAACACGCCACCCTCGGGTTCCACGAGCATCGTCTCGATCAGGTGAAATCTCGGATCAGCGTGCCGCAGCACCTCCGCCTTGAGCAACATCTCCCGGTACTCCGACTCCTCCTCGCTGTCCCAGACAACGCCGCCGCCGGTGCCGTACTCTGCTTCGCCGGAGACGAGGTTGCAGGAAAGGGTGCGGATTGCGACGTTCCAGCTACTGTAGCGCCCAGGAAGCGCGATCCCGACGGTACCGGTGTAGAAGCCGCGCGGAGAGCGCTCGAGGTCGCGGATGGCGCGCATTGCCGCGACTTTCGGCGCCCCTGTTATAGAGGCGCAGGGAAAGAGATCCGCAAGGAGCTCCGCTTCCGTGGCGTCGCTCTCGGCAACGACCTGGCTCGTCATCTGGTGGAGGCCGGGATAGCGCTCGATTGCGAAGAGGTCGGGAACCTGCACGCTTCCGATCCGAGCGCGTTTCCCCAGATCGTTACGAATCATATCTACGATCATGAGGTTCTCCGCTCGATCCTTCTGCGACCCCTGCAACTGTGCGGCCAGGGCGTCGTCCTCTTCCTCGCCGGCGCCGCGGCGGATGGTGCCCTTCATTGGGCGGGATCGAATGCTGGCGCCGGCGCGCTCGAAGAACAGCTCAGGGCTGACGGATAGGAGCGCCGAGTCGCCGGTGAAGACGAATGCGGCGTATTGCGCGTTGGTCTCTCGTACCAAATGCAGAAAGAGCCCGAGGAGCTGATCGCGAGAGGGAATCTCGAGCAGCGCGGCGCGAAAGCGCTGGGTGTAGTTGATCTGGTACGTCTGCCCCGCCTCGAGCAGCCCTTTGGCCTCACGGAAACCGGCGCCGTAGGCTTCCGCTGAGAGCTCGGGAACCCAGCGGCCGAACAGGACCGGACGGTCGTCGGTCCAAACGGGCGCCCCCGCAATCGCCGTCTCCTCATCCGATACAAAGCGCCACCGCTCAAAGAGTGCACACCACGCTATCGACGTCCCTGGAGCCGGCTCCCGCGTCACGAGCGCGGAGTCGAAGCCGGTAGCCGCTTCGTAGGCAAGTGCGTAGACCGCAGCGCGGGCATCCCCAGCCGCGCCGGCACCGCCGCCTGCACGCCCACCGGAGTCATCTTCCCGGCCGTCGTGGCCCCCCGCCCGGTCCCGTTCTACCTGCTCGAGGAGGCTGGGGACATTCCGCGGATCCGTCGTGGTGTAGATGCGCGCCGGATCCTCGAAGAGGAGCCAGCCGCCATCGTTGTGTCGGCGAATGAGAGCGAGCGGTGATGCCCGGCGTGTGGGAGCGTTCACGGCTGGACGCGCTTCTGCGCTACTCCATCTCCGCGAGCGTCGCTTCCGCGGCTTGGAGCGCCGCTTCGAGGTCGTCCTGCGTGTGGGCGGCGGAGATGAACATGCACTCGAACTGCGCCGGGGGGAGGTAGATTCCCCGTTTCAGCATGCCGTGGAAGAAGCGGCCGAAACGCTTCGTGTCCGACTGTTTTGCGCCGGCGTAGTCGCGAACCGGACCGGATGTGAAGAAGAGCGTGCCCATGCCGGCAATGGAGTTGACCGTCGCGTCAACCGGGGCTGCCTCCGCAAGCTCCGCCAGTTTGTCGAAGAACTTCTGCGCCTTCCCCTCGAGTCCCTCGTAGAAACCCGGCGTTTTCACCTCTTTCAATGCCGCTGCGCCGGCTGCCATGGTGACCGGGTTGCCGGAGAGCGTTCCCGATTGGTAGACGGGCCCGGAAGGTGAGAGCAGGGACATGATCTCCTCCCGGGCGCCGAAGGCTCCCACCGGCATGCCGCCGCCAATGATCTTGCCCAGGGTGGTAATGTCGGGAACTACATCGTAGCGCGCCTGCGCCCCTCCGTGGGCGACGCGGAAGCCGGAGATCACCTCGTCGAAGATCAGCAGCGCCCCGGCCTCGTGAACGATCCCCGCGAGCTCCCGGAGGAAGCCCTCCTCCGGCGGAACCATGCCCATGTTTCCGGGAATGGGTTCCAGGATGAAGCAGGCAATCTCGTCTCCGCGCTCGGAGAAGAGGGCACGGATTGCCTCCAGATCGTTGAAGGGAGCCACCAGCGTGTGCGCCACCGTCGCCGCCGGAACGCCGGGACTGTCCGGGGTCCCAAAGGTTGCGGCGCCGGAGCCCGCCTGAACAAGGAAGGCGTCGGCGTGGCCGTGGTATCCGCCGGCAAGCTTCACCACGGCGTCGCGGCCGGTGAAGGCTCGGGCCAGGCGGATGGCGGTCATGGTGGCTTCCGTGCCGGAATTGACGAAGCGTACGCGCTCGATTCCGGGGACCGCCTCGACGACCAGCCGCGCAAGCTCGAGCTCATGCGCACAGGGGGTGCCGAAGCTCAATCCCCGGGACACCGCGGATTCCACGGCGTGACGGACCGCCGGATGATTGTGTCCCAAAATGAGTGGGCCCCATGAGCCGACGAAATCGATGTACTCGTTTCCCTCAACGTCCCACAGGTGTGCCCCGTCGGCGTGGTCCATGACCACGGGGGTGCCGCCGACGGCGTTGAAGGCGCGTACCGGCGAGTTGACGCCCCCGGGCAGGAGGGTCGAGAGCTCGCTGAAAAGGGACTGGTTCGTGTGATTGGATCTGCTCATGTGCGCTCTCCTGTGCTGCCGGGGGCGGTGTCCGCGGCGCGCGCCGCGCGTCTTGCGTAGGCCTCGGCAAAATAGCTAATGACCATGTCGCAGCCTGCCCGGAAAAAGGAGGTGAGGGACTCCGCGACCACGGCATCCTCATTGATCCACCCCTTCTCCGCGGCGGCGCGCACCATGGAATACTCGCCGGAGACGTGGTAGGCGACGACCGGGACCCGCACCGCGTCTCGGACGTGGGCGACTATGTCGAGGTAGGGAAGCCCCGGTTTTACCATGACCATGTCGGCGCCCTCTTCCACGTCGAGGAGCGCCTCCCGGATCGCCTCCCGGCTGTTGGGGGGATCCATCTGGTAGGCGCGCCGGTCACCGAACTGCGGCGCGGAGTCGGCGGCGTCGCGGAAGGGGCCGTAGAAGGCGGAGGCGTACTTCACCGCGTAGGAGAGAATGGGCAGGTGGGAAAAACCGGCCGCATCCAGACCCGCCCGAATGGTGCCGACACGGCCGTCCATCATGTCCGACGGAGCAATCAAGTCCGCTCCCGCCTTTGCCTGTGAGACCGCCGTCTGTGCGAGGAGGGGAAGGGTTGCGTCGTTGTCGACGGATCGTCCGCGGATCACCCCGCAGTGGCCGTGATCGGTGTACTCGCAGAGACACACATCGGTGACAATGAAGAGCTCAGCGCCGAACTCGCCCTTGAGGGCGCGAGTCGCGCGCTGCACGATCCCGTCCTCCATGTAGGCGCCGGTGCCGGTGGCGTCCTTCTCCGCCGGGATGCCGAAGAGGAGCAGCTTATTCACCCCGACCTCGAGGAGCTCCTCGGCGTAGGCCTTGAGCGTGTCGATGCTGTAGTGGTACTGCCCCGGCATGGAGGGGATCTCGCTCTTCACGCCGGAACCCTCCCGGACGAAGGCCGGTTGGATCAAACGTTCCGTTTCCACCCGCGTCTCCGCGACGGCGCGGCGAAGGATCGCCGAACCGCGCAGGCGCCGCGGTCGCTGTGTCGGATATGCCATGCTGTTACCCCTCTATCGAGTGATTCTTCACCGCCTCAACGAAGGCGCGGGCGTGGTCGGGATCGGTGTCCTTTCCGATACCGTGTCCCAGGTTCGCAATGAGGCCCGGTTCGGGACCGTGGGCGTCGAGCATTGCGTGGGTCTCTTCCGCAATACGCTCCGGCGGTGCAAAGAGCAGATGCGGGTCCAGGTTCCCCTGGAGTGCGACGCCGGCGCCGACGCTTCGGCGCACCGTGTCGAGGCCGACGGTCCAGTCGACGCCAATCACGTCCGCGCCGCACGCGGCAAGCTCGGCGTAGCTGTGGTGGACCGCCTTGGAAAACACGATCACCGGTCCGCGCTCCTTCGGGAGCTTCGCAATGATCCGTTCCATATAGGGAAGGGAGAACTCCCGGAAGTCCGTCGGCCGCAGGATTCCGCCCCAGGTGTCGAAGAGCTGGACAACATCCGCCCCGGCAGTGAGCTGTCCCGCGAGGTAGTCCGCAACGGAATCGGCGAGCATGGCCAGAAGGCGATGCGTGAGCTCCGGGTTGCGGTACATCATCTCCTTTGCGTTCTTGAAGTCCTTCGAACCCTGCCCTTCGACCATGTAGGTGAAGAGCGTCCAGGGAGCTCCGGAAAAGCCGATCAGCGGCACCCTCCCGGCGAGGTCGCGCTTCGTGGTCTCCAGGGCGTCCATGACGAAGCTGAGCTCCTGCGCCCCCACGCGGTGAAGGGCGTCGACATCGGCCTCACTCCGAATTGGGGAGCCGAACTGCGGGCCCTTGCCTTTGACCATGGCCAGATCCATCCCCATGGCGCGGGGGACCAGCAGGATGTCCGAGAAGATGATTGCCGCGTCCACGCCGATCAGGTCCACCGGCTGACGTGTGACCTGCGAAACCAGGTCCGGCGTTTCACAGAGGGTGAAGAAGTCGACGTCCTTGCGCACCGCCCGGTACTCGGGCAGATAGCGTCCCGCCTGGCGCATGATCCACACCGGTCGTCGAGGGGTCGATTCCCGGCGACACGCGCGCAGGAGTAAGTCGTTTTCTAAGGGCATGCATTTCTCCAATCAGTTGTGAGAGCCGCGGGGGCGGTGGGGGCCACGGGCGTCGCCGGCGGTCCGGGGGCCGGTCAGGACGGCCCGGGCGATCTCCGCCATATCCCCGAGGCTCCGCTTTTCGGAAGTATACTCGACACCTCCGGTGCGCTCCACCAGGGCGGCGGCCGTGGTCTCCCCAATGGCAATGCGAATGGTGTTTGCAAAGTACGCGCCCGCGGCGGCTCGCGCCTCGAGAGCGGCAAGCTCAATGAAGGCGGCGACCGTCGACGGACTCGTGAAGGAAAAGGCGTCGGGAAGCTCGGTGCGAGCCAACGCGACGGCATCCCGGCACTCCGGGGTGTTGCTGGTCCGGGGCCGGTACAGCGGGAGATCAATGACCTCCGCGCCGCGCCGGCGCAGATATTCCGGGAGGCGGTCGTCGGCAGCCTCTGAGCGCGGAAGCACGATTCTTCCCCCGGCCGCAGTGTGGTGCTCGAAGTGCGCGATGACGCGGTCCTGACCGCCGGGGGAGATCGTTTCGTGGACGGCGACACCGTACTGCAGTGCGGCCGCGGCGGTCTTCTCCCCTGCGCAGATGACTCGTGCGCCGCCGCTGGTCAGCCAAGAGAGGTCGCGGTCGGGCCCGGCGTGCGGCGCGGCCGCGTCGGACCCCGGCCCGGCGTCCGACCCCGGTCCGGCGATCTCGACGAGCGCGGTCAGCGCGCGGGCGGAGGTGAAGACCAGGATGTCCGCCTCTCGGCACTGGGCAATAACCCCGTCCGCCTCGTCCGGTGACGGGATCGTCTCGGTCTCCACCAAGTCGCAGCCCACGACCTCAATGCCGGCATCCGTGAGTATGTCGGTGAAGGCGGCGGCGTTGGCCGGGTCGCGGGACAGGAAGACGCGCGGGCGAGTCACGAGCCCTCCCCGCCGCCTCGGATTTCGGCCAGAATCTGGTCGGCGCCGCGGGAGATGAGCTCCTCGGCGAGCGCTATTCCCACGCCGGCGGGGTCGGCGCTTGAAGCGCTGTGCGAAGCCCGGACCGAGGAGCTCCCGTCCACCGCCGCGACGACGGCCTCCAAGGAGATGGTGCCGTCGGCAATCGTGGCGTAGGCGCCGATCGGCACGTGGCACCCGCCTTCGAGGCGGCGCATGAGCGCGCGCTCGGCGGTCGCCGCGAGCCGGGCGGCCCGGTCGTCGACGCCGGCCAAGAGATCCCTGACGGCCCGGTCGTCCTCCCTGCACTCGATTCCAATGACGCCTTGGGCCGGCGCGGGAACCATCTCGTTCAGCTCGAGGGGGGCGCTAACGCGATCCTCCAAGCCGATGCGCTTCAACCCGGCAAGCGCCATGACGGTGGCGGACCACTCGTCGGTGTCGGCGAGCTTGCGCAGCCTCGTCTCCACGTTTCCGCGCATGTCGGCAAATCTGATATCCGGTCGGGAGATGAGAATTTGTGAGCGACGGCGGATGCTGCCGGTTGCCACGACGGCGTTCCGCGGAAGCTCGGCTATCGCGACCGCCCCCTTGCCGATAAGCGCATCTCGAGCGTCTTCACGCGGCAACATGGCGGCCAAGACGAAACCCTCGTCGAGTTGCGTCGGGACGTCCTTAAGACTGTGGACGGCAACATCGACCTCCTTCCGGCGCAGCGCCTCCTCCAGACGCGTCGTGAAGATCCCTGTCATGCTCATGTTGCCCAAGGAGGTGGTGAGGTCGCTGTCCCCGTGAGAGGAGATCTTGACAATCTCGAATTCGATGTCCGGAAACCGGCTTGACAGCGCGGTGCGTGCAGCTTCCGCCTGCCACAGTGCGAGGCGGCTCTTCCGGGTTCCAATGCGGATCTTGGTTCCGTCGGTCAAGATACGTTCTCTGCGCTCGATAGCGGTACCGAAACGCAGCCGTGCGGTGCGCAGAGCTCGCAGTTCGGCGCCGCGTTGACGGGGGCGTCCTGTGCGCCGGCCTCACCCGTCGGCGACCCGGTGTTGCGGTCGCCTACTGCATGGTCGTTTGCTTTGTCCACGACGTCAAGATCAAAGAGTGCGCGGAACTCGTTGAGGGCTTCGGTGGTATCGGGGGATTGGGAATCGTACATCCATGACCGCAGCGTCTGGATGGGCGCGTTGATGATGCGCTCCGAGAGCGCCTTTGCAAAGCTTTTGAGGATCGGGCGCATCTCTTCCGGCAGCTCCTTGGCGTGACGTTCGATCTCGTCGTTCGCCATTGCCTTAACCTTCTTGCGGAGCTGGATAATGTCGGGAAGAATCTGCGCCTCGTGCCGCCACGTCGCGAAGCGCTCAACAACAACGTCGATAATTCGCTCGACGTCGCGGATGGCCTCCTGTCGACGCCGCTCGTTCTCGTCCAAGATGGGCTGGAAATCATCGAGATCAAAGACGTGGATGCCCGGAATCGACCCGTCGACTTCCGCGACGACCTTCGGGGTGCTGATGTCCACAATGGCCAGAGGTCGATGCTCACGCTCCTCCGCAATGCGAGCGAGATTCTCGTGGTCGAGGAGGAGTTGCCGGCCGTAATCGATGCCGATCATGACGATGTCGGCATCCTGAATTGCGGAGGTGAGTTGCGACAGCGGCACTGCGCGGCCGTTGAGCTCCCGCGCCTTCTTCGCCGCCTTCTCGACGCTGCGGTTCGCGATGGTGAGTGAGGGCGCGCCGTGTTTCTTGAGATACTGCGCCATCTTCATGGACATTTGGCCGGCACCGACTATGAGCGGTGCGGAGTCGGTCAAGCTCCCTCGGTGGCGCTCTACATACTCAACCGCCACCATGGCGACCGAGGTAGATCCGACACCGATATTGGTGTCCGAGCGCGCCTTCTTGGCTACCATGAAGGCTTGGTGAAACGCGCGGTCGGTCAGGAGTCCGTTGGTCCCGGCGTCGGTGGCGAGCTGATACATGGTCTTGACCTGATGCACAATGTCGGCCTCTCCGATGACCATGGAGTCGAGACTGGTGATCACGTGAAAGAGGTGCCGGACGGCGTCCTCGTTTCGGTAGTAGTAGAAGGCATCGGAGATTGCGCGAATGTCGATGTCGCGGGTGTCCTGGTAGTACCGGCGCACGATCCGCGGGAGGCAGGCTGCGTCATTCGCCGCGACGTAGAACTCGACACGGTTACAGGTGCTGATAACGCACACTTCCCGCACACTGGGATCCGCGGCGAGCTGCTTCAGCGTGGTCGGGATCTCATCCTCCAGGAATGAGAGCGACTCCCGCTGCTCCGCACTCAGGCGGGTGTGGTTGGTGCCGTACAGTAGTAACTCCACGTTGCAACTCCCCCCGTCTTTGTTAAACTGCAGTGTATCGCTAAGCTTTCGACAACGCAACCGGGGCACCGGGCGTTGCGCGATCGCTGCGTGACAACGCAGAGGGGGGATATGTGCGAGTCGCCGTTGTCGGCGGAGGAATAACCGGGCTCTCGCTAGCCCACTATCTCACCAAGGAGCGCGCTCGCGCCGGTGGCTCGGCGGAACTCGGAGAGCCGATTGAGTGCACCGTCCTGGAGGCGGCGCCCCGGCTGGGCGGCAAGATCCGCACCGTCGAGGAGGAGGGCTTTCGCATTGAGGGAGGACCGGACTCCTTTGTCAGCCGCAAGCCCCACGCCCTCGACCTGGCTCGGGAGCTCGGCCTCGAGGAGCGGCTCCTCCCGGCCACCCGCGGCAAGAACGTATACGTTGTCCGAGACGGCGCGCTCGTGGCGCTGCCGCGGGGCATGCGCCTCATTGTTCCCACCGAGGCCGTTCCCTTCCTGCGCTCGCCCCTCCTCTCCCCGGCGGGGCGGATCCGGGCCTTGGCGGAGCGCTACGTTCCTCACGCCGGCGACGCCCGCCACGCCGGCGACGAGAGCATTGCCTCCTTCGCGCGCCGCCGCTTCGGCGGCGAGATGCTCTCCCGCCTCGCCGAGCCACTCATGGCCGGCATTCACCTCGGCGATCCCGAGCGCCTGAGCATGGGCTCCGCCTTTCCCCACTACCTGCGGATGGAACGGGAGCACGGCAGCCTGATCCGCGCCATGCGGGCGGCCGCGGGCGCTCCGGGGGCACGGGGTGCTGCGACCGGAGTGGGCGGCGGCATCTCCTTCACGAGCTTTGTCGGTGGCATGGGCGAGCTCGTCACCGCCCTCGATCGCTCCGTCCGCGCGCGGGCGACGGTTCGGACCGAGGCGAAGGTGACGCGGATGTCGCGGGAGGGCGCCGCGACGGAGACCAATCCGGGTCAGGTGGCGAACGGAAGCCCAGGCTATACCCTCGAGCTCGCCTCGGGGGAGTCCCTCCACGCGGATCTCGTGGTGCTTACCGTCGGGGCGTGGGATGCGGCGGAGCTCCTTAAGGAAAGCGACCCGCGTCGCGCCGCGGTCCTGCGCGAGTTGCGCGCCGTCTCGAGCGCCACGGTGAGCATGGCCTTTCGCAAGGGCGAGGAGCTCCCCGAGCTTAATGGAACCGGCTTCGTGGTGCCACGCCGGGAAGGACGGGTCCTCCGGGGATGCTCCTGGAGCTCATCCAAGTTTGCCCACCGCGCTCCGGACGGGATGAAGCTGCTGCGAGTATTCCTCGGTGGAGCGGGGGAGGAGGAGCTCGTCGAGCGCAGCGACGAGGAGCTCGGCGAGCTCGCGGGCCGAGAGCTTGCGGATCTCATCGGTCTCGAGGCGGAACCGGACTTGCGGATGGTCTTTCGCTATCCAAGCGCTACGCCCCAGTACCAGGTCGGCCACGCCGCCCGGATCGCGGAGCTCGACGGAATGCCCCGGAACGGGGTCTTTCTCGCCGGGACCTCCTACCGCGGCGTGGGAATTCCGGACTGTGTAAAGGACGCCATGGAGACAGCGCAGAGGGTGATTGCCTACAATACTGGAGTCAAGAGCGAGGAGAGGGAGTTGTGAACACCACGAGTCCGAATGGATTGCGCACCGTAGTGGTGCTGCTATTGTTGTGTGCCGGCGTGGCGCTTCCTATTGGCGCGTCAGGATCCGGAGAGTCAGGCTACGGCTACGGTTCGAGCGATGTCTCGGCAGAGGAGCAGCTTACCTTGCAGCTCACGGGTCTCACCGGCGCTCTCTCCGCCGTCGTGATCGAGGAGGCCTTGCTGAGTCTCGACGGTGTTGTGGATGCCGAAGTGAGCCACCAGGCGAAACGGGCGACCGCCGAAATCAATCCCGATCTGGTGAACGCCCGCGATCTCGAGGATTATCTCTCCGATTTCGAGCCGCTGCGTGCGAACGCCCTTCCGTGGTATGCGAGATCCGCCGGCATTCGCTTTCCCGAGCTCAAGACGCGCGGTACCGGGGCGCAGGTCAACGAGGTCATCGGCAACGTCTCCGGTGTGCTCGGCGGGAGCATTACCCCGGGGCTCATTACGGTGGACTATGACTCGCGGGTGGTGACTGCGGAGGAGATCGCCGAAGCCGTCACCGAGGGCACCGATCTGCAGGACTCCGAGATATCGAGTCCTGCTGCAGATATCCCCGCGCCTGAAGACTCTGCACATACGATCCTCCGGATCGAGGGTATGGATAGCTACGCTCGTGCCCTGGAGATGGCGCAGTCGGTCACCCTCGAAGGCATTGTCGACGGATCGGTGGATCTCGAGGAGGAGACCATTTCCGTCATCTACGCAATCGCGGAGCTGACCACGCCGAGTATCGTGGATGCGGTTCGTCAGGGAACGGGCCAGGAACCGGAGCTCATCACCATCGATAAGGCCGGGAAACCGGTGTGGCTGAACGTACACGGCTGGTTCGTTCTGGCGGTTTCAACCTTCGGGCTTTTGATCGCGTTGGCGGCGTACTTCGCGATTCGTCGCTGGCGGCGCCACGGTCGGTTTGCACGATCGGACGATTAACCTTATTATGGGGATCAAGTTTGCGACGACACGAGGTCTGATATGGAGAATATGACCGGCGCAGCCATGGTAATTGTCCTCGGAACCGGATACGGCTTCGTAGTGGCCGTCTACCTCCTCTTGCGGAATCGCATCACCGGAAACGAGGAGCGCGAGAAGTGGGAGGTTTTCAGCTATGACGAGGTCGGCAACTCGGAGTCCGAGTAGCGCCGTCTAGCTCGGCGCCTCGTCAGGGGCGCGAAGGGTCCTGCCGGCGACCTTTCCGACGAAGAAGGGGCCGAGCTTTTCGAGATACCGCGAAGTTTGCTTGCTCTTTCGCATGAGCTGCACAACCAGGGAGAGTGGCACGAGGCGCGCTCCCAACAAACCAACAACAAAGTCATTGTCGTTCTCGTCCAAGCCGTGACAGGCAAGGCGGACATCCTCTATCCCGGTTTCTCGGGCGAAGGCGCGGCCGGCGCGCATGTGGTCGGTCTGCACATCGAGCTGTTCCTCGGGGGAGAGGGTCTCGTATTCGCCTTTTCGCCGAAGGGGATACCACACTCCCCAGGCGTTCTTCTCCGCTGCCAATCGTTCCCGTGGTCTTGCAAGGAGTGAATACTCGAGGTCCTTCTCATAGCCGAAGGCGTAGGTTCGACCGAACATGGTGAGGTGCGGCTTGAGGGTGAGATGCGCGAAGGCGCCGCTCCGCAACACCGGACGGAGCTCCGAGACGAAGAGCTCGGGCTTTTCGTACACCGCGACGAGTGCGACGCCGGTGGGATCGTTCACGTCGTCATACAGCACCGCGGGGATTGCGGCTTCTCGAAGTTGCGCGAGGAGTGGGGCCGTGTCATGGCATTGACCGTATGCGAGCAACTGGACAAAAAGGCGCCGATCCAGGGTGACGTTCTCACCGTCCACCACGCCACCGACTTCCGCCACACCCGGAACCTTGGGTGCCTGCTCATGCTCATGTGCCATGTATGTATCCCCAAAACCCTCAGAGTACCTCGAGTGCCCCATTCAAGCCGCAAATTCGTAAAAACACAACCCCGAAATAAAGTTGACTAACTCGCTAATGTAAGGCTACACTACACGGCGCAAGAGATGGACCGTCAGGAAGTTGCCATCCGATAGGGCGGCTTCTTGTCCGCACAGGATGATGTGCGCTTAAAGGCCGGCGCAAAACGAAGCGCACAATGCAGAGGGAGCGCCAATGAACAACCTGCCAGTCATTCCCACTCCAGTATTTCCGCGGTACATCTGGATGGAGGAGATCACCTTCTCCCACATCCCGATAGCTACAATCATCACCGCCTTCATGATCCTGGCACCGATCTACGAGCTCATCGGACTTCGGAAACAGGATCCACGGTATGACCGCTTTGCCCGGAGCCTGATCTGGTTCTCCCTGATCATCTTCTCCCCGGGAGCGGCACTCGGCACCGGCATTCCCATGGTTATCATTGGACTCTATCCTGAGTTCTGGGCGCGCTGGGCGAACCTGTTCTTCTGGCCGCTGATGATTCAGTTCGTGTTCTTCCTCCTCGAGGTTACCTTCCTGTTCTTTTTCTACTACCTCGTCTGGGACCGGTGGCAAGACCCGAGGCGTAAGCGCCTTCACATTGCCATGGGCTTCATTGCCGCGAGCTTCGGGCTGCTCATTCAGTTCGTGTGGGATGCCGTGGGAGGCTACATGCACACCCCCAACGGCGTCGAGCTACCGGGAGCGCTCGAAGCGGTCGGGTGGAATGCCCAAGCTTTCTTCAATCCGAGCTTCGTACCCCTGACCTTGCACCGCTTCTTTGGAAACATCAGCTATACCATGCTCTTGGTAGGAGGGGTATTCGCCATCAAACACACGAGGGCGAAGGACCCGGGGGAGCACAGCTACTACGGCTGGGCCTCCGACCTCGCCTTCAAAGTGGGCTTCATAGCCTTTTTCGCAATGCCCGTCATCGGATGGTACTATTCCAGCGTCTTGCAAGCGGAGGCACCGGTCGCGTTCAACGCGATCATGGGTGGACACACGGCGAAGTACTTCAACGTGAAGATGGCGGGTATCGCGTTCTTCGTTGCCGTCGCCTCGGTGTACGTGTTTGTGCGGCATAGAGAAAAGAAGATACTCCTCTACGTCGTCACCGCCTTGCTTGCCTCGCTCTACATTATCTTCACCATGCACCCGCCCATCGACTGGGTGCCCGGACCGCCGGTTGTGTGGCGGACGACCTACACGGTAGTGCTCGGCGGATTCATTGCGTATCTATGGTACCTGCGGAAGAACGGCAAGGAGTTCAGCATCTCGCGCAAGCGCTGGCCGATATCCATGTTGGCCGCGGGGCTCGTGGCCATGCTGGTGTTCTTCCTCGGTGGATTCTCCCGCGAGCGTTCTCGGCAACCTCACACCGTGTACGGCCAGTTGGCCAAACCAGAGGCGACGGCGGAGGAGCGCACGCGATTCTTGGTGTACGCCAACTGCCTGAGTGAGCACACCATCTCGCAGATTCAGGACATGGACCTCGACAACTGGACGGATGATCGTATCCTGAGCGAGCTCTGTGCCGCCGGAGACTACACGGATGCCGAAGGTGACCGCATTGCGCGGATGATCAAGGAGGGCAAGCTATGATGGACTTCCCGCTGCTTGGACCAAAGGGCGCTATCGCCTTCTTTGGTCTTTTCCACACCTCGGTCGCCTCCATGTCAATCGGCACGGCCTTCGTCGTTACGATTGCGCAGGTAATCGGATATCGGACCGGCATTCGCTTCTATGACCAATTCGCCAAGCGGTCGCAACTGTTCCACGTATGCATCTACAACGTGGGTACCATCAACGCCATCGGTTTGGTCTTTGCCCTCTCCGGTCTCTACCCGCAGTTCTGGGAGCAAATCTTCACGCACTTCTTCTGGGCGTTGATGGTGGAGGAGCTTCTCTTCCTCCTGCTCGCAACGACGCTCACCTTCCATTACTTCTTCTGGGACAAGCTCTGGGGGCACAAGCGCCTGCACATCATTCTCGGCGCCATGTTGACGCCGCTGTTCATTCTGCAGATGTACATGATCAACGCCATCGGCGGCTTCATGTTGACCCCTGGATTTCAGGAGGAGGGTGTGCTGAGTCAGTACATTGGCGTGCTCGGCTACGACACGCGGGTCATGTACAGCCCATCCTTCCTGATGCTGCAGCTCCACCGGACTTTCGCGAACTTCTCCTACGCGGGATTCCTATTGGCAGGATGGGCGGGAATCCAACTGATGCGACGGAACCTGGATCCGGTACGCCGCAGCTACTACGAGCACGGCGGACGCTTGGCCTTTTACACCGGCTTCGCCTCCTTCTTGACCATGCCGATTCTCGGCTACTTCTATTCCTGGGTTCTCAAGTACCACGCCGAGGAATCCTTCTGGAATCTCATGTTGGGAGCGGGCGATGTCGTGAAGGGCGGCATCGACCTCTGGTGGGTGAAGCACGTCTTCGTCACGTTGATGCTCGGGATGGCGATTGTCTTCTACCATCGACAGGATCGCTTCAAGCGGCCGTTCTCATTGCCTGCAATCATGGTGTACTCGGTGGGGGTGTTCTACTTCCT
This sequence comes from uncultured Spirochaetaceae bacterium, assembly GCA_964345195.1. Lineage (GTDB taxonomy): Bacteria > Spirochaetota > Spirochaetia > DSM-27196 > PWMO01 > CAYFQV01. The sequence goes on from CAYFQV010000017.1 coordinate 26,922, forward strand.
CTTTTACGTGGCAATGGGCATGGTGATGACGTGGCGCTTCTTTTACATCATGCTTGCAATCGCCGTAGGCGCCGGCATACTGGCCTGGGGCCTCATGAAGATGGAGCGCGAATCCGGCAGGGCGGTTTTCGTAGTCATGGCAATCGCCTCGTTCATGACGGTGTTGCTTGGAGGCTGGTCCAGGGAGGCGGCGCGTCCACGCTTTGTGGACCGCGTTTCCGCCTACGACAATATCTACGTCGAAGAGGAGCGGCAGGTGAACCAGTTTCTCGAGACGCAGAATCCGGAGACCCGTGTCAGCGAAGCGGCGACTCCGGGCCAACAGGACGCGGATACCGACTTTGAGATTCGGATTACCGTCCGCGGCGAGGAAGAGGGACTTCAAGCCGATCAGGCTGTGGGTGATCTCTCGGACCGCAGCTACGTACCGGTGTCGTATCAACCCTACGGCTACAGCCTGGCAACGCAGCTCTTCACCGACACTGAACGGTATGGATACGCCCAGGCGAATCGGGAGCAACGGCCGAATTAGCGGACGGGACCTGAACGGAGGAAGCACGTGAGTTCAAAGGACACACACAAAACGCAGGGACGTGCCGGCAAGATGCCTCGCGCACACGGCCCAGACTACGTGGACCTGGCGGAGGAACGTCACGGTGTGCTCGAGTACCCACTACGGAAGCCGGAAGAGGATGAGCGCTGGGCGGTTAACACCGTCCGGTTGTGGATGACTATCCTGACCGGCTTGATCACCTTCATCACGGTTATGCTTATTCTGGGCGCAATGTATGACTAAGGTGGCACAGATCCTTCGCTTCTTCATCAGCGGAACGCTTTGGCTCAATGCGATCAAGGCCTTCTTGATTCTCTTTGTCCTCGTTCTTATTGCCATGCAGATTCCTGAGCTCATGTACGACGCGCTTTGGAATGAGCCGGTCGTCATCGAATCTCCGGAAGACTTCGACCCGAAATTGCTCGAGGGAAGTAGCTACGCACGTATCGAGGGCACGCCCACCTTCGAGTACGCCTTCATCTATGAGCGCTACGGTCTTCGATACATCTACTTCACCTTGGAAGGCTACGATCGGCAAGTCCTGGCTCGGGCTTACGGGCAGGATGTGGATCTTGATGAGTGGCGGCAGAAGACCTCGATATCCGGTAAGCTGCGCCCCTTTGAAGGCCAGCCCTTCGCGTACAACATAGAAGAGATTTTTGAAGATGAGAACGGCGTTCCCGTGCCGCAGGGAGCGTACTATTTGGGTGTTGGAGATGTGCCGACCCTCAATGCGTGGCAGGTCGGGAGTATCACCTTTGCGGTGATCCTTTTGGGCGCAATGGTATACTTCTTCTACTTCTTCAAGAGGGATCAGCAGCAGAAGTTCTTCTCTGATCCCTTGGATTATCTCAACAAGGATAGCGCGTAATGGCAGAGTTTCCGCAGGCTGAAGAGGTGTGGCTCAAGAAAAAGAAGAAGATCACACCCAAGTTTCACGAGCACATTGCACTGAGCAAACTCAAGAAGGAGCCGTGCAAGGCCGGAGATGAGGTCATTGGGTATGATGTAGTTGCAACGGTACCGGAAGGCACCGTTATTGTGACCGACCAGTCGACCGTACACTTCGACTAAGAGAGCCTATGTCTGGAAGCAAGGAAGTGGCGATCTCTGCGCGCAATCTGGTCCGTGAGTACGAACCGGGTCGCGGCGTGTGTGGGGTGGATGTCTCGGTCGCGTGGGGCGAATGCTTTGCATTGCTGGGACGAAACGGATCCGGCAAGACTACGCTTTCTCGGCTGCTGACGGCGGAAGAGAAGGTCGACAGCGGCAGCCTCGAGGTATCCGGAATCAATGTTGCGCAGCTTCGCGTGGCGGAACGTCAACGACACCTCGCTTCGTTGGGCGTCGCCATGGATACGAGCATCCACTGGCAGAAGCTTTCCGGCATGGATAACGCCTGGTTTGTCGGCAGCACCTACGGCATGGCGCCCGAAGCTCTGGAGCCCCGTCTCGCCGAGCTCTTCGAGCGAGCCGGGTTGGCGGAACAGGCGGAGGACGCCGTCGCGAACTACTCCTTCGGGATGAAGCGAAAGCTCAGCCTCGTGGAAGCCCTGGCCCACGATCCGCAGATCCTGGTCCTGGATGAGCCAACGAGTGGAGTTGACGCACAGTTTTCCAACGTCTTGGCTGAGTTGCTCGAGAGTCGTCGAAACGCCGGCAAGGCCACCTGGATCGCCTCCAACGACCCGGAGTGGGTCGCCCAGGTCGCCAGTCGCGTGGCCTTCATGGACCAAGGCAAGATCATTGCCGTCGGCACCGTGCAGGAGCTGCTCGACGAGGTCGCTTCCTTTCAGGAGATCAGCGTGACCCTCTCGACCGGTGTGTCCATTTCACATCCGGGGCACGCGGGTGTACAGTCCTTCAATCAGTCGGAGAAGCAGGTCACGATCGTAGCCGATGATGATCCCATGCTCGTTCCGGGACTGATGCAGGACATCGTTGAGCAAGGGGGCACGATCCGTGCCGTCGAGGTGAAGCGCGCGAGCCTTCGAGACGCCTTCCTCATGAAAACCGGACGGGATTTGAGCGCATGAGCATGAGACCCACAAGTGTGTACCAACTCGAGCTGGCGGCAGTGTTCTCCAACACCCGCTCTATCTTTATGAAGCTGGGCTACGCCTACCTTCTCGGCCTTCCCTTCGCGCTGATCCAGATGCCGGCGACCGTGCGGGTCATCGGCATCACCATGCTGATACTCTTCACCTCCTTCTTCGGCGCCGCTACGTCTCTGGTGACGCGCCGGACCGAAGGGCAGATGGCGCGGCTTGGGCAGCTCCCGATCCGCCGCTCATCGCTATACTCCGACTTTCTGCTCTCCGGGGCCGTAATCGACATTGCGCAGGTCGGAGTCGTATTGATACTGCTTCTCCTGGTCAACGGAAACGGGGTCTCCTTGGCCCTTGCTGCAGCCATTGCGGCTACCTTCGTCCTGTCGGTTCTCTTCCTGAACATTCTGGGGATGCTCCTCGGACTCGTTTCCAAGAACAGCCAGGAAGTGCACCTGATCGGCGCCCTCGGAGTCGGAATTATCGGATTCCTCTCGGGACTCTTTCCGACGCCTGAACGAATCGAAGGGCTCATTGCGGCAAGCAGCTCGGTGAGCCCACTCCACATGTTGGCTGTTACCATGGAGTGGGGGATGGACCCGGAAGCCGTGGCAGCTGTACCCGTGTGGCAGAGTGTTGGTTCCGTGCTCGTGTTGGCGGCTGCCGTCGCGCTATTCGTTGCGAAGTCCCTATCCGGCAGGTCGATGAAGCCACTCGGAGTCCGACCGGATGTCGAGGGCTCGGTGCAGCCCCGTCACGAAGAGGCCAGTTCGTAACGCGTCGTGTATCCCAGTCCTCCTGACGAAGAAACTACCGCTATCGTCGGAAGTGGACCGGCCGGGTTGAGCTGTGCACACTTCCTCAACCTCTTTGACCATAGGTCCGTGGTGTTTGACGAGAAGAGCGTCCCCGGTGGACTTCTCTCCCTTGGCATTCCACCCTTTCGTCTGCCACGTGAACGCCTTACGCAGCAGATCGATGAAATCATTCGCAACGGGTCCGCCCTTTCTCTGTCGACGCGCATCACTGATCTGGCAAGTCTGAAGAACGCTGGATACCGATGTATCTTGATTGCGACCGGCGCCCACCAGGCAAAGAGTCTCAACGTTCCCGGAGAGGACCTCGCCGGGGTCGAATATGCGTTAGACTACCTGGAGGATTTCTGCCGGCGTGACGCAACGGGGAACGGAGAGCGGAAGATCGCCGCCCGGGGCAAGCGCGTCGCGGTCATCGGCGGCGGTCATACGGCCTTTGATGCGGCCCGCGCGGCGATTCGCGACGCCGCCGCGCAGGTCACCGTCTACTATCGTCGCGGCGTCGAGGAGATCTCCGCCTACCAAGACGAGATCGAATCGGGCATTCGTGAGGGAGTGAGGATTGTCCCCCTCTCTCTGCCGATGGAGCTCATTGGCGAGGCGGGGCGACTTGTTTCTGCACGGTTTACCAAGACCGAGCTCGGTCCTCCCGACGATGAGGGCCGGCGCGACACGGTCCCCGTGCCGGCAAGTGAGTTCGACGAGCCCTGCGAGGTGGTGGTTCGCGCAATCGGACAAGTACTCCCGGAGCAACCGATACTCTCGCGCTTCGGAAGATCCAGTTGGGGCGGAGTCGCCGCCGACTACCAGACCGGCGCTACCAGTGACGAAGGTATCTTTGCCGGAGGGGATTGCGTCTTGGGCGCGTCCAGCGTGCTGCGGGCCATCGATTCAGGCAAACGAGCGGCCTTGGCAATCGACAAGGAGCTCGGCGGCCCAGGGCGATTGCCGCCGGAGCTCGACGTGAGCATTCCCCGGCCTTTCGGCTTGTTTAATCCATAAACAACGCGCATAACACTGTCGCGGTGTCATTGCACCACTGCACCACGCCCCGCGGCCCCGTTGCCGGCGCCGTCGGGCTGCACCCCCGGTGCACAAAAAAGCCCGCGAAGCGCAGCTTCGCGGGCTTACGTTCGAACCTGTCTGTCCCGGATCGTGGACAGTGGCGGGTCTACTTCACAATCAAGACGTTGGTGTCGGCCATGCGGGCTATACCTTCCGCGTTGGAGCCGATCGACGAGAACTCGCTCTTGTGCAGCCCATTCCGTCCGGCAACAACGAGGTCGGCCGCTGCTTCGTGAGCGTGCTCAGCGAGTCGCTGGTACGGCTTGCCCTTGAGCAGTTCCGTCCTGAGCTCTCCGGATGCCTTGCTCGCGGCGCGCTGGAGAAAGCCCTCGTAGAGCTTGGCCAGTCCTTCATCTACCATTTGGTCGTGGCCGCCGTCCTCGCTTTCGCCATGGCCACCACCGTGGGCGCCGGCGTGGGGTGCCGCGGGATCAGCCTCTTGTACCGCGGTCTGCGTGTGGCCGCTGCCGTAGTGCTCCGCGTCACCGTGAGTCTCTACCGCTTTGTAGATCTCCTCGTGATAGGAGGTCTCATACGCGGATGAGGCGCCTTCGAGTGACTCGAGCACGCGATTGTGAAAGTAGGGATCGTATACGGCGCTCAGGACAATGTCCTTGTCTAGTGCTTCAGCCCATGCGCCGGCGCGCTCGAGGGCGTGCTCGGCCTCTTCGCTCCCGTCGATTCCCACAACGATGTCACCGCCTTCGGGCATCTTGCGGGCGAGCATGACGTCACAGTTTGCCATGCGAAGCACACGCGCTGCCGTGCTTCCCCACTGATTGTCGACAGCGCCAATACCGGCCGCGCCCATTATAATGAGATCCGCGCCGGTTTCCTCGGCGGCCTTGAGGATTTCCACGTAATTGCGACCCTGTCGGTTTACCTCCACCGGCTCGACACCGGCCTTTTTGCACATCTCGATGTAGGGCGAGAGGCGCTTCTTCGAGAGAGCCAAAAAGCCCTCGTTCGTCCACACATTGTGGACTTCGCGAAGCTGCTCTTCGGTGTCGGCTTCCCGGTACTGTCCGGGGAGGATGGATTCCATCTCATGAAACCGGCGGGTGTGAATCTGCGCATCGTAGACGTTCGACGCGAGAATCTGGGCACCAAGTTTCTTGGCAATGCTCAGGGCGATCTGTCCACCGGCCAGCGAGTAGTCGGATCCATCGATTGCAACCAGAATCTTCTTGTACATACGTCCTCCATGTTGCCGCGTTGCCGCCGGCAGATGTTCCACACATCCAGCGATGCGACTCGAAATACTATAGTAGAGTACTCAGGTACTGTCAAGAATTCTTTGAGTGGATCGTTTGGGGCTAGGCGGCGCTAACTATTTGCGGGAAATGAAGATATTACGCCCCCACGCAGTGAGCAGGCAATGGGTGGACACTGAGCGCGGGCACTGTGCGGGAGCGTTGCACAAAGGGCGCCGGGTCGGCGGGTGATCCGGTTCCGAAATTGTTGATTCGGTGCTCACCGGTCACACGCCTGACGCAGCGTGCCCTAGAGCGTGATCTCGATCTTCTTGCGTTCGCTCTGCTCGTGCTCTGTGACGAAGTCGTCGGCGCCACTGTAGGCAAGGAGTACGTCGTAGGTCTCACCCTCGGTGAGCGGCTTGTCCTGATCGTCACCGGAGTCCAGCGGAATGGTGAACTGCAGTGATGTCGTTCCTTCGCTTTCGCTTCCCTGCACGTTGGAGACGTTCTGCTCATCGTCCTTTACGTGAGTGGTAAGTCTGTCACCCCAGTGGTCCTCCACTGTCGCCTCGCCGTCTACGACGTAGCCCATGAGGAAGTTTGCTCCCTTCATGATGGAGTCGGGATCGAATCCGACTCCGACCCATCCGGTAGCCGGTGCCTCTACGCGCACGTCGAGATTGTCGCCGTTCACTTTCCATTCCAAGACCATGTCGATTGCTTCCACGTGCTTGAATCCGTCGTCGGTGGTAGCCACCTCCGACTCCGAATCATCGCCGGCGCACGCGGCGACGCCGATGAGCACTAGGATTGCAACGATCGCCAATCCAGTTCGCTTTGTTGTTGTTTTCATACTCTTCTCCTCAGGTTTTTCTTCAGCGTAGTGCAGGAGATTGTTATGGTCAATGCGCCGCAATGCACTCCAATGCACTCCAATGCACCGGAGCCGCTGCTTGGGCTGTGCCGTCCCGGCGGTGCTGCGGTCATGCCTCGTTTACGATTTCGTAGGTGTAGGAGATCTCGGCGCTCTGCTTGAGCATTTCACCGACGGAGCAGTACTTGTTCACCGCGAGGTCGAGGGCGCGACGAGCCTTTTGTTCGTCCACCTCCCCAATGAGGGTGAAGTGGAGCCGGATGGCGGAAAAGGGGGCCGGTGAGGTGTCGGGCCGGTCGCCATGAACATCGATCTTAAGATCCTTGAGACCTGCGCGTTGCTTGTCCAGGATGGCCACAAGATCTATCGATGCACAGCCGGCAATGGCGGCAAGTATGGTTTGCATGGGGCGAAATCCTGCGCCCTCTCCCCCAAGCTTTGGTGCGCCGTCAATGTGCAGCTCATTCCCTTCCCCGTTGCGGGCCACAAAGTGCACGCGGTCGTTTACTCGGCTGACTGATACGTCCATAGGTCTTCCGATAGCAAAATTGAGTTAATCAGTCAACGAAGTGAAGACTTGTTGGTGGATGGCGATTTGGCTACCCTAGTATCCATGAACATTCGCAGCATTGAAGAGTGCATTGGGAACACGCCCCTTGTGAAGTTGCAGCGCCTCTACACCGGGCCGAATCAGGTGTTGTGCAAGTTGGAGGGGGACAACCCGGCGGGATCGGTGAAGGATAGACCGGCCCTCGGGATGATCCGCTACGCCGAGAAAGCGGGCCGGATCAAGCCGGGGGATACACTCATTGAAGCGACAAGCGGCAACACCGGCATTGCCCTGTCCATGGTAGCCGCGGCGCGCGGATACAAAATGCTTGTCGTAATGCCGGAGCACATGAGCAAGGAGCGCAGAACCGTCATGCAGGCCTACGGCGCAAAGCTGGTGCTCACCTCCAAGGAAGGCAGCATGGAGGAAGCAATCGACACGGCGCGCCGGATGGAAGCTGAGGGAAACGGGGTCATCCTTGATCAATTCTCAAACCGCGACAATCCCCGTAGCCACTTCCAAGGTACCGGGCCGGAGATCTGGCGTGATACGGACGGACGCATTACCCACTTCGTCGCCTCCACAGGAACGACTGGTACCCTCATGGGAACATCGGAATACTTGAAGAATCGCAATTCGGACATACGGATTGTTGGGGTCACCCCGGATGCAGAAGGGGGCATTCCAGGCATTCGCAAGTGGCCCAAGGAATACGAGCCCAAGATATTCGATGAGTCGCGCTTGGACGAGCGGCGCCAGGTCGGCAAGGCCGATGCGCACAGGACGGCCCGTGCGCTTGCCGAAAGAGAGGGCATTTT
>CAYFQV010000018.1:0-9194 GCA_964345195.1 uncultured Spirochaetaceae bacterium
GGTTGAATCGGGCTCCCTGCTAAGGAGTTGTACCCGTGAGGGTACCGAGGGTTCGAATCCCTCCCTCTCCGAACACGACGGCTGCCCTCGGTAGTCGTCGGGGAAGCTGTAAGTTTCCGTTTCGTGTGCCCATAGCTCAGCTGGATAGAGCGTTAGATTGCGGATCTAGAGGTCGGAGGTTCGAATCCTCCTGGGCATACCTTGGTCGCGGAGAGATGCGAGAGTGGTTGAATCGGGCGGACTCGAAATCCGTTGTACAGTTCTGCTGTACCGTGGGTTCGAATCCCACTCTCTCCGCCATAGAGCGACCTGGAGAGATGACCGAGTGGCTTAAGGTGCACGCTTGGAAAGCGTGTGTACCCTTACGGGTACCGAGGGTTCGAATCCCTCTCTCTCCGGTTCCTGCCCCTTCAGTTTGTACGTCGGGCCCTATGCAACCCGCTCTCGCCCAACCCCGTCAGGCCCGGAAGGGAGCAGCGGTAAGCGAACGGCGGGTGTGATGTAGCCGGCTCGGCGTCCCTGAAGGGGTTTTTCATGCGTTCCGGGGCAAAGAATGAACTACGAAGTGACGGCAACCCGCAAACGGCCTCGCAGCTTCGACGAGCTCACCGGGCAAGAGTTCGTTGTTGAATCCCTGAAAAACGGGATCGCGAAAGGCCACATTGCTCACGCATACCTCTTTGCCGGTCCGCGGGGTGTCGGGAAGACGTCCGCCGCCCGGATTCTGGCCAAGGCGCTCAACTGTCCCGACGGCCCCTCGGCGGACGCCTGCCCGGATAGCGAGGAAGCCGAACACATTACCCGGGGTAACGCTATCGATGTTATCGAGATCGACGGTGCCTCCAACACCTCGGTCAATGACGTTCGCCAGATCAAGGACGAAGTCCTCTTTGGACCCACGCGGCTTCGCTACAAGATCTACATCATTGACGAAGTTCACATGCTGTCGAACAGCGCCTTCAATGCGCTGCTGAAGACCATCGAAGAGCCGCCTCCGTACATCGTGTTCATTTTCGCGACGACGGAAGTGCACAAGGTGCCCGCAACCATTCGCTCCCGCTGCCAGCAGTTCAACTTTCGCCTCATTCCGCTTGAGGGCATTCTGTCGGCCCTCCGTTCGGTTGCCGGTGAGGCCGGATTGGAAGCCGAGGAAGACGCACTTCTGTGGATAGGAAAGGAGGCGCAAGGCAGTCTGCGGGACGCCTATACGCTCTTCGACCAGATTGCCTCCTTCTCGGCCGACCGTATCACCATGGAGCGGATTCGGGACGTTCTCGGGATCGGCGGGCTCGAGCGGATGCACGCACTTATCCGTGCCTTGTCCGGTGGAGACAGCGGCACCGCGGTTTCCGTCATGGACGACCTCCTGCAAGCCGGGGTATCGCCGGAACGCTTCCTCGCGGAGCTCGCCGACTATTTGCGGACCCTTCTTCTACTACGGACCGGCGTCACCAATCCCTCCGTTCTGGGCAGCACCGTGGAATCCTTCCCGCAGGAGCTGGTTGATACCTTTACGAGAAGCCAGTTACTCCATGGCCTCGATACCGTTTTAGAGGTGTATCGTAAGTTGCGCTATACCCTGCGTCAGCGCTTCGAGCTCGAGGTGCTTCTGCAAGAGTTAGCCTTCCTCAAGGAGTATGTGCAGCCGCGAGACCTCGTTGCGCAGCTGCAGGATCTGAGCCGACGAGTTTCCCAAGCTGCGCCGAACCCTTCTCAAGGCGCCTCACCGGGCCCGGACGCGGGTTCCACCGCGACTCAGGCCCCGACGTCCACGGAATCCGCGCCGGAGGCCGGCACGGTCTATGCCCTTGATGATGAGCGTGCTGCAGCGGTGTCGGCCATTCTCGAAGCGCGAAAGCCTACCCTCGCCGCGACCTTGAAGAAGGCTGAACAGCTGGTTGAAGAGCCGGCGGGAACAATCCGCATTTCCTTTGCCGACCGCTTTGCGGCGGTCACGGTTCGCCAGGAGAGTCCCCTCGTGGCGGAAGCGCTCGAGCAGGCCTTGGGGCGGGCGGTTTCAGTATCGGTCCTTGATCATAGCGAAGAAAAAGAGAATGCTGAGCCGGACGCCGGGAATCACGAGAACTGGGAATCAGCGGATGAAACGGTTCAGATGGTTCGCGAGGTGTTTCGTGGCCAAATTGTGGAGGAATAAACGTAATGAACCCAATGGATTTTCTAAAGAACTTCCAGAATATGCAGAGTAAGCTGTCTGAGGCCCAGGAACAGCTGCAAGCGGTCAGCGCGGTCGGATCCGCCGGCGGCGACATGGTACGAGTCGAGCTGAACGGGCAGTTCGAGCTGCTATCGATCCGGATTGATCAGACTGTTGTGGATCCGGAAGACGTGCAAATGCTGCAAGACCTCATTCATGCTGCGTTCGCGGACGCATCCGCGAAAGTAAAGGAGCGCATCCGCGAGCAGGTCAGCTCCATGACCGGCGATATGGAGCTACCGCCGGGCATGTTCGGGGCGCAATAAGATCGAGATGCCCCGATCATGACCGTTCTCGACCGGCTCATCCAAGACCTTTCCCGTCTCCCCGGTGTCGGCAAGAAGAGCGCCGTGCGGATGGCCTACTACCTCCTGCAGAGCGACCGCTCCTACACCGACGATTTGCTGCGGCATATCACCGAGATGCGCGAGCGCGTGCGTCCATGTTCGGTTTGTGGCAACTATACCGAGGAGGATCCCTGCGGAATTTGTCGTGATCAGAGTCGGGACCGCCGCGTGGTGTGCGTGGTTGAGCAGCCGCAGGACGTGGCGGTGCTGGAATCCACGAAAGAGTACCAGGGTCTCTATCACGTTCTCAACGGGACCATCTCTCCTATAGACGGTATCGGCGCTGAAGATTTGAACATAGCCTCACTGCGCCGGCGCGTCCAGGACGAGAGTATCGAAGAGGTTATCCTCGCCACGAACCCAACCGTTGAAGGGGATACCACCGCCCTATACCTCGTGAAGCTCCTGGAGCAAGACGGGATCAAGTCTACCCGGCTTGCGCTCGGGCTGCCGGTTGGGGGCGATCTGGAGTACGCCGATCGGCTCACGATCGCCCGGGCACTCAAAGGACGCACCGATCTCACGGCCTAAGCCGCGAACCCGTCCGCACGATCTTTTGACCCGCCATTCACACTCCTGTAACATTCCACTGTTAGACCGGTTCACAACAGCTTTTGAAGGACGCTTCGCATGGAATTGAAGGTTACGGAACTGGATGCGAACATAACGGCAATTGCGCTCGAGGGTGAGATGGACTTGTACAACTCCCACAAGCTCAAGGAGTTCGTGGCGGAGATGTACGACGGCAATCCGCACGCCCTGATCCTGGACTTTCAGGATCTTTCTTACATTGATTCGAGTGGGATCAGCGTGCTGCTGTACATCTTCACCCAATCGAAGAAAAAGAACCTCGGCCTGTGGTTCGTCAACGTTCACGGGTCGGTTCGTAAGGTAATCGAGCTAACAAGCCTCTTCGGGTTCTTTCCAATCGCCGACTCCGTAGACGAAGCCGTCCGAATGCTTACGTCCGGATAGCCAACCCGGACACAGGATAACACAGAGAAAGTGCCTACATGACGATCACCACTCACGAAGACGAAACCGGCATTACTATCCTGTATATAGAGGGAGAGATCGATCTCTACAACTCGTCCCGCGTGAAAGAGACGGTAGTCGACCTTTTCAAGCACGAAAAAGAGAGATTCGTGGTCGACTTGGATGAGGTCTCGTATCTCGATTCGAGCGGCATCGGCGTGCTGCTGTACATCTACACCGGCTGCCGGAAGCGCGGACTGGATGTATTTTTCACCAATCTCCACGGAGACGCTGCGAAGGTGATAGCCCTTACCAAGCTGGACGGCTATCTCCCGATTGCCCCCTCGGTGGCGACCGCGATCAGCAAGCTGCAGGCCGGCGCGACGCAGGCCCGGGAAGACCAGGATATCAAGCAGATCCGCGTGGATGGAAGCGACCCGCTGTTCGATACGACCGACATGTATCACAAGACCTTCTACATCGATCTATCTCAGGTCCGCCGTCTGAGTAACCTGATTGCCCAGAAAGCGCCGAAGCACATCCAAGAAATCAATATGCTCGAACAGCAGATCTCGGAAATCATCAAGAACGGAGTTCGTCACGGAAACCGTAACGACAAGAACAAAGCGCTGAAGCTTTGGTTTTCGTTTAGCGACCGGGAGGCCCGCCTCATTGTCGAGGATGAAGGCGAGGGTTTCCAGGAGATCGAAGCGTGGAATGAGTTCTACCGTAAGAAGATCGAGTGTTACCGGAATAACGATTTCGAAGAGATGATGAACTACCTGATGTTTCGCACCGATCTCAGTACCGAGACCGATGGAGGCAACGCCATGTTCGCCGCGATCGAGTACTGGAACGGCGGGCTGGTCTTCAACGACGAACGAAACGCGGTAGCCGTTCGTCGCCTGTTTCACGAAGAGTAGCTCGGCGCGAACGCTTACAGTCACTCCCTCTTACAGTGTCACCGCCTGGTGTACGAACTTCATGAGCGCGAAGGTGACGTCGTCGTTCAGATGGTGTTGACCGCGGAAACGCTCAAAATCCTTGAGGAGATTATCTCCGGCGCTTTCAACGGGAAGCGACATGTTCTTCCGTAGTACCGCGGCGATTCTCTCAACGGTATAGAGATCCCCGTTGTTGTTGTCTTGCTCAGTCATGCCGTCGGTCAGAAGAAAGAACAGGTCGTTTGTTCGCGGTCGAATGGTGTCGAAACCCGGCCTATTATCGGGCATTACGCCGATCGGCAGGTTGTTTTGGGAGTTCTTGAGGCGCACCATCTTTCCGTCTCGAAATAAAAAGAGGTGAGAGTGGCCCATGTCGCAGACGAGGAGCTTACCGCTTTCCTCGTTGTAGTCAATGAAAACACCGGTGACAAACTTCTCCGATTCGAACGTGCGTACAATGTAGTCGTTGAGATGTTCTACGAAGCTCGCAAGCCCCTGGGCGAAGTCGAAGATGCTCATCATCCCCCAGATCACCGACGTGATGATGGAGGCGGAAACGCCTTTGCCGGATACGTCGCAGAACGCCAATACCCAGTTGGTATCACTGTACTTTCGGATATCGTAGAAGTCACCTCCGACCCCCTTCGCCTTGAGTGAGGATGCCATGAACTCAAAGGAGGAGCCTGCCTGCAGCTCTCGCTCCCGGACAATCCGGCTCTGGAGATTGCGCGCCAGAGCGATATCATTTTGGGTCATCTCCGACAGATAGATAAGCATGTCTTGTGTGGAGAAGATGCCTCGAAACTCTTGGTCACGATTCGTGAGAATGAAGTGCTGGATTCCCGGGGCGCGCATTTCTTCGTTGATCTCCTCCGCCACGGTGAACAGGTTCATTTCCGCGTCGAAGGTCCGGGCTTGACTCATGACCTCTCGAACGGGCCGATTCTTGAACACATCCCGTGCATAGGGTCGTACCATGGTGTTGAAGAAGTCGTCCTTTACCACCATGCCCACAACCGTGCCCTGGGCATTCACAACCCCTAAGGCTTGGATGTCCGCCCTCTTTCGCAGGTTGTCCGCGAGAAGCTCGATCATCTCATTGTCTCGGACGAAACATAGCTCGGAAGCAAGCTTGCTGATCGATTGGTTCCGGGTTTTCGCCGGCTCGAAGTTCTCGAGAATGTTTCTCTCTTCTCTAATCACGAAGGTATCACTCATAGCTTCATCCCTTTGTGTATCCCTATCCCATGTCTGTTAACGTTTCGTGAGCTCGCCGGCCACGAACTCCCGCCACCTTTTACGTGCCGTATCGAGTACGTCGCCGAGAGCGCTTTCTTCTTCGTCGGAAAAGGCGCCCAAGACGTGACTCGAAAGATCTCCCCGGCGTGGTCGGGAGATCCCGATCCGCAGACGGTGAAAGTCCCTCGTGCCGAGCCGATCCGTAAGCGACTTGAGCCCGTTGTTTCCGCCGAGTCCACCGCCGAACTTCAGCGCCACAGCGCCGAAGTCGAGCTCCGTGTCATCATGTACAACGAGAATCCGCTCCGAGGGGATCCGAAAGAAGTCGGCGCAGGGCTGCACACTCTCGCCGCTCTTGTTCATGAAGGTTTCCGGTACGAGCAGAATTACCTGCGTGTCCTCGGCTCGCGCCGCCCCCTGCATCCGCAGCTTCGCAAAGCGTCCTTTAAACTTCTGCTGCCATGACGGCATGAGCTCAGGCTCAACGCGCTCGAGCACACGCCGGGCAACGTTGTGTCGCGTCCGGGCGTACTGCGCGCCCGGATTCCCTAGAAACACGCTGAGATAGGTCATTGCTTTAGCTCCTCCCTTTGCGATTACCCGGCGCGACAGGTTCCCCCACATGGCGCAGGTTTGAAAAGCCCTCGGCCATTAGCTATAGTGGGGATCTACTCTTGGTCACATGGACCCGTCCCGATCCCATATTTCGGAGGAAAGCAATGGCCGGAAACGTTCGGATTTTCACTTCCGATAGCAATAATCCCTGGTTTAACCTCGCCACGGAAGACTGGATCTTCCGTGACATGGACCCTTCCTACCGGATTCTTTTCCTGTGGCGCAACAGCGACACCGTCGTGATCGGGCGTCACCAGAATCCGTGGAAAGAGTGCAACTTGGACAAGATGGAACAGGATAATGTCTTCCTGGCCCGCCGGCAGAGCGGAGGCGGTGCGGTATACCAAGACCTTGGCAACACCAACTTCACCTTCATGACGAGCTCACAGCAGTACGATCAGGAGGAGAACTTCTCCATCATCATAGACGCGATTTCCGACTTCGGAATACGCGCCGAGCGCTCCGGGCGCAACGACATTCTCGTTGAGGGTCGTAAGATCTCCGGGAGCGCGTTTAAGCATCGCAAGGATCGGTCCTTCCACCACGGGACTATGTTGATCAATGCGGACCTCGGTAGACTCATCGACTATCTCAGTCCCTCAAAGAAGAAACTCATGAGCAAGGGTATCGACTCAGTGCGGTCACGCGTGGCGAATCTCACCGAGTTCAACTCCGACTTGACTCATGAGACGCTACAGGAGCGCATCTTCGCACGCTTCCTGGAGCGCTACGGCGCTGAGGCGGAGGTCGAGCACTTGAGCCGAGAGCGCCTCGAAGAGATTCCGACTTTGAAGGAGTACTACGAGGAGCTGAAGGACTGGAATTGGCGCTTCGGAAAAACCCCGGACTTCTCTCACCACCTCTACAATCGCTTCGATTGGGGGGAGATGGACGTACACATCAATACAAAGCGAGGCGTGATCGACGAGGTAAAGATCTTCTCCGACATCCTCTATCCGACGCTCGTTGATGAGCTGGAGAAGCGGATGGTCGGCGTCCGATACGATAAGGAGGCGTTCCGCGCGTTCTTCGCCGGAGCCGCGGAGGAGCTTTCCGATCTGCGCGATATGATGACCGAGTTCGGAGATTGGCTTAGCGCTGAGATTTAAGGAGAGACAATGAGCGTACATATTGGAGCAAAACAGGGAGACATTGCCGAATCCGTCTTGCTGCCGGGAGATCCACTTCGGGCGAAATTCGTCGCCGAGAACTTCCTGGAGAACCCGCGGCAGTACAACGAAGTGCGCGGCATGCTCGGCTTCACCGGCACCTACAAGGGAAAGCGCGTGTCGGTGCAGGGAACCGGCATGGGAATCCCCAGTCATTTGATCTACGTGCACGAGCTGTTGAACGACTACGGGGCGAAACGCCTGATTCGCATTGGCTCCTGCGGCTCCTTGCAGTCCGGCGTTCATACCCGGGAGCTGATCTTCGCCATGGCCGCAAGCACGGATTCCAACATCAACAAGCTTCGCTTCGGCGGCGCCGACTTTGCCGCCTGCGCGGATCCCGAACTGTTCCGTCGGGCCTGCAGCCTGGCGGACGAGCGCGGATTCCCCTACCACGCGGGAAACATCCTGTCGAGCGACCAGTTCTACCACGATGATCCCGAGCACTGGAAACACTGGGCGGCCTTCAAGGTTTTGGCTGTCGAAATGGAGGCGAATGGGCTCTACAGCGAAGCCGCTAAGTTCGGCGCTGAGGCTCTCGCCATTCTCACCGTGAGTGACAGCTTGGTAACGAATGAGGAGCTCTCCGCCGAGGATCGGCAGAAGAGCTTCACGGAGATGATGGAGATCGCCCTCGAAATCGCGTGAAGCCCACGCACGGCGCGCGACACCGCGACACGCTAGCAGCGAATACATATCAGGAGGTATTATGGAGTACAGGAGACTTGGAAAGGCCGGCTTGAAGGTGAGCGCACTCTCCTTCGGCTCATGGGTTACGTTCTCGAATCAGGTAGATGTCGATGCAGCCACGAAGCTCATGCATACGGCCTACGACGCCGGTGTGAACTTCTTCGACAACGCGGAGGCATACGCGGGTGGTGAATCCGAAAAGATCATGGGAAAAGTCCTCAAGGACTCCGGCTGGCGCAGGGATTCCTACGTCGTGTCGAGCAAGGTCTTCTTCGGGTCTGCCAAGGAGCGTAAACCGAACCAGACCGGCCTGAGCCGCAAGCACGTCTTCGAGGCGTGCAACCAGGCGCTGGATCGCCTGCAGGTCGACTATCTGGACCTCTACTTCTGCCATCGCCCCGACGAGGAAACGCCCGTTGAGGAGACCGTCTTCGCCATGAACGATCTCATCCGGCAGGGCAAGGTGTTCTACTGGGGAACCTCCGAATGGTCGGCCCAGCAGATCATGGAGGCTTACGCCGTCGCTCGGCAGTACAACCTCATTCCTCCGACCATGGAGCAGCCGCAGTACAACATGCTCCACCGTGAGCGCGTGGAGAAGGAGTACCGTCGTCTCTACCAGGAGATCGGCCTGGGAACCACGGTGTGGTCACCGCTGGCCTCCGGTCTGCTCACCGGAAAGTACAACGACGGGATACCCGAAAATTCCCGCCTTACGCTTCCCGGCTATGAGTTCCTCCGGGACATGCTGCTCGGGGACAACGCCGACAAGAACCTCGGCATGGTGCGCGCCCTCGCGGATGTCGCCTCCGAGCTCGGCACCTCCATGGCCAAGATGGCCTTGGCGTGGGTCCTGAAAAACCCGAACGTAAGCACGGTTATCCTCGGCGCTTCGCGGCCCGAGCAGCTCCAGGAGAACCTCAAGGCCCTTGACGTTGTGGAGCAGCTCACCGACGAGGTTATGGACCGGATCGAAGAGATCCTCAGCTGAGCTTCCCGG
>CAYFQV010000018.1:9294-12617 GCA_964345195.1 uncultured Spirochaetaceae bacterium
CTTTCGAAGCGGCGGCGCGGCCCTTGAGTACCGCGCCGACCGCGCCGGGCGGTGCCGCTCGTGGGCCCGAGCGGCCTCACCGCGTCCGCACCGCATCCGAACCGCACCGCGCCCGTGGGCCCGACCCGTCTTGTCTCGACGATCAACAATTTCGACACCATTCTCTGATAGCGATTCCTCTTAGGTGAGAAAGAGCAGCGACACCCCTCCGACCGCTACCAGCGCCGCGAGCACCTCCAGCGGCCGCACCCGCTCGTGAAAGACGATCGCCGCCGGCGGAATGATGAGCACCGGCACAAGCGCCATGATTGTGGATGCAATGCCGGAGCTTGTGTTTTGAACGGCCAACAGACTCAAGCTTACGCCCAAGAAGGGGCCGAAGAACGCCCCCAGGCTGATCCGCCGCATGGCCGGGCCGTTGCGGAGCGCCTCTCCCACCTTGTGCCACCGTCTCAGCACGCTGAAGAGAATCGAGAATCCAACGATCCCGGCGATTCCGCGGATCTGCGTTGCCGCAAAGGGATTGTATTCCCCGACACCGTGCTTGCTGAGTACGAGGCCTCCGGCCTGGCCGACAGCGCCGCCGAGGGCGAAGAGCGCGCCCGTCACCGATCGCTTGATTCCCCGCGCCGTCGGCAATGGGCCGGATCCGCTTGTGGGCGTGGTGTCGTCCGCAATGGCAACTTCATCCGCGCTCGCGGCAGCCGTCACCTGCTCCTGCGCCCGGCGTTGTCCGACGACTGCGGTAATGCCGGCGGTGGTCATGACGATTCCGAGGAGCTCGAGCGCAGTGAGTGTTTCCCCGAGGGCAAGCCAACCGAGGAACGCGGTAATCGGTGGCACCGCGGAGAAGACCAGCATGGATATCCGCGCGCCGATCAGCACAAAGGCCTGGAAGAGAAAGAGATCGCCTATGACAAAGCCGACCAGGCCGGACAGTGAGAGCCACAGCCAGGCGTGGGAGCCGGCATCGACCGGAAGGGCCATGCCGCGAAATATTAGGGAATAAAGCGTAAGGAGCCCGAAGGCGATCCAGAGGCGGACAAGGTTCACAGAGAGCGAACCCACCTTCTTCCCCGCGCTCTCGAAGGAGAGTGCCGTCACCGTCCAACACATGGCGGTTCCCAACGCCGCTAGTTCTCCAAGGTTGCCCATTGATCCTCCGTTCCCGAAACGTAGCGATTTCCCGCATCTATGGTATAGTGCCGCCATGAAGCGCAGGGTCGATTGGACAAGAGAGCGCGTCTGGGTGCTCGGCGCCAGCTCCGGAATTGGTCATGCACTCGCCTACCTCCTGGCGGCGAAGGGTGCGGACCTGATTCTCAGTGCACGTGAGAGCTCGCGATTCCACGCATCCGTTGAATCATGCCGGAGTGTATCGTCGCAAGCCGTGGAGGCCCTACCCCTCGATCTATCTCGGGTCGATGAAGCCACTCGCGTCGCCGAAACGCTCGTCGGTGAAGAGGCGCCGGGAGCAGCCGTGACGACCGTGATTTACGCGGCGGGGGTCAGTCAGCGAGCACGCTTGATCGATACCACCGACAGTGTCCTAGAGGCTGTCACGAATGTGAATCTGCGCAGCGCTCAGGCGATCGCGGCTATTGCGGGCCGCCGAATGGCCCGCGACGGGGCGGGGCGCCTGGTGTTCGTCTCCAGTCTTGCCGCCTACGCCCCCACACCGCTGCGAGGCGCCTACAGCGCCGCCAAGAGCGGCCTCAACGCAACCGCGGCTACACTTCGCGCCGAGCTTGCCCCTCACGGTGTGGAGGTTCTGCTCGTGATCCCCGGCTTCGTGCGAACCGCAATCTCCGAAAACGCCTTGCGCGGCGACGGCAGTACCCACAAGGTCATGGATCCCAGTCAACAGCGGGGAATGGAACCGGATACCTGCGGTGGACGAATCCTTCGCGGCATCGAACGGCGTCGCGCGGAGATCTGGGTTGCCCTGGGGCTTAAGGGGCGTCTTGCATTGGCTCTCGGGCGGATTGCCCCGCGGCTTCAACGTCGGGTATTGGCCGCTACGGTCACGGCTGAGCCGGACACGGACGGGCACGCCGCGCAGCACTAAGATTGTCGGCTTTGCTTGCGTTTAGAAGATTACGATCAGTATACTCCGCTTAATAATCGCGGAATGCCGTCGCACATCGACCGATCGATTGTTGCGACTGCGAAGGGTAGCATACGTCTGTGAAAAAGCCACTCCACGTCGTAGTCATCGGCGGCGGCGGGACCGGCGCCGCCATCGCCCTGGATTTGGTCAAGCGCGGATTCAGCGTGGATCTTTTCGAGCGCGGCGAGCTCACCTCAGGCACCACCGGGCGGCATCACGGACAATTGCATTCCGGCGCGCGCTACGCCGTCGGTGATCGTGAGATTGCCCGGGAATGCATGGAGGAGACCACGATCCTGCGCCGGATCGCTCCGGAATCCATAGAGTCCAACTACGGCTTGTTCATAACTCTGACCGAGGAAGACGAAGCGTTCGAGTCGACCTTCGTGCAGGCCTGTGAGGAGTCCGGTATTCCAACGCGCCGGATCTCCGGGGAGGAGGCGCGCCGGCTGGAGCCGCGGATTTCCCCGCGCGTGCGTAAGGGGGTGGTCGTTCCCGACGGAACCTTGGACGCGTGGCGTCTTCCTCTGCAGTTTTTCGCCTCGGCGAAATACTACGGCGCCCGAATCCACGCGTTCACACCGGTGATCGAAATCACCCGAAGAAACGGCAGCATTACCGGTGTCCGGGTGGAGGATCCGGTGGATCGAAGGGAACGCTCCGTCTCGGCGGACTTCGTTATTAACGCCACGGGCGCATGGGCCTCCGAAGTTGCCGCCCGCGGGGGCGTCCACATTCCCGTAACTCCGGCACCCGGAACCATGGTGGCGGTTAAGGGACGGATCCTTAATATGGTGGTCAGCCATCTCCACGAGGTCGGAGACGGGGACATTATTGTTCCGCAACGCGGCTTGTCGATTATCGGATCTACGCAGTGGATCACCGACCGGCCGGATGAGGCGGCTACGCCGGAGCAGGATGTCGACGTTCTCCTTCAGCACGCGGATGAGCTCGTTCCGGGTTTTTCCGAGGAGCGGTTTCATGCAGCTTGGACCGCGGTGCGTCCGCTGGCCGGACGGGCGGATGAGAACACGCGCGCGCTCAGCCGGAATTTCGAGTGTATTGATCACCAGGACAGCGACGGCATTTCCGGGCTCATTAGTGTAACCGGGGGGAAGGCGACGGTGCTGCGTGCAATGGCCGAGACAACGGTGGACCTGGTTTGTGAGAAAACCGCTGTTGAAGCCCGCTGCACCACCGCGGATGAGCCGCT
>CAYFQV010000018.1:12717-34105 GCA_964345195.1 uncultured Spirochaetaceae bacterium
GACTCTCTCCTCTACCGGCATTCCTGTCATCACGGCTCCTGCGGTACCTGCGGCATGCTCGTGAATGGCGCGCAGAAGCTCGCGTGTTTGGCAAACCTGGAGGAGGCCGCGGCAAGTGCTCCCGCCGACAACGGCGACACCGCCGACAACGGTGATACCGGCCAAGCCGAGGCGGATGTTGTTCTTGAGCCGCTCGACGCGTTTACGCATATTCGGGACCTGGCGGTGGATCCCACCGGCTTTTTTAATAGCTTTCCGGAGAATGCCGCCTATCTGCGCGCCTCGGAGACGAACCGTGAGGCGCAGGTCGCGCCGGAAGCGACGGACGGTCGCTATCCCGGCTATGAACGCTTCGAGAACTGTATTGAGTGCGGTCTCTGTGTTTCCGCATGCCCCGTGACGAAGGCCTTTGTCGGCCCGGCGACCTTGGCCGCGTTCCACCGAGAGCTCAAGAACAGCCCGGAGCGGCGGGAGGAGATTCTCGGGATGGTCGATACCGAGGACGGCGTGTGGGCATGTCAACGCGCGCTGAACTGCAGTCGGGTTTGTCCGACGGATGTGTACCCGGCAAAGCACATTGCCATGCTGCAGCGCGAGATCAAGAAGAGTCGCGGGTGAAGCCCTGGGTGAAGGCAGATGGGCGAATGCCGGACCCGTGGCGCGGACTGCGCGACTAGAGCTTGTCGATCAGCATGGAGCACTTGCCCGAGGGGATGGGTAAGGTCTTTTTCTTATGCCTCAGCACATCAATGGTGAAGTAGTAGAGTTTCTCCGACTCGAGTCGAATCTCCCATCCACGGCCGGACTTGTTGCTCAAAATTGTTATCAGGTTGCGTTTCAAGGATAGGTTTTCGATCCCCATGATCTCCAAGGTCGGGACGATCCAATCAACGGTCTTCCTCGGAAGGCTGATGTAGAGGCCCAACACGTTCTCGATCATCAAGGCAACCGATGAGAGCGCAGTGTAGACAACGAAGAGTGGTCGCGGAAACCAGTCCCGCTCGGGCCACTGCGCCGGGCCGTCACGTGTCGGTCGATACGCCTCCCAGACGTTTCCGCGCTCTTTCCCCTCCGGGTGGAGTGTGTCCAGGATGTAGTACATATGCCGGATGGCGCACTCCCGCGCCAGCTCGTACGCCGCGTACTTCTCCAGGCCCTTGATCACCATGAAGGTGAAGGGTGGATACACCGAGCCGCGAAAACCATGACCCGCCTCGGAAAAGGCCGGCTCATTCGCGGCGAGAGTTGGGAAGGGATTCTCTGTTCCGAAGGTTTCGGGGTTTTGGACGTGCTCGAGCAGACGCTCGAACTTCGCTTCGTTTGCCAGCTCTGCGAGAAGCGGCCAAAATGAGGCAATGGTCTTGACCTCCACCTGTTCCTTTTCGGCGTTCAGGTCGAAGTACAGGCCGGCTTCCTCGTTCCACATGAGGGAGTTTATGCGCGTCTTCAGCGAAAAGTACCGGCGTTTGTACCTAAAGCTCAGCTCTTTGTCGTTGAGAATGTCCGCGAGCTCGGACATGTAGAGTGCATTGATCGCCTGTTGGGTATTGAAGTCAACCGGGTAGGTTACCCCCTCGCGAGGGCTGTTATCCATCTTCGTGGCCGCCACGGGCACGGAGTAGAGTCCGCTCTCGTCCTTGAAGGTCTCCTCGAGCCAGGTCCAGTACTTTTCGAGGGTCGGCAACACGTCCCGAATGCGCTTCTTGTTTCCGATCTTATGGTAAAGATTGTGCTCCGCCCAGGAGAACAGCGGCGGATTCACGGCTTCCGGATTGTCGTCACTAAAAACCGGCTTTCCGTCGGAGATCCGGTAATCCGCCCGAATAGCACCGGATTCTTCCTGCTTTGCGTAGAAGTTGTCGAGTTGAGGGGCCGCCGGAAATATCCGGTTGCTGTATACCAGGTAAAAGGTTGAGAAAATCGCCTCGAACTGGTTGATGGTCGAGTTGTCGGGATGATTGATGTACCGCGATTGAAGTCCGTTTGCATCGTTCCCCTTCATTACGCAGTCTTGAATCCACGCCCAGGTTTGGTCGTAGATGTCTACGAAGTCCTGATCGTAGAAGTGAATGGCGGGGAACTCTTTTTTTACCACCGTCGGCCTCGTCATGAAATTCACGTATTTCCTTAGTGTAGCATGCCATGAAAGGGCGTCAAATCTTTGACGGCGTTCTGTAATGCCCGAACGCAAAAAATAGCCACCGCTTCCCGCCTCGTCAAATGCGTCACCCGCTCGTCCGGTCGGCTCGTCCGGTCAGGTTGACACTCTATACACCCGATGTAATAGTCGCGGTTATGGACGTCGACGAGCTCCGACGAACAGCCGAACTCGCACAACTCTCCCTGGATGATCAGGAGTTTGCCGACCTCAGTGGCGCCGCCGAGGAAGTGCTGGAGTTCTTCGCGGTCTTGCAAGAGACCCCTGTGTCCGCGGACGAGACCAGCGACGATCTCTCGTTATCAAGCTTGCGTGCCGACGCGGTGTCCCACGAGATATCCCCGGACGCCTTGCTGGAAGCCGCTCCCGAAGTCGAAGATCGTCTCATACTCATTCCGAACGTACTCTAAGACTCGATCGGCGATGTGTCGCGGCGCGGCGCCTCGCAGAAAGAGGAGAACCCGTGTTAAGTCTTGAACGTTGGTCCGACCTATTCTCCGACTCGACGGTCCGCTCCGACTACGCCGATTTCCTGGCCGCACGGAATGAAGCGCTCAACGTGTTTACCCACCTTGAGACGGAGCTCTCATCCCTTGGCGACGGCGGCGTGCCGATTGCGGTGAAGGACAATATTGCCGTTGCGGGCATGCCCCTTACCTGCGCCTCCCAGATGCTGGCTGAGTTCAGCTCCTCCTATACCGCCACAACGGTGACCCGGGCCCTCGCGGCGGGATACCGCGTTGTGGGCAAGACAAACCTGGACGAGTTCGGCATGGGCTCCTCGACCACCCATTCGATCTTCGGTGCAACGAAGAATCCCTGGGATACGTCGCGCGTAGCGGGCGGCTCGAGCGGCGGTTCCGCCGTTGCCGTGGCCGCCGGCCTGGTTCCGCTGGCCTTCGGGTCAGATACGGGCGGCTCGGTTCGGCAACCGGCGGCGTTCTGTGGGGTCTACGGTTTGAAGCCGACTTACGGCGCACTCTCTCGCTACGGGCTGGTGGCCTACGCCTCATCCTTCGACGTGATCGGCGTGCTCAGTCCTAGTTTGCCGGCGCTTCGGTCAGCCTTCTCTGCCGTGCAGGGTAGCGACGAGCACGATCAAACATCCTTCGCGCCGGACCCTGCTGCAGGAAGCGACGGGGCCGCTCGGGTGAAACGGGTCGGCGTTCTGAGTCCGGCGGAGGCCGATGAAGCCGTTGCGGACCGCTACGAGGAGGTCGTGAGCCGGCTCGAGTCGCAGGGTCTCGAGGTCCGACGGGTGGAGCTAGCCGGGGCGGACGCCGCGGCGGCCGCGTACTATACGATCGCCACCGCCGAGGCAAGCGCGAACCTTGCCCGTTACAACGGCGTTCGCTACGGCCATCAGACCGTGTTCGCGGAGAACCCCGAAGAGCTCGTTCAGAAGAGCCGCACGGAAGGATTCGGCGCGGAGGTCAAGCTCCGGATTCTTCTCGGCACTTTCGTGCTGCGTTCCGGCTTTCAGGATCAGTACTACCATCGCGCCCAGGCGGTGCGACGGGCCCTTTCATCCCGCGTGAATGCGCTGTTCGGCGAGATCGATCTTCTGCTGTCCCCGGTGTATCCTACCTTGCCCTTTCCGATCGATCAGGCCCGCATCTCGCCGATCACGGAAAAGATCGCCGATCGCTATACGACGCTGGCCAACTTGACGCGCATCCCCGCCATGTCGATTCCCGTGGGTACGATCGACGGGCTCCCTGCGGCAATACAGGCCATGGCGCCGGCTCACCGAGAGGACACCCTGCTCGACTTTGCCGGGTTGATAGCTCAGCAGTATCCCCCGGAGACGCCGCCGGGCTTCCCGGACTTCCCGGAGTCGTACGGTGCCGCCGGGTCTCGAGGAGATGAGCAATGAGTGACCAGGCTTCGGATTTGCATACAGACGCCGGCGTCGGCGACCAGACCACCTATCGTTCCATGGTGGGCCTCGAGATCCACGTACAGCTGAAGACGGAGTCCAAAATCTTCTGCAGCTGCCCGACGAGCTACGGTGAAGAGCCGAACACGAACGTATGCCCGGTCTGTCTCGGTCATCCGGGCACGCTTCCGGTCTTGAACCAAGAGGCGATTCGCCTCGCCTATCTGGTGGCGCGGGCGCTGAACTGTGACCTCGCCGCGCGCACGGAGTTCGCGCGGAAGAACTACTTCTACCCGGACCTCCCGAAGAACTACCAGATTAGCCAATTCGACACGCCGATCGGCCGGAACGGATTCATTGACATTGAGGTTCATAAGCAACGGCGCCGCGTGCGGATTCACGAAGTGCATCTCGAGGAAGATGCCGGGAAAATGATTCACGCCGGGGATGCCTCGCTGCTCGATTTCAACCGGACGGGTACGCCGCTTCTCGAGATCGTGACCGAGCCGGATCTCGAGATCGGTGCGGAAGCGGAGGTCCTTCTTCTCGAGCTGCGACGCCTGGTTCGTTATCTCGGAGCGAGCGACGGGAACATGGAGGAGGGATCTCTACGCTGCGACGCGAATGCGTCGGTAGCGCCTCGTGGGGGCGCCCCGGGTACCAAGGTGGAGATCAAGAACATGAACTCCTCGCGCTTCGTTCGCAAGGCCCTGACCTACGAGATCGAACGACAGGAAGACGTCTTGACCCACGGCGGAAGCGTGGTTCAGGAGACGCGCCTCTGGAACGAGAACCGGGATATCTCGGAAGCAATGCGGGGTAAGGAGTCCGCCAGCGACTACCGCTACTTTCCCGAGCCGGATTTGCCGGTCTTCGTCGCCACGGATTCCTTTCTGCAGGAGCTGGAAGAAGATCTGGTGGAGCTCCCTCAGTATCGGGAGCGGCGTTTCGTCGAGGACTATGGGCTTACCGCTACTCAAGCCCATCTGCTCTGCGAGGAACGGCCGACCGCCGATTTCTTCGAAGAAACTGTGGAGTGTGGCGCCCAGCCGACGGAGGTCGCCGGGTGGCTCAGCGGAGACGTGCGGAAGGAGCTGAACCGCCGCGGCGTTTCCCTGACGGAGTCCGGACTCTCGCCGGCGCGGCTGGCCGGGATCATTACAGCGGTTGCAGACCACCGTATTCACGGGAGCATTGCCAAGAAGGTACTAGCCGCGGTCTTCGACGAGGACCGAGACCCGGCGGAGATCATTGCCGAGCGCGGCTGGGAGTTGATAGCGGATCGGTCGATCATTGCGGGATTCGTGGAGCAGGTGCTCGGGGAGCAGCCCAAGGCCGTCGAGCAGGTCCGCGGCGGTGACTCGCGACCCCTGGGCTTTCTCGTGGGTCAGGTCATGAAGCTCTCCGGCGGACAGGCCGAACCTCAGGCGGTGAACGAGCTACTGCGCGACAAGCTCTCGGTTCGGCTTCTCGACGTGATCTCCTTCGGCGGGGCGATCTCGAGCGTCCGTGATAGCGACGGCTTTGTGTCCGGGAGCGGCTTCTTGGATCACCCGGCGGCGCAGCGTATTCTGGAGAGTCGGGACGATGTCCGGGTGCGCACCCGCGACCTCGGCCGCATGCTGAGCGAAGAGGTTGGTCCGGAGGATTGGGCGCGCTTGATCCACACGGTCCACCGCAGTCTTACCGCCGGCGAAGCCGGCGGCATCGTCATTACTCACGGGACGGACACCCTGGCGTATACCGCATCGCTGATCTATTGGCTCTTCGGCTCGAGTCAGGTGCCCATTGTGTTGACGGCCTCCGGTACTCCCTGGGAGAGCAGCGGGCAGGAGCCGGATGTGGAGTCCGAGCCGGCGGCGGAGCTTCGCCACGCGCTGACGCTTGCGCAAGGCGCGGTGGGCGGCGTGCATGTATCCTACCGCGGCGGTGATCTTTTCCCTGCGAACCTCAAGTTCGAGCGCCTCGGAAGCCGCCGGGACCGAGCGGCGACGCCGACCGACGGCGAGGTCGAGTTCCGGAACTGGAATCCCAACCATGTCTACGGGCCCGCTCCCGCCAACGTGGATCTCGGTGAGTTTACCGAAGAGAGTCTTCGGGTCACGTTGGAACGGGCGGCCCGGCGGATCGCGCTGGTTCGGGTGTACCCGGGCATGCGCAGCGATATGCTCATTGCCATGATGAACACCGGCGTCCACTACTTCGTGCTGGAGCTCTACGACACCGGTACGGCGAGCGTCGGCGAGACTCCCTATTCACTGCGGCGGGCCTTGGAGCATGGGCGAGACTACGGAGCACATTTCTTCTGCACCTCGCAGCAGGAGGGGATCGTGGATTTCTCCGAGTACATTACCGGTCACGAGCTCTGGAAGGAGGGTGCCATACCCATGGGTGCCATGACGAGTGAGACCGCGTACACGAAGCTCCTCGCTCTGAGCCTGCAGGGATACGAGTCCGGCGATTTGCTTGAGCGAATGGAGGAAGGTCTATGAGAGTGTTCGCAACGAGAGTGTTGGCAACGGCGATCCCGGAACACGAGGGTGACCGGGTGCAACTCGCCGGATGGGTGCACCGGGTGCGCGACCTCGGTGGGATCACCTTCGTCGTCGTTCGCGACCGCTCCGGGATTGTGCAAACCGTATTCGAGGAAGGCGCCTCCTTCCCTCCCGAGAGCGTCATTCGCGTCAGCGGTCCGGTACTTGCCAACGAGAAGGCCCCCGGAGGCTACGAGCTACGCGCCGAAGAGGTGGAGCTGCTTGCCGAGGCGGATCCCAATCTACCTGTGCCGGTGAGCCAGGATCTCGGCGAGGTGGGTCTCGAGACAATACTGGATAACCGCACAGTCTCTCTTCGGAATCTTGCCGTCCGTGACATCTTTCGGGTGCAGAGCCGCATTATCAAGCACTTCAGCGATCACATGCGCAGTGAGGAGTTCACGGAGATCAAAACGAGCAAGATCATCGGTACCGGAACCGAAGGGGGCACGGGCTTGTTCGAGGTCGACTACTTCGGCTCCCCCGTTTATCTTGCCCAGTCCCCGCAGTTCTACAAGCAGGCCATGGTTGCTTCCGGTCTCGAGCGGGTCTTCGAGGTAGCGCCGGCCTACCGGGCGGAGAAGCACGAAACGCCGCGCCACTTGAACGAGTATGTCTCCCTGGATGTCGAGATTGGCTTCATCGACACAGCTGAGGAGCTCATGGATCTGGAGCTGCGCATCCTCTCGGCGATTATCGACGGACTTCGGGAGGATATGGGCTCACTCTTTGAGGAGCGCGGTGTTCCACTCCCGGAAACCGCGGCGCTTCAGGCTATTCCGCGGCTCACTCACGACGAGGCGAAAGCGATTGCAAAAGAGGAGAGCGGTAAGCGGGTATTCGAGATAAACCCGGAGGCCGAGCGTGATATTTGCGCCTGGGCGGATCGGGAACACGGGATTCCGGCGGCCTTTGTGACCGGATTCCCCCGGCGGAAGCGGCCCTTCTACACCATGCCGGACGGACAGAAGACTAAGAGCTTCGACCTGTTGTTCCGCGGTCTGGAAATAACCACCGGGGGTCTGCGTCTCTACCGCTACGAGGACCTTCTCGAGGCGCTTCCCAAGTTCGGCCTCTCCGCGGAGGCGTTGTCGGACTACTTGGCAATCTTCAAGTACGGCTGTCCACCCCACGGCGGCTTTGCAATCGGGCTCGAACGGCTTACTCAGAAGCTTCTGGACCTCAGCAACGTGAAGGAGGCCTCCCTTTTCCCGAGGGACCGCAAGCGTGTACGGCCGTAAGACCTATACAGCTCGAAACGGCCTGCGCATCTACAGCCCGCGGGGTTCGGCGCTCTTCGTGCGCCTTGCCCTGACGCTGTTGTTCGTAGCGTCGGCGCTCTCCGTGCTGAGTTGCGCCGGGATGCCCCGGGCACGGGAATCCGGACCCGAAGAGGCCGCGGAAGACAGCCCGGAGAACGGTAAAAGATCCGCCCCGGACGGCCCGAAAGCCGAGGATGAGGATCCGAGAGTAGCGGTCGAAGCACGGGTGGAAGCCCTTCTGGACGAGATCGGTCTTCGCGGACAGATCGGCCAGCACTTCATTATTCCCCTGAAGACCTCGCAGGTTTACGCGCGGACGGAAAAGCGTATCCGGCATGTGCGTCCCGCGGGATTCATCCTGTACCCGTGGAACATTGAGTCGAGAGAGCAGACGGTCTCCCTTACCAAGGGGCTGCGCCGACGCAGCGTTGCGGTCACCGGCGCCGCGCCGTTTGTTGCTGTCGACCAAGAGGGCGGCCGCGTTCAGGCGCTGCGCTTACCATCGCTGCATGAGCATCCCCCCGCCCGATCCATGGGCACCCACGTCGACCGCGGCTACATGGAGGCGGTCGGGTATGTGAGCGGCGTGGAGCTGCGAAGCCTCGGCATTAACATGAACTTCGCCCCGGTCCTGGATCTCTACCACGGGAGCGCCGGCGGCGTGATCGGCGATCGGGCCTTCGCATCTGGCCCGAGTGTTGTTGCCGACTTGGGGCTCGCCTACGCCGGCGGCCTCGAGCGCGCCGGTGTAATTGCGGTCGGAAAGCACTTCCCCGGGCACGGCGCGACCTCCGTCGACTCCCACGGCTCGCTTCCGGAGGTACGACTCGGATTGGCCGAGCTGTCGGCCGGCCACCTCAAGCCCTTTACGGCGGCGGCCGCCGCCGATCTCCCGGCCATGATGACCGCTCACATCGTCTACCCGCAGGTCGAGAAGGATGTGCCGGCAACCTTGTCATCGGTCTGGCTTCAGGAGATCCTCCGCGGCCGGCTCGGCTTCGAGGGAGTCATTGTCACCGACGCCTTGGAGATGCGGGCGATCGCGGACAACTACTCACTGAAGGAGACGCTGCATCTTGGTCTCGATGCGGGCGTAAACCTGTTCCTGATTACAAGCACGATTGAGCCGATCGACGCGATTAAAGCGGTGGAGAGTCTAGTAAAGCACGGAGTGGTTTCAAAGGAGCGGATCCGTGCGGGGGCGCGACGCGTACTCACCCTGAAGGGCGGATACGGGCTCGTTCCGGAGTTGGAGTCGCTGCCGTAAGCAAGCTTCGGTCTTGACCGAGGTGAAGCTTGCGCGCGACTGTGTGAGCAATCCTTCAGGAGCATGCTCATGACCATTATTAGCGCGGCGATCACGCTGGTCCTCGTTATGGACCCCTTCGGCAACATTCCGATCTTCCTGTCGCTGCTTAGCAATCTCGAGAAACGGCGGCGCCCCCGCGTTATCCTCCGGGAAATGCTAATCGCCCTCGGCATTCTGGTCGTGTTTCTATTCTTCGGACGCTACATTCTCTCCGCCCTCCACATTGGGGAACCCGCGCTGAGCATTGGCGGTGGAGTCGTTCTCTTTCTCATTGCTTTAAGGATGATGTTTCCGAATCCCCGGGATATGACGGCGGAGTATCACGGTGAAGAGCCGCTTATCGTGCCCCTCGCGGTCCCGCTCGTGGCGGGCCCGTCCGCCATGGCCACGGTCATTCTGCTGGCGACACAGGATC
The DNA here is from genome assembly GCA_964345195.1 of uncultured Spirochaetaceae bacterium. Taxonomy (GTDB): domain Bacteria; phylum Spirochaetota; class Spirochaetia; order DSM-27196; family PWMO01; genus CAYFQV01. The sequence goes on from CAYFQV010000018.1 coordinate 22,275, forward strand.
CCGACCGAATGGGAGAGTGGCTCCTGGCCTTGACTATCGCGTGGCTCGTTTCGGCGATCATCTTGCTCTTTGCGGAGGTGCTTCGGCGCTACCTCGGCAGGCGTTTGATCAACGCCCTCGAGCGACTCATGGGCATGATCCTCACGACCCTTGCGGTGCAGATGCTGCTTAGCGGAATCCGCAACTTTGCCATCACCTTGTGACGCCGCGGCCTCCGGCTATGGATCGACGAGCTCACGGACCGCGGACTCCGCCTCGGCGACGGACCGCGCATCCACCATCCGATACGGAACCTCCATGTCTTGCAGTCGCGCGACGAGGTGTGCAATGAACTGTTCGGCGCGCGGATCCTCGTAGCTTTCGGGATTGGCCACAAGAATCAGGTTGTAGCTGCGAAGATCATCCGGGTGCACGGCGATCGCTTCGTGGAAGGCGGCCTCCCAGCGAACGGCGTTCTGCACAGGGTCCGCCTCGCATATCAAGACGCGGTTGGCGTGCTTTGCCAGCGCGTACTCTCCCGCCGCCTGGGCGCGCGTCGGTTCGTTCGCCGAGCCGACGTGCTTCCCGAGCTCCGACCAGTAGCTGTAGTAGTCGCGAACGCGGAGCGTGTCCAAGCGCTCCGCCAGGGCGGCCGCTAGACGCCGATCGGCCGGATCTTCCGCGACGGCGACGCGACGTACGAAGAATGGCCGGACCACATCCGGGATGTACTCCCAATGGGCCATGGGCTTATCCCGAATGTCCGAGGCCGACACCGGAAACTCACTCCGGGCCGGGTCCACCGGGACGTATTGGGCGGAGAGTGCCTCGGCGAGCTCCCATCCGTAATCCTCACTGGCGAAGACGAAGGAGACCTCCTCGTTGACGACGGCGCGGATCCAATCCGCCCATATCCGGATTGCACCCGGATTTTCCCGGCTCGCCTCGGGGATCTCCTCGGTAACGTGGAGCACCTTCGCCTGCGGAAACATGGCGGACACCCACTCGTACCGCAGCGTGCCGGGTATCGGCTCCGAGGAGAGCGTGCACACCAACACGTAGAGCTCGTCCACGTAGCGGGTCGCGAAATCTATGAGGTATCGATGGCCGGCGTGCGGCGGCATGAAACGGCCAATGATCACGCCGCGACGGGGTTCGCTTGTCATGATGCTTCGCAACATACAATCGCAGGCTTACCCAAAGCAATACGCACATTCATATTGCCCGGGCACCTGCAGGCTCACCGCCGGGAGCTGTGCTATACTGCGGCGCGAGCGGAATAGAGCTACGCGAACATAGCACCAAGGATCAATGGAGGTTGCTTCATGGCAAAGTCCTACCTCGTCGGGTTGGATTTAGGCGGGACCAAGCTGCTCGCCACCGCACTGGACGACGATTACAACGTGGTCGGCCGGGCCAAGATTAAAGTCGGCGCCGAGCGCGACAACAGCAGCATTCTCGACTGCCTCGGTGAGGCGGTCGAAGAGGCGCTGGATGATGCTAAAACCGGTTTGAAGGCACTGACAGGTATCGGGATAGCCTCACCGGGACCTATAGACTTCGAGAAGGGTGTGGTGGTGGAGACGCCCAACTTGCACCTCAACAACCTGCCGGTCCGCGATGCTTTGGAGTCGCGTTTCGGCGTGCCGGTATTTCTGGAGAACGATGTTAACGCAGGGACCTTCGGGGAGTTCGTACGCGGCGCCGGTGTGGGATATCGGCATGTCGTCGGCCTCTTCCCCGGCACCGGGCTGGGCGGAGGTCTGATCCTGGACGGTCGGCTCTTTCGCGGTACCAGCGGAGCGGCCGGAGAGATCGGCCACATTACGATAGAACCCAACGGGCCGAAATGCGGCTGCGGCAACCATGGATGCCTGGAACAGATGGCGTCCCGTACGGCGATCGCGAAGGAGCTTGTGGGTCTAGCACTCCACGGCCAGTCTCAGGTCATTCTCGAGGAGGCGGGCACCGATATCTCCAAGGTGAAGAGCAAGACAATCCTCAAGGCGGTAAAGGCGCAAGAGCCGGCCGTCCTCGAAGTGGTGCTCCGAGCCGCTCAGTATATGGGCATCGGCATGGCGGCGACGGTCAACATCTTCAACCCGCAGCTCATAATCCTCGGAGGCGGCTTGATCGAGAAGCTCGGCGCTTTCTACGTTGAAGAGGCGGAGCGTGCCATGCGCGCCCACGCCATGAAAGGGCCCCTCGCCGACGTTGAGGTTCGACAGTCACAACTGGGTGACGACGCCGCCGTGGTGGGCGCCGCGGTCCTGGCTCGGGGAAGCCAAGACGCCTAAACCCGCGCCCGAGGAGGAAGTGTGAGTTCCAAGCCCGTTGCGGTCATTGATATGGGCTCGTCCGCCATCCGCATGGTTATTGCGGAGATCGACGAATCCGGCCATTGGGAACGCCTCGATCGTGCCGGGAAGCCGGTAAGCCTGGGGCGTGAGGTGTTCATTTCCGGGTATCTCAGCGGTGAATCCATGCGTCAGGCCATCAAAATCTTGACGGGCTTTCGCGAGGTTATGCGGGGATGGCAAGTGGCGGATGAGGATGTTCGCGTCATTGCTACCAGCGCCATCCGCGAGGCGAAGAATCGCGACACCTTTCTCGACCGCGTTTACATCCGTACCGGGCTCATGATCGATATCGTTGAAGGTGTCGAGGAGAACCATCTCACCTATCTTGCCGTGCGGCAGTCGGTTTCCTCGGCCCTGCCTCAGTTCCCACGCTCGAACGCCTTGATCATTGAGGTCGGCGCCGGGACAACCGAGATCATGATGCTGCAGCGAGGCAAGATGGTCGCGGCGCACTCCCTGCGTATTGGAACGGTACGGATCGAACAGACGGTGCAGCCGAGTTGGCAGAGCACCGAGCAGCTCGAGAGCTACCTGCGGGAAACGATACGGGCGACCCGGGAGATTCTGGATGCGGAGATGAAGCTTCACCGTATCAAGTACGTCGTAGCGGTCGGTGGGGACGTCCGCCTCGCGGCGGCTCAGGTCGGTGAGCGTATTGAAGGCGGCCTGAGACGGGTGGCGGTGCAACCGTTTCACGAGTTCATTGACTATCTGCAGAGCCTCGGTGTCGATGAAATCGTAAACAAGCTCGGCGTGACCTACAACGAGGCGGAGGGACTGGTGCCCGCGCTCGTTGTGCTGCGATTGTTCGCGGACGCAACCTCGGCCGACCATCTGATTGTGCCGGAGGTCAGCATACGCGAGGGCGTCTTGGTTTCCTTCGCCCTGGGGACCACTCCCGAAATGGAGCAAGAGTTCTATGAGCAAGTGGTGGCATCCGCCTATAACCTTGGGAAGAAGTACCACTTCGATGAGACCCACGCCGTGCACGTCGCAAAACTCTCACTCTCGCTCTTCGACCAGTTCCAGGAAGATCACGGCATGGGTCGGCACCAGCGAATGCTCTTGGAGACGGCGTCAATCCTGCACGATATCGGGAACTTCATCCGGGCCACCGGGCACCACAAGCACGGCGAGTACATTGTTGCGAACTCGGAGATATTCGGCTTATCCCGTACGGATATCCGGATTATCTCCAGTATTGTGCGGTATCACCGCAAAGCCATGCCGAACTCGTCGCATACGAGCTTTATCTCTCTTCGGCGGGAGCAACGCGTGGTTATCATGAAGCTTGCGTCCATTCTCCGGGTTGCCGATGCACTCGATCGCAGTCACAACCAGCGGATTCGCGATTTCCGGGTTGAGAAGCACGAAGATAGCATTAGTCTCTACTGTGACTATCAGGGTGATATCACGGTAGAGAGGTACGGCTTGGAGCTGAAAGGCCAGATGTTTGAAGAGGTCTTTGGTTACCGAGTAACGATTATGTAAGAACCGGTGATGAACGACATCGCTTGCGCAACGACATCGCGTGTGAGTCGTCGGAAGCGCCGTAGGTCACAACGAGAGGAGTTGTAGGTGGCAACAGCAACGAACGGCGGTACTTCGCCTGGGCCCGGGGACGCCCATCCTCGATACTTTAATCGTGAGTTGAGCACGCTGGAGTTCAACGCCCGTGTGCTCGGGGAGGCTCTCGACCGAACGAATCCTCTGCTGGAACGGCTCAAGTTTAGCGCCATCGTATCATCCAATTTGGATGAGTTTTTCATGGTTCGGGTAGCCGGACTGCTGAGGCAGCGGCGAAAGGGATCGGCCACGCGGGATGAATCCGGGCTCTCGCCACATGAGCAACTGGATCGAATCGACGCCCGCGTTCGGGAGATCCTCAAGGCGCAATACGATTGTTTGCACGAGGAGCTGTTTCCGGCCTTGGCGGCGGAGGGATTGCGGCTTCTGCGTCCGGGTGAGTACACGGGCGCCCAAAGCAGTTTTTTAAAAGAGCGGTTCCGGGAGGAGATCTTCCCGGTGCTCACGCCGGTTCGCGTTGATCCGGATGCCGAACTACCGATCCCCGGGAATCTACGCCTCCACGTTGCCTTCATGCTCGAGGCGCAGGAGTCGGCCCAACGGGAAAGCGCGGCCGTGTTTGCAGAGCCGTCGGAATCGGGCCAATTGGTGGCGATCGTACAAATCCCGCCCTCTCTCGAGCGGATCATTCGCATGCCCGCCGGTGACGGGGGCGGCGGCTACACCCTGCTGGAAGAGGTGATCATACAGCAGGCGGAGAGTCTCTTTTCCGGCTACCGGATTGTCGAGTCCCTGCCCTTCCGCGTCACCCGCGACGCCGATCTTGGCGTTGATGAAGAGCGGGACGAGGACTTCCTCGAAGCGATGCAGCAGATCCTCGAGAGCCGCGAGCATTCTCGGGCGGTTCGCTTGAGTGTCGTGAGCAACGAAGGCCACTTGGCGGGGTTTCTTCAGGGGAAGCTTGGGCTCGAGACCTCACAGGTGTACGAAGTGCCGGGGCCGTTGGACCTGGGCGGACTCATGGATCTTGCGCAGGCTCCGGGTTTCGACCATTTGCGGGAAGAACCCTGGACGCCGAGGTGGCCCGCAGCCTTGTCCGGGGAGGAAGAGCTCTGGGACCTCCTCAAACGCCGGGACGTTCTTGTTCATATGCCCTATGAGTCTTTTGAGCCGGTGCTACGGCTTTTGCAAGACGCCGCCCGAGATCCAGGTGTACTCGCAATTAAGATGACCATGTACCGCACGAGTGGGGATTCACCCATTGTCCGGGCACTGGAGCAAGCCGCGGAGAATGGAAAGCAGGTCATGGCCCTGGTGGAGCTGAAGGCGCGCTTCGACGAGGAGCGCAACATTCAGTGGGCGCAGCGTCTCGAGCGCGCCGGCGTGATTGTGGTGTATGGAATCGCCGAATTGAAGGTGCACGCGAAAGCCATGATGATCATCCGCCGTGAAGAGAGCGGCATTGTGCGCTATGTACACCTCGGTACCGGTAACTACAACGACAAGACGGCAAAGCTGTACACGGATCTCGGGCTGTTCACGACGAGCCGCGATCTTGCCTACGAGGTGGGTCTCTTTTTCAATGCCATCACCGGCTACTCGGCGATACCCGCACTCAACCGAATCTGCATCTCACCGACCGCCATGAAGGGGCGGGTTATACAGCTCATTGATCGTGAAGCCATGCGCTCCACGCCGGACGACCCCGGCCTGATCATGGCAAAGATGAACTCGCTCTCCCATCCCGAGGTTATAGAGGCGCTGTACCGCGCGTCGCAGCAAGGAGTCCGGATCAAGCTCAACGTGCGGGGGATCTGCATGCTCGTCCCCGGTGTCCCGGGACAGAGCGAGAACATTGAAGTGCTTAGCATTGTCGACCGCTTTCTCGAGCATTCCCGGATGTTCTACTTCCGCAACGGTGGTGTGGATGAGTTGTATCTATCCAGTGCCGACTGGATGCCCCGTAATCTCGACCGTCGAGTCGAGCTCCTATTCCCGTTGCAGGACCGATCTCTTCTCAAGCGCGGACGGCAGATCCTCGAAGCCTTCTTCCGTGACAACGTAAAGGCGCGAGTGCTGCAAGCGGACGGAAGCTACGTACGGCGGCGGCCCGACGGCGCGACAGCCTTCCGTGCCCAACAGTACTTTGCCGAGCAGGCGCAAGCGGCCGCGGATGCGGAGGAGCCGGCGAACCGCAAGGAGTTTGATGTGCGCCGTAGGCCCTCCTCGCGGGAGCGATAGTCGACGTGCGGGACCTGCGCTTTAAATGCGCACGCTGTGGTTCGTTCACCGACGCGGTGACGGCGGGAGCGCGCTGCCGCCACTGTGCCGGCTTGTTCGACAACGCCGTATACCACGACGCAGCAATCACGACGGAAGTTCCTCTCGTCCGGGAATTGGGCATATTCCCAAGTCCTCTACTGTCGCGGGCTCTAGCCGGGCCTGTCTATCTCAAAAATGAAGCCGTGCTGCCGACCGGATCATACAAGGACCGCGGTGCGCGCAGCCTGGTAGGGGCCTGCCGTGCCATGGGAGTCGACGCGATTGTCGAGGACTCCTCCGGAAACGCCGGGGCGGCGATTGCCGCATATGCGGCGGCCGCCGGCATCCGTGCGGAAATCTTCGTAAAGACGGACGCTGCGCCGGGCAAGGTGCGTCAGATTGCAGCTTACGGAGCCGCGGTGCGGCGCGTTTCCGGTAGTCGCGAAGACCTTGCTCGGGCCGCCCAGGCCCGGGCCCGCGACGGTGCCTATTACGCCAGCCATGTCTATAATCCGCTCTTCATGCTCGGGGTCGAGAGCGCCGCCACCGAGATCATTGATGAGATCGGCGTTCCTGAAGAGCTGTATGTCCCGGCGGGAAACGGGGCGCTGCTCCTTGCCCTTGCGGCAGGATTTCGCCGGCACGGTGATCTTCCGCGCTTGATTGCGGTGCAGTCGGAGCTGCTTGCGCCTCTCTATGAGCAGGTCTACGGTCGTCCGCCCCGCGCCGCAGAACCCGGTGCCGCGGCTGCCGACTCTCGAACGATCGCCGACGGCATTTCGGTCGCAGCTCCGGCGCGTCTCGGCGAGATGGCCGCGGTAATTAGGGAAAGCGGGGGAACGGTCGTGACCGTGAGCGACACCGCCATTCGGGAGGCGCAGCGGCTTCTCGGGTACACGGGACTGTACGCGGAACCGACCGGCGCGGTCGCCACCGCGGGCTTCCGTGCGCTGAACGGCGGGAGCGCTTGGCAGAGGGGCGGACCGAGAGTAATCTTCCTCACGGGTTCCGGTCTCAAGGAGTGTGCAAACCCCGGCGGCGAGTCGGAATCATTCGGGGAGGCTACATGATTGGTCCCTACTTTGCTCGAAACGGCCGCATTCTGCCGATAGAACAGGCCGTAATCCCGATCGACAATGTAAATTTTGCCTACGGGTTCGGGGTGTACGAAACAATGAAGATCCGGCGGCGCGTATTGTTCTTCGATGAGCGTCATGAGAAGCGGCTATTTGAGTCGGCCGAGATCATTGGTTTGGAACATCCGTTTACCGCCGGCGAGGTAGTGGGCGCGGTCCGGGAGTTGGCCGCGGCAAACCGTGTAGAGGATGCAAATGTTAAGGTGCTCCTCATCGGCGGTTCGGTTTCGGAGGGATCCGCCGGGGCGCAATGTGACGTCATGCTCCTCAATCCGCTCTTTCCGGAGCGGAAGCTCTACAAGCGAGGGGCCGCCGCGATCACCGTGGACGCGGAGCGGCAGTATCCCGCCTCGAAGTCGCTGAACATGACGGTGAGTACAATGGCGTTCCGGCGGGCGCAGCGCGCCGAGGCGTACGACGCGTTGCTGGTCGATCGCCACGGTCACGTGACCGAAGGTACGCGCACGAACTTGTACGCCATCCGCGGCGAGAGCGTCGTCACGCCGCCGCTCGGTCAGTGCCTCGACGGCGTCACTCGGGAGACCCTTCTCGAGCTGCTGCGAGAGCAGGGGATTCCGGTTCATGAGGAGCCGATCCACCGGGCACAGCTCGGGCTCGGCGAGCAGCGGTCAAACGAAAGCGAGGTGGCCGGGGTTTTTGTCTCGAGCACGTCGACCAAAGTGCTGCCGCTTAGCCGAGTAGATGAGCGAGACTACGAGATACCGTCGTTGTTTCGGCGGATTGCCCAGGCTTACCAGGAGTTCTTGCGAGATTACGCCGCTTCGCAGCAGACTCTTTGGTAAGTTCGGCTACCCGTACAAGCGGGGCCTTCGACGGCGCCGCGTGCTGGACGCGGCGGCGCCTATTCGCCAAGCATTGCCGGGCGTCGAGAGGATTCGTGGTGAATAATCTCTTTCAGCATACCGCGTGGCTCTACGACTTGGACACCGCGGATCTTGCCTCACACGACCTGCGTTTTCTCCGGCTGGCATTGCCGGACGGAGACCGCCGTATCCTCGAGCTCGCGTGTGGGACCGGGCGCGTCGGCATTCCGCTCGCCGAGCAGGGCTACCGCATTACGGGACTGGACCTCTCCTCGGAGATGCTGTCGGTTTTCCGCGCCAAGCTCTCCCGCATAGATGCCGCTGCGTCCGAGCGCATTACCCTCGTTCACGCAAACATGGCGGACTTCTCTCTCGCCGAGCGCTTCGATGCGGTTATCGTCCCCTTTCGCGGGTTTCAGGCGCTGACGACGCAGGAAGATGCGGTATCCGCCCTTGCGGCAATGCGGCGACACCTGCTGCCCGGGGGCATTGTGATCATTGATGTGTTTAGTAGCTACGGGCATCCCGACGAGGGCTCTCCGGGGCGACACGTGGATTGGGTTCGACGGATCCCCGCTACGGGCCGAACGGTTACGCGTTCCCGGCGGCGGATCCACGTTGACCGGGAGAGCCAGGTCCTCTACTCCGAAGTGAGCTTCCACGTCCACGGAGACGGCGAGGATCATACCTTGACCGACCAATTTGCGCTGCGGTACTACTTCCGCTACCAGTTGGAGGTGTTGTTGGCATCAGGGGGCTACGAGATTCTCCACGAATACGGCGGATACGATCTGCGCCGAATCGGGACCGGTCCGGAGTTCATCTTCATTGCGCGGCCGACCCGGAGCTAGCGTGAGGAGCTCGATGAGGATTGAACGCTTCGTGCGCTGAATCCGTACCGTGCCCGGGCGACACCGGGCTGGGCGCGGAGGATCGTGAGAAAGCGCTCGGTAAGGGGCGGCACGGTGATCGTAATGGGCGTTTTCTTGCTACTGGTCATGCCGCTCATGGTGACGCGTACCCGCAGCGTGATCTCCCGGTCGTAGCCGTTCACCACGAAGGCAACGTAGGTGCTGTCCGTCTGTTCCGTGCGGAACTTGACCTGCCGCGTCTCATCAACGGATGCGCTGTAGCCCTCGTAGTCTGCGTTGCTAATATCCCGCCCGAACTCAACGTCGAAATCCGGCCCGCCGGGATGCCTCGCGTAGTAGTGCCTGCCCTCTACGGGCTCGGCTACGGTGCCGTCGTGCCGTCGGAACTGAATAGGGATCGACTTCATGGAGCCGTCCGGCCGTGGTAGCCTGACATCGAAATGAAGATGTGGACCGGACGCTCTGCCCGTCGCCCCGCTGTATCCAATACGATCGCCCGGCTGTACGCGGTCACCGGGCTCCACCGCCGCACCGCCCCGCTTGAGATGGGCGTAGTTTCCGAAGGAGCCGTCCTCGTGATAGATGAGGATGTAGTTGGCGTCGTCGCCGTAGCTCGCGGATGGGCCGCCGCGGTTTGAGTCCTCCTTCACTTCCACGACGCGCCCGCCGCGGGCCGCGTACACCGGGACGCCGCGATCGAGATCGAAATCCACGCCGTACTCATTTGCGCCGAAATGCGTGAAGTCGCCGTGAAAGCCCTGCGTCACTTTGTGCTTGGTCCCATGTGCAAAGGGGAACAGATAGGCGTAGGAGTCATCGTGCTCGGCGGTTTCCGGGTTTCCGCGGGCGTAAGACCAGGCCAGTCGATACCCACGGCTCCGAGTCGGGTCCTCAACGGACAGCTCGAAGAGCCGTACTCGCTCCTCTCCGGGCTCGAGGGCCCGTGAGTAGGGAAGATCCACGTCCGGGCTGAGGTTTCTCAGCGACTCGAAGGAAACGGTGACGTACGTTGGAATCACGTGGCGGCTCGTGGCGTAGAAAACGTAGCCGCCTGATTCGGTCTGCTCGCCGAATACCGAGACGCGGTCACTTTGCGCCGCTGCCGTGGCGGTTAGACCGAGAAATGCAGCTATACTGAGAAACACGGTGATTCGCCTCCGGACCATGGCATCTCCTCGTTTCGGGAATATACTACAAACACGGCGGACCGTCGTCTAAGGCGGGCCCGCGTGCCCCAAGGCCGCGGCGGTTTGGCTTCGACATCGACCTTGATCTTTGCTATTCTCAAGTAAAACGTAGGGAGGAATGGCGTGGCTCATTGCCGTGTTCCGGAGGCGGAAGAGATTCTCGATACCGAGTTCCAGGTCTTGGACAAAGGTTTTGTTCGGCTTGTGGACTACATGGGCTGCGACCAGCGCATTGTACAGGCTGCGCGGGTATCGTACGGAGCCGGCACGAAGACGTTTCGGCAGGACAAGGGCTTGATCAGCTACCTCCTGCGAAACCGTCACACCACTCCCTTCGAGCAGGTGGTCCTCACCTTCCATGTTAAAATGCCGATTTTCGTTGCGCGGCAGTGGTTGCGACACCGGACCGCCCGGGTGAACGAGATTTCCGGTCGATACAGTGTCATGGAGGCGGAATTCTACGAGCCCGCTCCGGATGCCGTGGCGCAACAGAGCAGCAACAACAAGCAGGGCCGGGATGCAAGCCCAATTGATCCGGAGACCGCCGAGCTCGTACGAGCTGAGATCGCTGAGCAGCACGACCGGAGTTACCGCGCCTACGAGGCGCTACTGAATCGGGGCATTGCCCGGGAGCTGGCCCGTATCGACCTGCCCTTGAGTCTCTACACCCAACTCTACTGGCAAATCGATCTCCACAACCTGTTTCACTTCTTGGAGCTCCGCTCGGATCAGCACGCCCAGTACGAGATCAGATGCTACGCGAATACCATGCTCGACATTGTACGCCGGGTGTGCCCAATTGCCTCGGAGGCGTTCGACGAGTATGTGCGGGAGGCCGTCACCTTCTCCGGAGGGGAGCACAGCGTGCTGCTCGAGCTGCTTCATGGGAGCAGCGAAAGCTTCGAGACCTTGGCGAAGCGGCACGGACTCGGGAAGAAGGCGCGAGAGCGGCTTGTGGAGAAGTTGGGCAACCCCGGTGGAGAACCGGGGTCTACGCAAGACAGTGCGCAAGAGACTAGGAAAGAGGAGACCGCGACATGAGTGACACGTATCTGACATTCACCCTGGTCGGCGAGACCTACGCCGTTGAAGTCAACCAAGTCAAAGAGGTCCTTGAACACACGACAATTACGAAGGTGCCTCGTACCTTGGATTTCATGAAAGGCGTCATCAATCTCCGAGGTAGCGTTGTTCCCGTGGTCGACCTGCGCTTGAAGTTCGGCATGGAGGAGGCGGAGAAAACGATCGATACCTCCATCATCGTGTTGGAAGTCACCATGGAGGACGAGAGCGTTGTTATTGGCGCGATCGCCGACTCCGTCGAGGAGGTTGTCACGCTCGACCCGAGCGAGATAGAGCCCTCCCCCCAGATCGGGACCCGCATCAGCAACCGTTTCATCCGGGGAATCGGGAAGCAGAACGAACGATTCGTCATCATCCTGGACATCAACAAGCTCTTCAGCAGTGAGGAGATATCCGTCGTGGCGGATCAGAGTCAGGAAGCGTAATGAGCACACAATCCAATCAATCCGATGATGAAGCCGGTGCCTTCGCCCTGGCGATCATCACGGCCCCGGAGAACGAGGCGCAGACGATTGCGCAGGGGCTCGTCGATGAGGGTCTGGCTGCGTGCGTGCAGGTGCTCTCCGGCGCCCAGAGTCACTATGTGTGGAAGGGCAGACCG
>CAYFQV010000019.1:0-6587 GCA_964345195.1 uncultured Spirochaetaceae bacterium
TGCTTCATATAGAGAAAGAGCTGCACAAGCAGGTCATTGGGCAGGATCAGGCCATCACAGCGGTATCCTCCGCCATTCGCAGGTCCCGCACTGGACTCAGCTCGACTGCACGGCCTATGGGCTCGTTCATCTTTCTCGGGCCGACCGGCGTCGGGAAGTCGCTCCTGGCCAAGACCCTCGCGCAGTTTCTCTTCGGCAGCGAAGATGCGCTGATCCGCATCGACATGTCGGACTTCATGGAAAAGCACAACGTGTCGCGTCTGGTCGGTGCACCGCCGGGCTACGTCGGGTATGACGAAGGCGGCCTGTTGACCGAGAAGATTCGCCGAAAGCCCTATAGCGTTATCCTCCTCGACGAGATCGAGAAGGCGCATCCGGATGTGTTCAATATTCTGCTTCAGGTGCTCGAGGAAGGTCAGCTCCAGGACAACTTGGGGCACACCGTATCCTTCCGTAACACCGTCATGATCATGACCTCCAACGCCGGTGCCCGGGAGATCTCCCGCGAGTCCATGGTCGGTTTTCAGACGGCGGAGGGACTCATGGACTACAACGAGATCAAGTCTTCGGCCATGAACGAATTGCGTCGGCTCTTCCGACCGGAATTCTTGAATCGTGTGGACGAAACGGTGGTCTTCCACAGCCTTACCGAGCAAGAGGTGCGTCGCATCTTGGATATCCTCTTGGCGGAGGTGCAAAAGCGGCTGGCCGAGAAGGAGATTGTTCTCGAGGTGACCAAGAAGGCCAAAGAGCACATCATCAACAGCGGCTACGACGTCAAGTTCGGCGCCCGACCGCTTCGGCGGACCATCCAGAAGGAGATCGAAGACCCCCTCTCAATGGAGGTTCTCCGCGGACGCTTCGGCGAGGGCAGTCACGTTGTCGTGTCACTGCGCAACGGCAAGATTAGCTTCCGCAACAAAGGGTCCAAGAACAAGAAAACGGAAGAGGAAGAGCTTCCGGTGGGAAGCGGCTGAGCTCTCAGCGGCCGCCCTCGTCTAAGGTGAGATCACCGCCGAGGGCGCGGAGAACGTATAGCATTGTCGACAGGCGGCCCCGCAGCATCTGTGGGGCCGTTTCAGTTACGGAGCGGTTTGTTCCGTTGTAGCTGATGCGCACGCTCGCGCCTTCGAACAACTCAGCCAGACGCTCCACGCTTTCCGGGCTCTCCACGAGGGCTTCTTCTAGGCGTTGCTCGCCGTCGGACAGTCGTCGGACGGGATCTAGATTGATACGCATGATGCGACCGCGGTTCGCCGCGGAGATTTCAATGCTTTCGAGATACAACGGCGACTCTTGTGAGGGGTAGCGCACACGTACGAGAAAGATCAACGAAGCGCTGTCGTCCGGCTTATAGCGCACCAGAGGAATGAGCCCGGTGTCCATGTTCGAGCTGCCGGTGGGGAGGTAGAAGCGCGCGCCCCCGAAACCCGGCTTCCGGGCTGTCACCAAAACGTCGCGATCTCCGCGGAGCGGAACGGCGTCGCCGACATAGCTGCTTGTAAGCTGCTGCATGCGGGTGAAACCGCTGGGGATTCGCGGGTTCGGGTCCGGTTCGAGCTCGCCTTGCGGCTGTTGCCGCCGGCCGTGGATGAGGCTTTCGGCGAATGCGCGGTCCCGTACGAGCTCGCGCAGGGACTCGATCTCTGTAATGAGGGAATCGAGCCGGTCCAACGCCGCCTCGGTGGAGCTCGTGCCGGTCTGCTCCTCCAACTCGGATATGGTTTCACGAAACCGCGCCGACTCCGCCTCGCTCGAAGAGAGTTGTTCCCGGAGCCGTCGGTTTTCCCCGCGCAGCTCGTCTATTTGCGCCGATAGCGCCGCGATTTCCGTCTCCGCTTGTTCCTGCGTGGCGCTGAGTTCCGCGCGAAGCTGCTGGGTTTCCGCCTCGTGTTCGGACCGGGGAATCGTGGGCTGCGGTTCCGCGCTTGCGCACGCGCCGAGGAGCGCCACGGCGAGCACCGCCGCGCTCATGAGGGCGATCGCGCGGCTTGGGGTTCGTATCCGTAGAAAAGGGGCCATCTGCACAGTGAAGGTATCGGCGTGAAACGGGTCGGACTGCAGCACCTGCGCTTCGGCATCGGCCGAAGGCCTGAGCCGGCTCTGCTCGGTCCCACCCTGCGTGACCGCATGCCGTTATCGTGGAACGTCTGCGCGGCACGGCCCTCTGGCGAAACGCGGGAAAATCGGCTAAATTCCCCTGTAATTGGCAACTGGGAGACCAATGGCTACAAAACAACGCACACACAGCTACGACGAGAGTAAGGTCAAGACGCTCTCTTCACTCGAGCACATCCGTCTTCGTACCGGTATGTACATTGGACGACTCGGGGACGGGAGTAACCTGGACGACGGCATCTACGTACTGCTGAAGGAAGTCATCGACAATAGCGTGGATGAGTTCATCATGGGCTACGGGGATAGCATCCGGATCCAGGTGTCCAATGGGAAAGTCATTGTCCGTGACTACGGCCGAGGTATTCCGCTCGGGAAGGTGATCGACTGCGTGTCGGTAATCAACACCGGCGCCAAGTACAACGACGAGGTGTTTCAGTTTTCGGTCGGCCTCAACGGGGTCGGCACGAAGGCGGTCAACGCGCTATCCTCGTACTTCCGAGTTGTCTCTTTCCGGGAGAAGAAGTACTTCGAAGCGGTGTTCGCCCAAGGGCTGAAGCAGAAGGATCGCAGCGGGAAGAACAGCACGGAGCCGAACGGGACCTACGTAGAGTTTATCCCGGACCCGGAGATCTTCGGAGAGTACGCCTACAACGATGAATTCATTGAGCAGCGTCTATGGAATTACGCCTACCTCAACAGCGGACTCACTCTGTATCTCGGTAAGAAGAAGTTTCTCTCCAAGAACGGTCTTTACGATCTACTCTACGCCGAGGTCGGTGACGACAGCGTCTATCCGATCGCGCATCACAAGGGACAGCATCTCGAGTTCGCCGTTACCAGTACCAACAGCTACGGAGAGACCTACTTCTCCTTCGTGAACGGGCAATACACCTCCGACGGAGGAACCCACCAGAGCGCCTTTCGCGAGGGACTGCTGAAGGGCGTCAACGAGTACTTCAAGAAGAACTACTCTGGGGTCGATGTCCGGGAGGGCATGGCCGGCGCCGTTTCGGTAAAGCTTCTCAACCCGATCTTCGAGAGTCAGACCAAGAACAAGCTCGGTAACACGGAGATTCGCTCCTGGATCGTGAACGAGGTTCGCTCCGCGGTTGTAGACTTCCTCCACAAAAACCAGGGGGCTGCGAAGAAGCTGGAGCAGAAGATCGTCCAGAACGAGAAGCTCCGGAAGGAGTTGAACGCGGTCAAGAAAGAGGCTAAAGAGGCGGCGAAGAGGATCGCCCTCAAGATCCCGAACTTGAAGGACTGCCGCTATCACCGTGGAGACAAGCGCGGTGAAGAGTCGACGATCTTCATAACCGAGGGTCAGTCCGCAAGCGGCTCCATGGTGTCGAGCCGGGATCCCTACACCCAAGCGATCTTCTCTCTCCGCGGGAAGCCGCAGAACATGTATGCCCGCAAGCGCGCGGACATCTACCGCAACGAAGAGCTCTACAACATGATGATGGCTCTCGGCATAGAGAACGATGTTGAAGAGCTGCGCTACGAGCGGATCGTGATTGCTACGGATGCGGATCACGACGGCTTTCACATTCGGAATCTGCTGCTGACCTTCTTTTTGACTTATTTCGAGGAGCTGGTGGTCAATGGGCGGGTCTACATTCTCGAGACGCCGCTGTTCCGGGTGCGCAACAAGAAGGAGACGATCTACTGTTACAGCGAGACCGAGCGCCGGGAGGCGGTAAGCACTCTTGCGAGCCCTGAGGTTACGCGCTTCAAGGGGCTCGGCGAGATCTCGCCCACGGAGTTCGGACGCTTTATCGGCAATGATATGCGGCTGGTGCGCGTGAGCGTGAAGTCGATCAAGCAGATCGATGAGACCCTCGGCTTTTACATGGGCAAGAATACGCCGGACCGGCGGAGCTACATCATGGAGAACCTCGTGTAATGGCCTACGCGAAGACCGTCTTCAACAAGAACTTCTTGGAGTACGCATCCTACGTCATAAAGGACCGCGCCATCCCCGACGTGGTCGACGGGCTGAAACCGGTGCAGCGGCGCATTCTCCACTCCCTTTTCGAGATGGACGACGGTAAGTTCCACAAAGTCGCCAACGTAGTCGGCCACGCCATGCGCTACCATCCGCACGGAGATGCGAGTATCTACTCAGCGCTCGTCGTCGTGGCGAACAAGGATGTCTTGATCGATAAGCAGGGGAACTTCGGTAACGTCCTGACCGGCGATGAAGCATCCGCGGCCCGCTATATTGAGTGTCGAATCAATCCTCTGGCGAAAGAGCTTCTATACGATCCGCAGATCACCGAGTACGAGGACTCCTACGACGGCAGAAACAAAGAACCCGTGCTCTTTCCCGCGAAGGTGCCGTTGGTGTTGGTACACGGCGCTGAAGGCATTGCGGTGGGGATGTCCACCAAGATCCTCCCGCACAACTTCGCCGAGATCCTCGAGGCTATGACGGCCGCCCTCCGGGGGGAGGGCATCGAGCTGTACCCGGACTTCCAGCACGGAGGTCTGATCGATGTCAAAGAGTACAACGACGGGCGCGGGAAAGTCCTGGTTCGCGCAAAGCTCGACACAAAAGACCCGAAGCGGATCATCATCCGGGATGTCCCTTTCGGATCGACCACTGAGAGCCTTATAGCCTCCATTGAGGCGGCGGCGAAGCGCGGCAAACTCAAGATTCAGAGCATCTACGACTACACCAGCGAGAACGTGGAGATCGAGATCAAGTTGGCCCGGGGTGTCCATTCCCGTGAAGTCGTGGATGCGCTCTACGCATTCACGGATTGTGAGGCATCGATCTCAGTCAATCCACTGGTGATCAAGGACAACCGCCCGACCATCATGTCGGTGACCGAGATCATCCAATACCACGCCGGACGCCTGGTGGAGATCCTGAAGCAGGAGCTGGAGCTCGAGCGACACAACTTACAGGAGAAGCTTCAAGCGCGGACCTTGGAGCGCATTTTCGTCGAGGAGCGAATCTACAAGCGGATCGAAGAGATGGAGACGCAGGAGGCGGTGGTTCAGGCGGTCTTCCACGGATTCGAGCCCTTCAAGAAAGAGCTTCCCCGGGAGCTCACTGAAGATGATGTCGAGCGTCTACTCAAGATCCCGATCCGGCGGATCTCCCTCTACGACATTAACAAGGCGCGTGAAGAGATGCGCCGAATCGAGGAGCGTCTCACGGAGATCGCCGAGCACCTCAAGAATATGACCGCCTACACCATCGGCTATCTCGAGGCGCTGGCTGAGAAGCACGGGGAAAGCTATCCCCGGCGCACGGAGATCACCTCCTTCGACCGGGTCGATGTCCGGGAAGCCGCGGACCGCAACCTGCCGCTCCGCTATGACGACAAGACCGGCTACCTCGGCTACGGCATGCAGTCGGGACGCGTGATCATGCACGTCTCCTCCTACGACCGGATCGTCGTGGTGCGCAAGGGGGGCAGCTACTCCGCTATGGACGTGCCCGAGAAGCTCTTCGTCGACAAGGGGATGCGCTACTGCGGTTTCGCCGATAAGGACGAGATCTCAAAGGAGGTCTTCTCCGTGCTCTACAAGAACTCCAAGGGACAGACCTACCTGAAGCGCTGCCGTATTGAGCAGTTCATTCTGGGCCGCGCCTACGATCTGGTTCCCGAAGGCGGTAAGCTTCTGGATCTTACGACGGATCAGAAAGCAGCGGCCGTTCTCGACTACGACCCGAACCGTCGCTATCGTGTCCTCGAGGAGGAGTTCCCGGTCGCCGATTACCCGGTGAAGGGGGCGCGTTCCCAAGGCGTGAAGCTCACCGACAGAGTGTTGAAGAAGGCTCGGCTCGGGCGCCCGCGCTCCCGGAAACGATCGGGGGCCTGACCGTCACGGCGCCCCGCGCCAAGTGCCCCGTGGCGTGTGCCACACGCTCGACGAAGGGGGGGCGCGCCCCGTACCACACTGCGCCCATGCGAACCCGTTTCGAGCGCTTTTCGAGGCTTTCACGGCCGCTGCTTGCGGGCCCATTTCAGGAAGCGCTGCATTTCCGGCTCCTGCAGTAGGGCTTCCCGCGTGTTTAGGCGTGTACCGAGCTCATCTTCTGAGTAGAAGCGGTGGATCTGACAATGGCAGAGCGAGCAGAGCCGGAGTCCGCGGGTCTTGAGATCCTCCCTTGTGAAGCTCTTCTTGAAGCGGCGCTTTCGATGGTTCTTGCGCGGTATAAGGTGGTGGAAACTTAACACGGTGTTCCGGCCGCAGAGCTCGCAGGCGGCGTAGGCTTTCCGTCGTCCGCTGTTCGTCACGGGGCAGAAGATAGCGAATCGATCCCGCGTCTTCCACCGGTAAGCGGTTTTGCGGACCGCGAGTATATTCTCAGAGTTTGGGCTGATGAGCATTCCGCCGACCATCTCTCGCTACACGCCGTGCGGTGGACATGATACCTTCATGATATGAGCACGCAAGGCGGCGGAACGGATCGGGCGAGTATTAGCCCCGGCACACGGGTATGCATTGTG
>CAYFQV010000019.1:6687-22692 GCA_964345195.1 uncultured Spirochaetaceae bacterium
AGGCGGCGGAACGGATCGGGCGAGTATTAGCCCCGGCACACGGGTATGCATTGTGCAGAAGCAGCACCAACGAAGCGGCGAGACAACAGAGGGGCTTGTTCAGGATATTCTGACGAACTCGGCGACACACCCCCACGGCATCAAAGTACGTCTCGAAAGCGGCGAGGTCGGCCGCGTGAAGGAGATCCTCAGCTGAGCGGGGACCTTTTATGGGGGACCCTTTATCGGGGACCTTTCACGAACGTGGGCTTCGCAGCGATCAGGGATCTTCCATGAGCGCCGCGATCAGCGCCTCGAACCCCGCCCGGTTACGCGCCCAGTCAATGTCGTAGTGGTTGGTCAACTCGACGGTTAGGTTAGGATGGCCCATCTCGTAGAAGTAGTCGTCGGCTGAGCCGGTAATTTCGTAGTCGACGATCGCGCCGCCGTCTTCGGCTGCGTCGCTGTCGCCGGGCTCGCTCATGCCGGGAGGCGGTGCGGGGAGTCGATACCCGCTTGCGCGTGCATACGCCGTCGCCAGTCGCCGCGCCGGAGGCCAAGCGTCCTCGGCGCCGGAATACCACAAGCCGGCGGCGGCGCTCTGGAAGAACACACTGACAACCGGGTCAATGCGTCGGAAGTAGTCGCGCACGGCTCGCGTTTCCGGCTCGCTGAAGGGAGCGCTTCCGGCGCTCACTTCGCGCGAACCCCAGTAGCTCGTCGGTTGCCAATCTCCATCCCAATTGCGGTTGAGGTCGACGCCGTTGGCGTTGAAGCGACCTGGAACGGTATTGGCGCTGCGGAAGTCGAACTCGGCGATCGACGTTCCGCCGGTGACTCGCGCCAGGCCGTCGGGGTTCATGTTGTCTACTACGTGAAGCGTGAAGCGCTCCGGCAGAGTTCCCCCTCCGTCACGGTAGTAGGATAGGAGGCGTCGGGCGAGGACAATGGAGTTGTGTTCGTACCCGCCGTGGATCCCGCCTACAATTAGGATATCCTCCGCACCGTCTCCCACACGTTCCACGGTAATCGGGCGTCCCTCGAGCGAGCGTCCGATCCGCTCTTGCGCAGTCGTCGGGACTGAGACAATCGCCGTAACAAGCACTGTAATGGCTGCAACAGCCGGGCCGAGACGCCCCGGGCTAGTGCGCCGTTCTTTATGCCGAGCAAAGCTGATCATTCTTACAAGGTACCAAGCGCATGCCCGATCGCCTAATCCTTGA
The DNA here is from genome assembly GCA_964345195.1 of uncultured Spirochaetaceae bacterium. Taxonomy (GTDB): domain Bacteria; phylum Spirochaetota; class Spirochaetia; order DSM-27196; family PWMO01; genus CAYFQV01. Next base: position 7,890 of record CAYFQV010000019.1, read on the forward strand.
ACGCAGGCCCGCGGTCCTCGTCGGCTATACGAGCCGAGTGATTCCACGTAAGATGCCGGCCGAAGCAAGGAGGGTGGTATGCCGCACATCTTAGGCGAACGGGTCATGTTGCGGGAGTACCGTGAACAGGACCTCGAGCATATCCGCAACTGGGTGAACGATCCGGAGTCGACGAGTAATCTGTCGAACATTTTTGTTCGCCCGCACACTGAAGCCATGACCCAGCGCTTTGTCGAGCGGGTCATGCGTAACGATGACCCCGACGGCTTCTACTTCGTCATTGCCGACAGGCGGGACGAGAGTTACCTCGGGCAGGTGGATATCACCGGGGTCGACTGGTACCTGCGTATGGGCAGGCTCGGCGTTGTCATTCCGGACCCGGAGAATCGCGGTCGGGGTTACGGGAGCGAGGCCATGAAGCTGATCATCGGCTACGCCTTCAACCGCATCAATCTCAACAAGATCGAGCTCGATGTATACGCGTTCAACAGCGCTGCATACGAGCTCTACCGTCGCCTGGGTTTCGTGGAGGAGGGCCGTCGGCGGGCAAATGTCTACCGCGACGGCCGCTACTACGACGCCATACTGATGGGGGTCTTTCCGCAGGAGTTCCGCGCCGCCACGGCGCTGTGACAAAGCCGCGCCGGCAGCAGCGTGGTCCTTACTCGTACCTGAGCGCCTCTACCGGGTCCATTCGTGCCGCGCGGCTGGCCGGGTACAGCCCGAAGATGAGGCCGGTCGCCAAGGAGAGAAGGACCGATAGCTGCACCGCACCCCAGGAGATCAAGGCCGGCCAGTCCGAGAGGTAGGCAATGAGCTCGATCGCGCCCGCCGCAAGGACGACGCCGAGAAGCCCGCCGCCGCCGCAGATCATCAGGGTTTCCACCACGAACTGGTTGAGGATCGAAGCCTGCTTTGCCCCGAGCGCCTTGCGCGTGCCTATCTCCCGGGTGCGCTCTTTGACCGAGACGAGCATGATGTTCATGATGCCGATGCCGGCTACCAAGAGCGCAATGGCGGCGATAATCGTGATGAACGCGGTGAGTGTGGCGGTGGTGGTGTCGATTGTGTCGAGGACGGCGCCCATCTCCTGGATGGCGAACTTCTCATAGCGCCCGTCCCATTTGCCGTGATTGACGGTCAGAACGTTGAGGATCTGCCGCTTTGCCTCGGAAATGCTCTCCTCGCTTCGGGCTTCACCGATCAGGAAGTAGATCTCCGAGGACCCGCCGACGCGCTCCACTGTAGAGGCCGGGACGAAGACGGTGTTGTTGCTCGTCGTGTCGAAGTCACTCACCGTAGAAATGAAGGACTTCTCCTCACGCTGGAGGACCCCGATCACTTCCACCTGCGTGATACCGCCAATGTCGACGAATTCCCCCAAGGGGTCTTGCGAAGCGAAGAGCGCTTCGGCGACATCCGCCCCGAGCACGCCGACCTTCTGCATGTAGGTGTCGTCCTCCGGGCGCAGAAAGCGGCCGCGCGTGACGGTCATGCCTTGGGCATCGAGATAGTGGTGGAGTGTTCCCATGAGGCGTACGCGGCGTTCCTCGCTTCCGTAGGAGACGTCCAGGTTGGTCTGAATCTGCGGCGTGACCGCTTGCACCGCGCTCGCTTCCTGGTTAATGAGGCGGATATCTTCCCGGGTGATCTCCTCCGGGCTGAAGCGGCCGTCGCTTTCGCGGATCACCGTCTGATTCGGCAGCACAATGATGGATTTCGATCCGAATGAGCCGAGGAGATCACCGATTACGCGCTTGGCTCCGTCTCCTACGCCCACAACGGTGACCACCGCGCCGACTCCAATAATGATTCCCAGAAGGGTGAGGGCGGTTCGTGACTTGTTCCGGGCGATCGCCGACAGTGCTTCCCGTAGTAGATCGAGCGCTTTCACCTTGCCACTCCTTGCTTGATCGCTCGGTGTTTGATAGATCGCTGCATGCTTACTCCTTGGTGAGCGCTACAACCGGATCCAGGCGGCTTGCCTTCATGGCCGGATAGATGCCGAAGAACAGGCCAATGGCCACGGAGACGCCAATGCCGAGCACAATGGCGTAGAGCGGCATGATGTACTGCCAGTTCTGGAGTGCCGCAACGCCGAAGGCAAGCGCAACACCGATCACAATGCCAATGCCTCCTCCAATGAGACAGATGATCACCGCCTCAATGAGGAACTGCGCCAAGACGTCAATTCGCTTGGCGCCGATCGCCTTGCGGATACCGATCTCCTTTGTGCGTTCGGTGACGGTAACCAGCATGATATTCATAATGCCGATACCGCTGACCAAAAGCGATATCCCGGCGATCAGTGAAATGACGGTGGTAATGATCCCGAAGATCCGGTTGAAGGTATCAATGTTCTCTTCGGCCTTGTTGACGGTAAAGCGCGGCTCGCCGTCGACCGTCCCGTAACGGGCTTCGAGGAAGCGTTCCAGAATCCCCACGCTGTAGTCCAGATTATCAATATCGTTGACTTGGATATCTAAGGAGAGTACCCGCGGACCGCCGTAGCGCGTCCAGCTCATCATGGACTCTTTTACCGGATAGGGTATGTAAATGGTCTCGTTATCCGAGCCGTCGCTCACGAAGGAGCGTTCCTGCGGACCCATGACGCCTACGACGGTGAAGATCTGCCGGGCAATGCGGATAGTCTGTCCGACGGGGTCGCCGTTCTCGAAGTAGATGTCTACGGCGTCCGACCCGAGTACCGCCACCTTGTTGCGCCGTTGCACGTCCCGCTCACGAATGAAGCGGCCGCCCCGAAGGGAGTGATCCCAAATGCTGAGATAGGCGGGCAAGACGCCGTAGACCTGATTCGGATCTTCGAAACCTCGCCGGCTTACGGGCTGCGAGCTGCGCAGTAGCGGGGAGAAGAGGGCGTCGTCAACGAGACCGCGCATGTCGGTGAGGTCCGTCGGCTTGAGGAATACCCGGTCGCTGGATTGCTCGTATGCGTTGCTATTCGGTGTGATCCAAATGAGGGCGGCGCCAATGCTCTCAACTCCCGACATGATCGCAGAGCGCGCCATGAGCCCTGACGCCATAATCGCGATAACCGCCGCCACGCCGATATTCATCCCGAGCATGGTGAGAAAGGTGCGTAGCTTGTTGTGGGAGATGGTGTCCCAGGACTCGCGAAAGCCCTCTCCGAACTTCATGTCTGAGTACCGCCTCCCTCGGCCACCGCCCCGACGCTGCGGCGCTTGAGGTCTTCCGCAATGAGACCATCGCGAATGTTGACGCTCCGCTTCGCGTGTTCAGCCACCTCCGCCTCGTGGGTGACCAGAATGATCGTCACTCCGGCGTGGTTGAGCTGTTCGAAGATTTCCATTATCTCCGCACCGGTGGTCGTATCCAGGTTTCCCGTGGGTTCATCCGCGAAGAGGATGGACGGCTCGGTCACCAGCGCGCGGGCGATTGCCACGCGCTGACGCTGTCCGCCCGAGAGCTCGGTGGGACGGTGACTCGAGCGGTCCTCCAAGCCGACGTGCTCGAGCGCCTCCACCGCCTTATGTCGCCGCTGTGCTCGAGGCAGGCCGCTGTACACCAGCGGCAGCTCGACGTTACGGAGTGCGGTCATGCGTGGTAGCAAATTGAAGGTCTGGAAAACGAAGCCGATCTTCTCGTTGCGAATTTCCGCCAGCTCGTTGTCGGTCATACTCGAGACGTCAATGCCCTCAAGATAGTAGCGCCCCTCGGTGGGCCGATCGAGCGCACCAATAATGTTCATCAGCGTGGACTTTCCGCTTCCCGATGGGCCCATGACCGCGACGAACTCATCCGCGGCGATCTCGAGATTGACTCCACGGAGAGCGTGTACCTCCGTGGGGCCCATGTAATAGGTCTTTCGAATATCCTCGAGCCGAATCATCATTCTGGGCTCCTTGCCACCATCATGTCCTCCCGAAGGCGCTCGAAGTTGCCGGTGGCCACGAGGTCTCCTTCTTCGAGACCGTCGAGAACTTCCACCTGATCAACCGTGACGATGCCCAAGCGAATGGCTCGACGTGCGAGCCGAAACCGGCGGGGTGTGTCCTCTGCGCCGTCGCCGGTACTCTCGACGGGTTGCAGCACGAAGGTGTAGGCCTCCTCGTCTTCGGTTTCATACGCGGTGATCGGAAGCACGAGGGCGTTCTCCTTGGTTGTGGTCGAGATACGCGCCGTGCAGGAGGCCCCGGACTTCAAGGTGCGCCCGTTGGTGTCGAGCTCGATCTCGACTGAGCTCACCCGAGTGTTGCCGACCTGCTGTATTACCGGAGATATGTTGGTCACCGTGCCGGTGATCGTTTCGCCGAGCATGGAGTCACTGGAAATCTCCGCGGTGTCCCCTTCCGAGATCTTCCCGATGTCGACTTCATCGATCTGGACCTCCGCGTTCATATCCTCGAGTCGCTCGATTCGCACCAACGGCGCGTTTGGTGCGACATTCGCACCCTCTTCCACCGCTATCCGTGCAACGGTTCCGGCTTCTTTCGCCGTGGGTCGTGTATTCGCCACGGCGTCTTCCGCGTCGTTTACGCTGAGCGCCGCTTGCCGCACACTCGGAATCTCGTCGACGAGCTCTTCGGCCCGCTCGGAGTTCAGGATCGGCTCGTCGGTCATGGAGCGCCCCATGTAGAGGTTCAGCCGCTCCCGAGCGGACTGAAGGGCATCTCGGGCGGCCTCCAGGGATTCCAGGGACTGTTGAAACTGCTCCTGCGAGATGGCATCCGCTTCGCGAAGCTCGACGTTATTGTCGTGGTTCCGCTGCGCCTGGGCGAGGCTTCGTCGCGCCGTCTTAAAGCTGTTCTGTAGTGATACGACCTGCTGTAAGGCGTTGCGTCGCGCGGTCTGATAGCTTATGCGCGCCTTCTCCAGGCTTTGGACGTAGTCATCGTCATCTATCTGTAGGAGCACTTCCCCCACTTCGACGTACTGTCCTTCCTCGACGAGGATATCCTGGATGTTGCCGGACAGCTTTGCGTAGACGGTGCTACGGGATGCCGGCACGAAACTTCCGGTCCCGGAGATCGTTTCGGTCATCTCGGCGAAGCTAACCTCCGCCGCCGAGACACGCTCGAGCTGTCCCGGACCTTGGCTCCGAATGGCCACCCCCGCGACTACGCCGACGGCGGCTAGAATCACAACGGTAATAAAGACGGTTCGTCCTCGTTTGCTCATGTACGTACTCGCTTCCGCTTTGTATGGTCTTGGCTTCTCTGTCTCGGGTTCTAGCTTCCCGTGTTCGTATTGATTACTGTTTCGAGGTCGCGTCCGGCGGCTTGCAGGATTCGCAAGCCGTTGAGAAAGATGTCCGCGCGGGTGCGCCAGAGGGCGTTCTCCCGTGCGTCGACTTGCGCCTCCGCCTCCCGGAGTTCGAGTTGCGTGATGGAATCCAGCTCAGCCAAGCGTTGCTTCTCATCCAGCCGATCCTGCTCGAGGCTGAGGCTCGTCCGGCGAAAGCTCAGCTGCTCCTCGAGGAGCTCCCGACGCAGATAGAGGGCGTGAATCTGATCCTCAACGGAGCGTCGGGCATCCGAGAGACTCAGAGAGGCCTTTTCGATTTCCCGCTCATCCTGCGTTGCCTGGCTCCGCGCCTGACCGCCGTTGTAGATCGGCACCTGCAGGCTCACCGAGACGGTCGTGTCCCATGAGGAATCGTCAGTGAAGAGCTCGCTGTAGGAGTCGCCGAGGTTCTCACTGCCGAAGCCGCCGCCGCTCCAGTCTTGGGCGTAGCTCGGTGCCACGGACACGCTCGTGCTGAGGGTCGCGGCGTACTGTCGGCCGTTGACGATCTTCCGGAGCTCCGCCTGAGAAAGGCCCTCTCGGGCCTGTCGCACTTGCCCGCTGCGTTGACGAGCCGCCTCGATAAGCTCCGCCTCCGTAGGAACGTTCAGGCTCGGTACGGCATCCATCAGCGTTTGGTCGGAGAGATCACCCGAGATGCCTAGGCTTGCCGCGAGGGAGGCCTCCGCCTGCAAGAGAGCGTATTCGGTCTCGAGACGGCTCTCTATTAGCTCGTCGAGGCGTGTTTCGACGTCCCATACATCCCGTTGCCGCGCGGTGCCCTGCCGCCGGCGGATGCGGGTTTGCTCGACCCGTTCCTCCGTGGTTTCAACATTGCGGCTCAGCACGTCGAGCTGCTTCCGCAGCTGTACTACCTGGAGGTAGCTTTCAATGGCCGAAAAGATTCGGTTGTTTTTCTGCATCTCGGTACTGCTACGCGCGAGGCGCAGGGGAATGCCGCCGGCAAGCTCAACACTTGCACCGAAGACGCGCAGATCCAGGATTCGTCCGTTCACGAAAAGCGGCTGCTGCCAGGTGGCGCCGAAACTGAGGTCCTGCCGGAACTGCGGATCCTCATCATGGTTTACACGGGCGGTAAGGGTGTTGCCCGTCGAGACGGAAAGCGATCCGTCGGTGGGAAGCGCTTGCGTCACGTTGAGCTGCGCCACGGCGCGGTGGGTGTTTTGGACGACGGTCTCGGTCTCGGTCTCAGTCTGAGTGCCGGCGGCGAGTGCCCCCGCGCCCCCTGGATCCGTTGGTTCAGGCGCTACTTCGCTGCGCTGCCACGCGTAGCTCGAGCCGCTTTGGCCGGGCCCGAGTGAGATCTGTGGCAGGAGCCGCGCCCGTGCCAGCGAGCGGGAGGCCGCCGCGCCGGCCTCATCTAATAGCGCACGGCGATAGCTCGAGTCGTGCTCGAGGATTCGGGGAATCAGGGTCGGCACGCGAAGCTCGGCGGGTTCCGTCTGGGCGAAACTCACCGGCGCCGCGGTCAGAGCGAGTAGCATGATGAGAATACAGCGCTTTCGTGACATACGTCTAAGCATCGTCCCTATATCTCTTTTTCTCACGATTCCTCTTTCTCATTCGTCGCGTTCTACGTCGACTCGCCTATCCGCCGATTTGGGAGAACAGATTGCCGACCGCTTGGAGGGCGCTGGACTGCAACGCCAACAACATGAAAAGTACCATGGCGATCATCAAGGCGCGCCGCAGGCGAATACGGAACACCTCCGTGGCACCCGCGGCAAACACGTAGACCGCCCACCAGACAAACGGGCTTCCGCCACGAGTTAGGAGAAAGCGCGGAAACGGTGCCAGGTCCGTCGGCTCCACTCCGGCGACGCTGAAGACGCTCAAGGTGACAGCTACCGCCTCTTGGTAGTCCGTGTAGGTGGCCGCGTTGCGGTACACTTCCGGATCGGTGCCGATCAGCACGAGTGCTCGGAGGAGCTCGGCGACAATCAGGGGGATCATGGCGGTCAAGACCAAATGTCGACTGCGCGCATGCCGCTCCGGGCCCAAGGGCCGCTCCTCTCCGCCGGCGAATTGGATGAGCAGGATGGTAATGAGCCACAGCTCGTAGAACACGATTAGCCACGCGACCACGGTTCCGACGGCGCCGGTGACGATGGAGATCACCCCGGAGCCTTGGGATATCTGTCGACGGATCTGCGCCATTGCCTCTTCACGTTGCTCGGTCGGCGCGTTCAACATGACGCGCTCGATCCGGTTGAGCTCACGCTGTAGCAGCAACTCCTCCGCTACCTCGTTGGTATGAAACGACGCCGAAAGGCTGCCGGCTACAAGCGCCGCAAAGAGAATCAGCATGAGCAGGACGAGCCGGGGGAGGCGAAACGCCGTATCCGTCTCGAACATCTCGTCGGGTGCGAACAGTGACCTAATGAGTGCTAGACTCGCCGTCATCTTGAGGGCTAAAGTATTGCAAGTTCAGCCGATCGTATAGTCCTTCGGGCCGCTTCGCCGAGCCCCTTGACGACACAAAGAGAAAATAGTGACCTTTCCTAATAGTTCGAGCTTAAACGAAATCTGTGAACGAGGCACCCATGGCTACACGGTATCCCGGTTCCGACGCAGAGCGTCTCGCCCTCGACACCTTCATCCGTCTCAACCGGGCGGTGGAGGCCGTGGCGGCACGCGCCTTGGAAGAGGCACCGCTGCCGGACGCGCTTACCATGCCGCAGTTCGGGGTTCTCGAGGCTTTGCTACACATTGGGCCCATGTGTCAGGCGGAGCTCGGCCGCAAGCTGCTGCGTAGCAAGGGAAACGTATCTCTTGTTGTGGATAATCTGGTATCTCGGGGGCTTGTGCGGCGACGGCGTAGCAGCGCGGACCGCCGTCAAATGGACGTAGTCCTGACTGTCGCCGGGCATGAGCTGATCAATTCCTACTTTCCACATCACGCCCGCGCCATTACGACGGCAATGGCGGTGTTGTCGGCGGAGGAGCAACAGGAGCTTGGAACCCTGGCCCGGCGCCTCGGCGTTTCGCAAGAGTCTCGAACGAATCTACACATCTCGGAGGAGTAATTATGAAGATCAAGGTGATATTCTATTCCACGTACGGACACATGTGGCAAATGGCTCAAGCCGCCGCGGAGGGTGCCCAAGAGGTTTCGGGCGCGGAAGTTTCGCTTCACCGTTTCCCGGAGACGCTCTCGGCGGATATCCTGGAAGCGCAAGGGGCTACGGACGCACAGAAGCAGATGGCGCACATACCGGAAGCGACCCTGGATGACCTGCGGGACGGCCACGGCTTCGTTTTCGGGGTTCCCACACGCTTCGGCAACATGATCGGCCAGGCCCGGCAGTTTTTCGACAGCACTGGTCCGCTCTGGGCGAACGGCGAGTTGATCGGGAAAGTCGGCGGGGTCATGTCGAGCACCGCCACCCAGCACGGTGGGCAGGAGACGACGATTGTCAGTACACAGTACACCCTGCTGCATCACGGTTTGGTCGTCGTCGGCTTGCCCTATAGCTTCCAGGGTCAGATGACCACGGACGAGATCAGCGGCGGTTCGCCCTACGGCGCCACCACCATCACCGGCGGTGACGGCTCGCGCATGCCGAGCGAAAACGAGCTCGCCGGCGCGCGCTTCCAGGCGCGGCATATTGCCGAGATCACGGGCAAGCTGTTCGCTTAAAGAACAAACGGCAAGCCGTCCCACACCGCGTCGGTCGACCGGCCCGCGAAGCGCGCGGCCGGTTGTCCGGCGGCTCTACTGCGGGGCGTAGGGCGGTAGTTCCTTGAACGCGTCGTCGATGGGTCGCCGAAGCCACTGCCCGTAGCGTTCTTGAATGGCAAAACGCCGACCCGTGAAGATCTCCACGCGATCATATTCGTAATCAGCACCTTCCCGGTGCTGTAAGAATCCACCGTATAGTCCGAGAATCGTAACGACACCGCGCACAGCCTGAGTCACGCTTCCCGCCTCCGCCAACACGGAGCCGAAGAGATCGCGAAAGCCCGTCCGGTCGTAGCGAAACAGCGAGGCGTTGGAGAAATCCTCGGCGCTTACTTCACTGTCGTCGTCCTTCTTCGTGCTCAATCCCCAGTACCACATGGCGGAACTATACATGGTGTCTCGACGCTGTTGCTGCTTTCGGCTCAAGTCCAAATCGGCGTTATAAAGGTACTCGAATACGATCGCCGAGAGTTCCGGTGAGTCTTCGACCAGGGTATCCGCCGTCGTCTGCAAGAGATCGACGTTCTCGGCGTTGTTGAGCAAGCCGTGAAACAGCAAGCGCGCCGTTATCGGATTGAAGTCGTAGGCCATGTATGCGGCCTGAGCGTAGTGGACGATCTCCTCCACCGATAGATCATTGATCGTGCGGCTCTGTGCACCCGCGACCGGCGTAATCGCCGTAAGGAGCGCGAGCCCAAGCATCACTATGTAGCTGTGAAAACCTAATCTCATGAGCTGTGTTCTCACTGGAGCGCACGGTTCGTTGTCACGGGACGGCCGGCCGGCTGGTCACTTATGCCTTCGCCGATGCGGCGAAACTCATCTTCAAGGCGAAAGAAGGCGTCGACGACCACCGGATCGAAATGCGTGCCGCGTTCGGAACGGATAATCTCCCGCGCCTTCTTATGCGTAAACGCGTCTTTGTAAACCCTCTTTGATATCAGCGCGTCGTAGACATCCGCGATAGCCATGAGCCTGCCGCACTGCGGGATATCGGTACCGCGCAAGCCCCCGGGATATCCGCCGCCGTCCCACCGTTCGTGATGTGACTCCGCGATCTCGCGCGCAACTCGCAGAAAGGAGTTACTGCCGAGCTGCTCTTCCGTCTGAGCGAGAGCCTGAGCCCCGTACTCGGTGTGGCGCTTCATCTCGACCCACTCCTCTTCGGTGAGCGGACCGGGTTTGAGCAGTACCGCGTCCGGTACGCCCACCTTGCCGATGTCGTGAAGCGGCGCCGACTTGTACAGGAGGTTGATGTACCCGTCCCCGAGCTGCCACTCGTCCTGCAGCGCCGTTGCCAAAACCCGGACGTAATGTTGCGTCCGGGCAATGTGGGCACCGGTCTCGCTGTCGCGTGTTTCGGCAAGACTCGCAAGCGAGTGGATCGTGACATCCTGCGTCCGTTGAAGCTCCTCCGTACGAGCGTGGAGGCTCCCGATCATGGTGTTGGTATAGCGTGCAATAATGCCGAATTCGTCATTCGTGGCAGCCGGCACATGATCGTCGAGGTGACCCTGATCAACGCGTTCCAGCACGCGTATCTCGTTCTCGAACAGCAGGCGCAGGTTTCGAGAGTAAGCCAGGATCAGATCGAGTACGATTACGAAAAAGGTGAGCATGACGAACGCCACCTGATACAGCATAGTCCGGCGGACGCTCTCATTCGCAAAAATGGTATCGGACTGCATGGAGGTGTACAGGTCATGGCTGATTACCATCAGGGTGACCGTCAGCATGGCCGCCATGAGGGCGGTAACGAGTACAATGAACTTGCGTGTCAGCGAAAAGAAGCGCCGCCCTTCTTGCAGGCTTCGCTTCTCCGCGGTCAAGGTGCGAATAATGCGGCGCTCGGCGTAGAGGGTCAGGTCAATGGCCGCGAAGAAGCCCAAAAGCACAGCCCCGACAACGACCGCGGCCAAACCGCTCTCGTCGAAGGGGAATCCGTAGTAAACCCAGTCAAACAGGGCTACTCCGAATCCCATGACCAGAAAGGGCGTGAACTCCAGGAGGAACTGGCGCAGCCCCCGGTACTGCGTCACGCCCACGGGCTTTTGCGGAACGCCGATATACCGGGCGGCAAAGGTTCGGAGAATAAAAACCACGATGAACGCCACCGCGAGGCTGAGGCCCCATTGACGGAGGCTGAGCGTCTCCAGGAACGGACAAACTTCGCCGCCGTAGATGGTCATGACGAACCACGAAAATATATAGATGAGCATAGCCCGGAGCATGGTCGCTACAAGGTAGCACTCCGGGATGTCGGGATCAAGAAAGACATATGTTCCCAAGCTCGAATCGCTCCGTCGGCTTGCACGTGGGGCGCGTCCATGGCAGGCTATGGATAATGAAGCCACGCTGCAGGCGGGTACCGAGTGAACATGGAACAAGCGGAGACTAGAACAAGCAAAGAATTGGTCAGGTAAAGAGTAGGCATTCCACGCGTTGTAAAGGAGAACAGATATGGATTTGAACGTGATCACGTCACTGCAGGCTGAAGCGGACACCAAGGTCGTGCTTCTGGTAATGGATGGTCTCGGCGGATTGCCCGGCCCCGACGGGAAGACCGAGCTCGAGGCGGCACGGACGCCGAACTTCGACCGCTTGGCCGAGAAGAGCCTGTGCGGTCTCCACGAGCCCGTCGGTGGGGGAATAACACCCGGGAGCGGCCCGGCGCACTTGGCGCTGTTCGGTTACAACCCCTTGGAGTACACCGTCGGCCGCGGCGTCTTGAGTGCCGCAGGCATCGACTTCGATCTGGAAAAGAGTGATGTTGCCTGCCGCGGCAACTTCTGCACCGTTGACGGAGAGGGACTGGTCACCGATCGTCGTGCGGGCCGCATTTCCACCGAGAAGAACCAAGAGTTGGTCGAAAAACTGCAGAGCATCACGCTCTCGAGCGGTGAGGTTTTCGTCCAGACCATCAAAGAGCACCGCTTCCTGCTTGTCTTTCGCGGCAGTGGGCTCGGCGACACGGTAAACGACACCGATCCCAAAGTTGTGGGCCACCGGCCCCATCCGGCGGAAGGTGGCGAAGCGGCGTCCAAGAAAACCGCCGGGCTCGCCAACGAGTTCGTGGAGAAAGCCAAGGAGATACTCTCCGGTGAAGAACAAGCCAACATGGCGCTCCTGCGCGGTTTTGCGAAGGCCCCGGATTGGCCGAGCTTTCAGGAGGTCTACGGGACCCGGAGCGCCTCGATTGCCGCCTATCCCATGTACCGTGGATTGGCGAAGATCCTCGGCATGACCGCCTTGGATGCAGCGGAGGATCCGGCCGAAAAGTTCGCCACCTTCGCGAAGAGGCGAGCGGACTACGACTTCTTCTTCATTCACGTCAAGAAGCCCGACAAGGCGGGTGAAGACGGCGACTTTGCCACCAAGGTGAAGAGCATAGAGGCGGTCGATGAAGCCATTCCGAAACTGATCGAGGCGGAGCCCGACGTTCTGGTCATTACCGGCGACCACTCGACGCCGTGGGCGCTGAGCAACCACAGTTGGCATCCGGTGCCGACCCTGCTGCATTCGGCCTACTGCCGACCGGACGAAGTGACGACCTTCGGCGAGCGTGCATGCCTCCAGGGCGGACTGGGACCGCGCTTTCCGGCAATGAACCTCATGCCCCTCGCCATGGCCAACGCGCTTCGGATTGAGAAGTTCGGCGCCTAGGGATTTGCGGGGCAGAGAAGGCTCGCCAGGGCAGTCACGGGCACTGCCCTTGCAGCGAAGGCTAGCGCTCGTTGTCCTCGTCGGAAATGATGATGGGCTCGGCTACTTCGTGAACTTCCCCGGATGAGAGCGTAATCCCGGCTACACGGCGCCCGGAAACCGTCCCGACGCGGAGGCTATAGCTGCCGGCGGGGATGCCCTCCAGGGTGAATTCCCCCGTGGGTTCCGAAACGCCGGGAATGCAGACGTAGTCACTACAGGCGAGGATGCGGACCTCCGGGGCTCCGTCACCGTTTGCAGCTATGACCCGACCGCGAATAGCGGCGGGTTCAGTGGTGACCGCGCGCTCGGCGCGTGCGAGGATTGCGCCGCTGTCGAGGGAACGGACTACTGCGACAACCACACTCGATGCAGGATTCCAGTCGCTCGGGAGCTGTAGCTCCACTGTGCCGTGGGCGTGCCTCGTGCGCACCGGAGCGGGACCCGCATCTTCCCCGCCGACAAGAATGACAAGCTCGTGCTTGGCGTGGTTTAGTCCCTCGCTGTGGTAGGAGACTGAGAGCGTCGGCGCAGGAGTAGAAGGATCGCCGCGGTAGATTACCGGCGGGAGGGAGACCTGGACGCTCCGCCGCACATCTTCCTGCTGTGTGCCCGTTTCTTGTGCGCCGGCGCCGGCGAGTCCGGCGAAAGCGAGCAAGGCTAGAACAAGCAAGACATGCGCTCGCCTGCTGCGTTCGGGGATTGCGATCCGGGACGTTCCAAGCGTCCCCGTGCCTCGGATTCTCATGCTTCACCTCTTTGTCAAAGTATACTGAAGCAGTAACACATGTGTCCCCCGTAAGCGCGGCTCACCGTCGCCCCTTCCACACGGCGCTTCGGTTCATTACCTTTTTGAGCATGAAACGAGCCTTCGGTTTGCCGCTCTTCGCCGCACTCTTCATCGCGGTCACCTCAATTGCTCTACTGGGACAAGCTTCCTTCATGGAGTCCGGAGAAGCGGCACTCAGGCGCAACGTCGTCGCTGCGGACGGGGCGATTGCCGGCGGCGGCGAAGAGGATGAACGGGCTGCGTTCGAGGAGCGGGTGCGGGACGGGCTTCCCGGACGAGCGGAGCTGCAGGCCGTGGCCGCTGCCTATCCCGAGCGCACGGGCGAGCTCGAGCTGCGCAACGAGCAGTGGGCGCTGCAGCTGGACGATACCTGGTATCACTGGGCGGACGGCCGCCTGCTTCCCGAAGAGAATCTGGATCAGTCGGAGGAGTTCGCGTCGCTGCGATTCTACAGTAGCTATGAGCTCGGCCCCCTCGAGATGCGTGAGGTATCGCCGGAGCTCGCCGAGCGCTTGCACAGCATCATGGACAGCGAGGAGCGCCGGGAACGCAGCCGCTTCAACGCCTTCAACGACAAGCTGTACGGCGTCTCATCCCGCGTCGAGGCGGAACGGCTCATGGAGTGGATGAATTTCCTCGGAAAGCGCACGCGTGTTCATCCCATGGTCGTGGAGCCCTTGAAGCGCGTTGACGGGCGTATTGCGCGGGCTGCCGAGTCGGATCGTGAGACCGCGCGCTTCTTAAAAGAGCTCTTTCAGATTCACGGCTATAACTGGCGAAACATTGCCGGGACCGGCCGCCGAAGCTACCACGCCTATGGAGTCGCGGTTGATCTACTTCCCATCAGATGGCACGGCGGCTGGGCCTACTGGCAGTGGGCCTACGAGAGCGGCATCCACGAGTGGTGGAATCTCGACCTCGACTCGCGGTGGCAAATCCCTCAGCCCATTATAGACGCCTTCGAGGCGGAGGGCTTCATCTGGGGTGGGAAGTGGCTCTTCTTCGACAACATGCACTTCGAGTACCGTCCGGAATCCTTCCTGCTCCTGGAACAACAGTCCGAAGCCCGGAAAGCTCGGGAATAGCCGGGGTCCATCTCCTCCTCCGGCCAAGAGCCTCGGTTTTCTCTTTCTATTAGAAAAACGGAAAGCTTTCCGTTCCCCTCCGTGTTAAGATGAGTATATGATGTAATTACTTATCTATCATACGTGCTTTTAGTTACATCAACAAAACCATTAAGGAGTCGTGAATATGAGTGCTAGTCTATGGAAAAGGTGGCGAGTACCGGCGTACACGCTATTCGTGCTAGTGGTATCAGTGGTGTTCTTGGGAAGCTGTTCAGC
>CAYFQV010000019.1:22792-23890 GCA_964345195.1 uncultured Spirochaetaceae bacterium
AACGGAACATATAACGTTTCTCTTCGCGTTGAGAACGACGGCAGCTTCTACGAAAACGGTGCTGCGGTGAAAGTGACCGGCGGGGCTATTGAGCTCACCGGACCCATAACGAGCGACACCGAGCTCGTGGATGTCGTTTTAGAGGGAGCAGACTACATTATCAATTCCGATCTGGAGCTCAGCGCGACGCTTACGCTCGCAGCCCGCAACTCCATGCGGATCGACGTTGCCGACGGCGCCGGGATCATTGTAAAGGACGGAGGTACTCTTCGGACAAAGGCGGCCACGACCTTCGCGGCCGGCGGTTCCGGCTGGAAGGGTATCCTCGTGGAAAGCGGCGGAACGCTGGACTTCGAGCAGGTGTCGATCGAGGGCGCCGCTGCTGCGCCCTTTGACAGCCACAAGGCAAGTGCCCTTGTCTTCGAGAGCGGTGCGACCGTTGGCCCGGACTTCGAGGCGGTTTCGGTCAAGAATACGTCGGGTTTGAACGTGTACATTGAGAGCAACATGGCCTCGTTCTCATCCGGAGGCATGTTTCTTTTCAGCACCACCCCCTACGACATTCCCTTCGAGATGCTCAACACCGTCCAGAGCAACGTCGCCATTGATTCGTCGGTAAGCGGAACAACAACCGGCGTGCTCAGAGGCAAGGGCGACACGACCGTGTTTGCCCGGGGCGGCAGCACAACCACCACCCCGTATCAACTGGACAACTACGTGGTTGAAGGGGGGCTGACCCTTGCCAACGATCAGGCCCTCTCGTTCCAAAGCGGTACGACGGTGAGCTTTGAGGCCGGTACCGGTCTCTCCCTTCCGACCATGCAGGTCAATCCTTCCCAAGAACCGACGGTAACTCTTCAGGGTGTAGACGGCGCGAGTTGGAAGGGTGTGAGTGTTGACTCGCTGAATGTCTCGTTCGGGGATACCCTAGTGATCAAAGATGTAGAAGGCGGGTTGATTCCGGGAAGCTCGACGGAAACTGCCGCCCTGATCATTGACCGCGACGGGGATCAGACCAGTGGACCGGATACCTTCCTCGGGATGGAAGGCAATCTGACGGTAAATGTCGTGCCGGGAACCGCGAACTACGGGATATAC
>CAYFQV010000019.1:23990-33255 GCA_964345195.1 uncultured Spirochaetaceae bacterium
TACTATGAACAGTTCTGTTTTGCAGCGCCGCGGCCGAAGGTCGCGGCGCGTCGCTGCTGTTGCGGTGCTCGCGCTTGCCTCGGCCATTCCTGCGGCGGCCGCAAGCAGCTCCACGGGGGCGGCCGCCGACGGCGGCGGCAGCATCATCGGCCTCGTGCTCTTCATTGCCCTCGCTCTGGGCGTATCATTTCTCTGCTCCATTCTCGAGGCGGCCCTTCTGAGCACATCTCCGTCACACATTGAGCAGTTGGCGCGTGACGGCCGGCGAGCCGGATTCATGATGCGCAAGCTGAAGGGGGATGTTGACCGCCCCATTTCCGCCATTCTGACGCTGAACACGGTTGCGCATACGGTAGGGGCCGCGGGTGCGGGTGCACAGGCGGCGGGCATTTTCGGTTCGACGTATACCGGCGTGATTTCGGCGCTGCTGACGCTGGCGATCCTTATCCTCTCGGAGATCATCCCAAAGACCCTCGGCGCGGTATTCTGGCGCGGACTCACCCCCTTCACCGCCTACACGACCGATTTCCTCACCAAACTGCTCTTTCCCATCGTGTGGATCCTGGAGCGACTCACGGCGCTGATTAAGGGCGGGCGCTCCGGAGCAACCATTACTCGGGGAGACATTGCGGTGCTCGCGAAGTTGGGCAGCGAGGAAGGAACGCTCGGTGAGGAGGAGGGGCGCGTCATGAACAACATGCTCAGCCTTCGCGGTGTCGGCATTGATACCATCATGACGCCGCGCCCGGTAGTCACCGCCTTTCCGCGTAGGATTACGGTTGCCGACGTCTTGGAGCGGCACAAGACGATACCGTATTCGCGCCTGCCGGTGTATGACGACACGATCGATAGCATTACCGGCTACGTGCTCCGGGCGGATGTTCTTCAGGCACTTGCCGCGGACCGCCACGACACCAAGCTCCGGAGCATGGAGAAACCTATTGGCCGTATTAGTCAGGCGAACTCGGTTACCCATGCACTGCGCGTCCTCGTGCAGAAGCAGCAGCAGATCGTGGTGGTGCAGGACGAATACGGTGGGACCGCCGGTATTGTCACCATGGAGGATATCTTTGAGTCACTGCTGGGCTTAGAGATTCTCGACGAGACCGATGTTGTGCAGGATCTGCAGGTCTTAGCTCGGGAGCGTTTTCGCCGCTATCATGGGCGCTTCCCGGAGCAGCTGGACGAAGAAGAGAACTCCCACGGCCGGGCCGACAGCCGGCCCGACGGCGAGAGCGACAGTAAGATGGACGGTGACACGGACGCCGAATCCGGCCGGAGCTCCACCGCGGACTGAGTGATCCGCGTTAATCGATGAGCTTGCGCTTGAGTCGGTGAATGGCCCACCAGCCGACTGCGACGGTTACAAGGATCATGTAGGCGACATCGAAGAGCATGATCGCTTCCAGCTCGCCCATGGCGAAACCGCGGACGACGCGGACCGGATGAGTTAGCGGTAGTATTTCGCTAATGGGGCGGACGATCGGCGGCAGATTGTCTACGGGGAACACAACGCCGGCGAAGAAGAACATGGGGGAGATGAAGCCGGAGAAGAAGAAGTTGAATTGGTTGATGTTCGCGACCGTGGATGTGATCAAGAGGCCGATGACGCCGAACATGGTTCCGGTGAGGAAGCCGATAATCGGCGCAATGAGAGTTGCACCGAGGGGAAGGATCCCGAACGCCGCGGTTACAATGAGCACCGACAGGGTGAATACGAAGCCTTTGGTGCCCGCCCAGAGGATCTCGCCGACGAGCAGGTCATCCGCGGAGATGGGAGAGCCGAGCATCCCGTCGTATACCTTGTCGAACTCCAGGCGAATGTAGGTCCCGAAGCTGCACTCGAAGGCGGCGGTGAACATGGCCGCGGTGATCATGAGTCCGGACGCCAAGTACTCTATGTACGGCACTCCCTGCATTGCCGGGACGTATTGGCTCAAACCGAGACCGAGCCCAACGAGGAAGATCAGCGGTTCGAGGAACGGCGGCAGGGAGTTGCTAATCAGATTCTTCGAGTATACCCGGACGTGCCGGTACCACACGCTGTAGATGCGGTGCGCTAAAGACGGTCGCACCGGCGTTAGCTCCCGCGCCTCGGCCCGTGGCGGCGGACCCGAGCCATGCGGCTCCCGTCGGTGGGCCGGGGAGTCGCCGCGCTCCTGTGCCGGCGTCGGGGTGGCGTAAGGTTCTACTTCACTGCTGCTCATTCAAAGTTCTCCCGGTTGTGCGTAAAAACAGGTCTTCGAGGTTTACCTGGCGGAGGTAGAACTGCCCCGGAGATAGCTGCATGGTCATGCTTCGCAGCACGTCCAAGTCGTTGCTGTAGTAGAGGAGGCGGGTTTCCGAGCCTTCTTTGCGAATGTGATCGCGCACGGCGGCGGCTTCGGCCTGCTCGGCCGTACTTGTGTCGAGGAGCTCGAGGACGTGTTGCTCCATGTACTCGTCCAGCAGGGCCTGCGGCGCGCCCTCGACGATTTTCCGGCCCTTGTCCATGATGATAATGCGGTCGGACATCTGGTAGGCCTCATCCATGTAGTGGGTGGTCAGGAGGATGGTCACGCCCTCTCGCTTTAGGTCGCGGATCTTATCCCAGATCAAATGGCGGACCTGCGGGTCCAAGCCCGTCGTAGGCTCATCCAGAATCAGAAGCGACGGATTGTTGAGCAGGGCGCGGGCAATTATGAGGCGGCGTTTCATGCCCCCGGAGAGCTCCTTGACCTTCGCCTTGCGTTTTTCTCCGAGCTCCATAAAGTCGAGGAGATAGTCAATGCGTCCTCTCGCCTTGGACCAGGGGATGCCGTAGAGCTTGGAGAATATGCGCAGGTTCTGGACGACGTTCAGCTCCACATCCAGGCTATCCTCCTGCGGGACCACCCCGGAATGTGTCTTGATCTGGAGCTCATCTTCACGGGGATCAATGTTGAAGACCTGCATGCGCGTATCCTCCCGTTTGTCCGGGGTAGCGCGCCCGTAGAGTGTCTTCATCATTGTTGTTTTGCCGGCGCCGTTCGGGCCCAGAAAGCCGAAGCAGCTTGCTTCATTAACTGCAAAGGACAGATCGACAACCGCCCGCACATTCGTGTATGACTTGTATAGGTGTTCAACCTGAATCACATAATCCTGCACGCCGAATAAGATACCCCACAGGTGGGCACCGCGGAAAGGTGGAGGAAGACTATGAAACAGGCACAAAAGACAATACGGCGCTTGCTGATACTGGCGCTGCTCGTGACCAGCCCCGGCATTGCCGCGGGTCAAGAGACGGTACTGCGAACCGACGGCGAGCTTGCAAGCGGCGACGAAAAGGTCGCCGAGAGCGAGGCCGCTATCGATTGGTACCGTGTGACGGTAGATCCTGCGGGTCGCGTGCTGGCCCACGCGGTATCCGTTGATTTCGAGCCGCGGATCCTTATCCGCTTGCCGAACGCGGCGGACAGTGAGTCGCAAGGGTCGCGGGGAAGCGCGAGTGCATCCACCTACGTGCCGGCCGGGCAGACGGTGGAGGTCGGCGTTTCGGCTCAGACCGCCGACGCCACCGGCGGCTATAGCCTCCGGGTTCGACGCGAAGACGCGCCCAATGCTCTTACAGTCGGCGAGACTCGTCGTGGCCTTCTCGAACGGAGCGACGAACAGCTCTCCGATCAACGCTACGTGGATTGGTATCCGCTGCGCCTCGAGGAAGAGAAGCGCGTCTTCATATCGGTCTCATCGGCGGAGGTTGACACCTATCTTCTGGTTCGACGGGCCGGCGGAAGGCTTATCGAAAACGATGACTTCCAGGATTCGAACGCGGGCGTGTCCTTCACCAGTGAGGGACCGGAGGTGTTGCAGGTCGGCGCGACCAGCTATTCAGCAGAGCAGACCGGCGGATACGACATCTCGGTGGAGGAGCTCCCCCTCCCGCGAAAGATCGAGATCGGTCAAACCTTGATTGGTACTCTGGACGATGAGGAGGCGCCGTTCGCTAACACGGACGCCTACTCGCTTAGCGGTTCTCCGGGTGACCTTGCCGTGATTCGCCTGAGCTCCGCGGACTTCGACACCGTGCTCGAGACGCGCCTTCCGGATGGAACCGTCCGCGAAAATGACGATGCACCCGGCGCCGGCACGAACTCCCAGTTGTTTTACTCCTTCACCGGTGATGCACCGGTTGAGGTTATCGTCCGCTCCTTCGGCTCGGACGCCTCAGGCAAGTACGAGCTCTCGATCCTCAACTTCGTGAGTGAAGAGCGGGTTCAGTCGGTGTCGGACGGCCAACTGCTCGAGGACGGGGAGCGGCTTACGGCGGTGCTCGATCAAGAAGCTTCCCAACAGGACGGTCGATTAACGCAGCGCTATACCTTTGAGGCACAAGAGGGGCGGCGACTGCGCGTGACCGCGGAGTCCCAATTCTTCGATACCTTGTTGACCGTGATAGCGCCGAACGGATCCCGTTTCGAAGACGATGACGGTGCCGGCGGAACCGACTCGCTGATAGATATGCAAGCTCCGGTCACCGGCACGTACGAGCTGCTCGTTTCCTCCTTCTCTAGAGCCGGCATGGGACCCTACACGGTGGAGTTCGAAGAGGGCGAGCAGGTATCCGTCATCGATCGGATAGAGGCCGAGCTTAGCGACGAAAGCGCCCGCCGTAACGACGACGACCGCCTCGTGGCGGAGCACGCTTTTGAAGGAGAAGCCGGCCAGGAGCTTACAATTGAGGCGCGTTCAGACGAGTTCGATACTCGCTTGGCCCTCGAAGCACCTGATGGAACAGTTATTGCCGAAAACGACGACTACGGCAGCGGCACCGACTCGCGGATTCTCCAGGAGCTGCCGGAAGCAGGCACATACCGTGTTTACGTGTCCGGGTATTGGGAAGACTCCGAGGGCCTCTACACGCTGGAGATTTCCGAGTAGAAGAACGCTCCATTCGCCGGCGCCCCCGCGTAATGCCGGGGCGCCACTAGTGATCACGGCCGTACATAGAATCGCCACTTCGCTTGTCGGCGCACCGAACGCTTGTTAGATTCTCCCGAGCACGAGGAGGGAGAGGATGAAAACACGAGTTCGAGCGGCGCTGGGCATTGCCGCTATTGTATCATTGAGTGTGCTGATTGCTTGCAACCCGGCCGACGAATCAGCCGCCGCCGCGCAAGGCTCGCAGGCGGAGGAGAGCGGGGCATCCGCCCAGGGTGGTGCCGCTCCGTCCAATGGAGAGGTCACGCAGCCGCTCGCGGTTGAGGCCGTAGAGGTCAGCCGCGGCCCCTTTATCGATCCGATCCGCACCTCGGGCACGATCTCCGGGACTCGAGAGGCGCTTGTCGTCTCCGAGACCCAAGGAATCATGCAGTCGGTCAACTTCGGCCTCGGAGACGCCGTCGAGGAGGGACAGGTGCTGGTCGCCCTCGACAGCAGTATCCAGCGCCTCAACATGGAGCAGGCCGCAGCGCAGGTGCGCAGTGCTCAACTCGAGCTCGAGACGACGCAGCGTCTCTACGAGCAGGGAAACGCCTCGGAAGTGCAACTCAGTCGCGCCGAGGCCGCCGCCCGGGGCGCCGAGGCGGCGTATCAGCAAGCACAAAAGGCTTTCGACGACCGAAGCATTGAGGCTCCTTTCCCCGGTAGCATTGCTTCCAAGGGACGGGGTATCGATACCGGTAACTTCCTCGGCCGCGGAACACAGGTCGCTCGCATTATCGATACCTCGCGTATGGAGGTGAGCGTAACGGTCGGCGAGCGGCAGGTGCTGTACCTCGAAGAGGGTGCGTCGGCTCAGATTCAAGTAGCGGGCTGTCCGGATTCGCTCTACGACGGGGTGGTTAGCGCGATTGCTGCGGGCAGCGATCCCGCCACCGGCGGCTTCTCGACGATTGTGCGGTGGACGGGTGAGTGCGGTGCCGAGGTTCGAGCGGGCATGACCGCCCAAGTGCGCATTGAACCGAGCAACGTTCCGGATGCTCTGCTCGTGCCCGCCGGCGCCATTGTTTCTTCACCTGAGGGAGACTTCGTCTATCGCGTAGAGCAAGGGCGGGCGCGTCGCAGGGCGGTTGAGGTTGCTGAACGGCTCGGCGACCGAGCCAATGTGACCTCCGGTCTCGAAGAGGGTGACCTCGTTGTTGTCTCCGCCCTGAGTCGTATTGAAGACGGTACGCCGATTCAGGTCGAAGTAAACGGCACCACTGAGGATCTGCTATGAAAGTTGGTCGCCTTGCTGTTAGAAATCCCGTTCTCGTCAACATCCTTATGATTGTGGTTCTGCTCTTGGGTGCCCTCAGTGCCTACCGGCTTCCGCAAGAGCAGTTCTCCGAGATTCCCTTCTTCTTCGTGAACATTGTCGTTCCATACCCGGGCGTCGCCGCCGAGGATGTCGAGGAAAGTGTCACGGTTCCCATTGAGGATGAAATGCAGACCCTCGACCGCTTGAGCGGCGTTCGCTCTACCGTCCAAGACGGTCTCACCGTGGTCACCCTCGAGTTCGACCAAGGTATCTCGAATGATGAATTTGACGCGCTTCTCGAAGAGGCGCGCAACCGCTTCCGCAACGTCGACCTGCCGGACGACGTCGGCCGTGAGACGATCGACGACTTCTCGACCAACGATTTCCTGCCGGTCATCGAAGTAGTGCTGTCGGGCAATGTGCCCTATGGTCGGCTCAACAGTGCGGCGGAGAGCCTCGAGTCCGATCTTCGCCGAATTTCCGACGTTTCCGGGATCACGCTGGTCGGCGATCGAAACCGTCAGGTGCTGGTGAACGTGAACCAAACGCGACTCGAGAACCTTGGTATCAGCATCAACACGGTGGTTCAGAGCATCCGCGGTCGGAATGTGAGTATCCCGGCGGGAACCGCCGAAGCGGGATCCCGGCAGTACCTCCTTCGAACCGTCGGCGAGGTCGAGGACTACCGAAATCTCGAGCGTACCGTCGTTCGCTCCCGTGGCGGCGGCGTTGTTCGACTCGGCGACATTGCAACGATTAGCCGGGGCTTTGCGGATGACGGTGTTTACGCCCGCTATAACGGGCAACAGTCCATCTCCCTGGAAATTGCCAAAGTTCCCGGAGGAAGCTCGACGGACATCGTGAACACCGCCCGTCAAGTCGTCGAGGAGGCGCGATCCGAGCTTCCCGAAGGGGTCGAGCTGTCCTTTCTCAACGATTCAACCATTCAGATTCGAGACAGCCTGAACGTGCTGATTACCAACGCGTTGCTCGGTCTGGCCCTCGTGGTAGTGGTGTTGTTGCTGTTCGTTGGTTTTCGTAACGCCGTGCTGACGGCAATCGGCATTCCGATCAGCTTCGCCATTACCTTCATCGTTCTCGAGGCGCTCGGGGCAACCCTAAACAGCAACACGCTCTTCGGGCTCGTGCTGGTTCTGGGGCTCTTGGTTGACCACGCGATCGTGATCGTAGAGAACAGCTACCGACTCCAGCAGGAGGGCTTGAGCCGCCGAGATGCGGCGATACAGGGCGTCGACCAAGTCCTGGGGCCCGTCATTGCCGCTACAGCCACCACCGTGGCGGCGTTTCTGCCGCTCACCTTTCTGCCCGGTGTCATTGGTGAGTTTCTGTCCATTGTACCGATCACCGTCGCAGTCGCCTTGATCGCCTCCAACTTTGAAGCGGGCTTCTTTCTGCCGTCCCACTACGCCGACTGGCCCGGCGGCAATCGTGCCGGCAGCAAGACCGGCTTGTTTCAACGGCTTCTCGGGGGCATGAAACGAGTGATTTCGCCGGTCTATCGCTTCCGGGGAGTCGCATTCGCGCTGGCAATCATTGCGTCCGCGGGAGTGTTTTCCTTGGTCCCGCGGATTCAGGCGGATCTGTTCGACGCAGAGGATTTTTCCCTCTTCTTCATTGAGATCGAGATGCCGCCCGGCACTCCCATAGATCAAACCGCGGCGACCACCGCGCGCTTCGAGTCTCGGCTACTGCCGATGCTAGGTAACGGTGAAGTTGCGGGTATTGATACCGCTATCGGCTTCACGTCCGGGCAGACCGGTAACACTCGGCAGCCCAACGTAGCGCAGATCACCGTGGACCTCCTGGAGACCGACCAAGGCCGGGAGCGAAGCATAGAGGAGATAATACAGGAAGTCGATGCCATGGTCGCGGATATTGCGGGCCCGGAAGAGGTACGATTTCGGAAGCAACAGAACGGGCCACCCACCGACCCGCCGCTGGTGTTTCGCCTCTTCGGTGACGATTACGAGCAGCTAACCGCGGCCTCCGGTATGATCAAACGCCGGCTCGATAGTAGCGAGGGTGTGTTCAACGTTCGAGACAACCTGGAAAACGGAACGCCGGAGCTGCAGGTTCGCGTAGATGAAGATACCGCCGCAAAGTACGGTTTGAGCACGCAGCAGATCGGCTCGTTTATCCGCGCCAGCTTCGACGGCATTACGGCGACGACCCTCTTTGCCGAAAACCAGCAGACAGATGTCGTCGTTCGTTATGACCGTGCACAAACGCTCGAGCTCTCCGATCTGATGAACCTGAAGATACCCGCGCCTTCCGGAGAGCAGATTCCGTTTGGTACAGTTGCTTCCATTGGTGAAGCGCAGTCCTTCGCGTCCATCCAGCGACTCGACGGGAAGCGAGAGGTACAGATAGAGGCCGATGCGAGCGACGCCACCGACCTACAGGCCATGAACGAAGAGATAGAGACGCTCTTCGGCGAGCAGATCGGCCCGCAGTACTCCGACGTTGAGCTCAATGTGGGTGGCGAGTTCGCGCAGTTCACCGATCTGCTTTTGGATATTGTCCGGGTATTCCTGATCGGGATTTTTCTCATCTACACGATACTCGCGACTCAGTTCAAGAGTTACACTCAGCCGATCCTGATTCTGTTCACGATTCCCTTCGCGTTCGTCGGGGTTGTGCTCTTCCTCGTCATCTCCGGGACGCCTTTGTCGACGACGGTCATCTACGCCGGGATCGCCTTAGTCGGGATCGCGGTGAACGACGCCATTGTGTTGATGAGCTTCATAAACGATTTACGGAAGGAGGGTGTGCCGCATCGTGAGGCGGTGCAGCGGGCCGTGCAGACGCGGGTTCGGCCGGTCCTTTTGACCTCGCTTACGACGGTTGCCGGGCTCTTGCCCACGGCTCTCGGACTCGGCGGGTACTCGGTGGTCTGGGGGCCCATGGCCGCCACCATCACCTTCGGGCTGATTTTTTCGACAATATCGACCTTGATTTTGATTCCGTCGATCTACGGGTTGTTCTATGATCATCCACGCCTCCGTAAGGTATCTTGAAGCTTGTTGATTTGAATTCACAGAGGTC
>CAYFQV010000020.1:0-9268 GCA_964345195.1 uncultured Spirochaetaceae bacterium
ACGTAAGCGGCTACGATCTCAAACAGCTCGTGATCGGGTCCGAGGGTACCCTCGGCATCGTCACCAAAGCGATCGTGAAGCTCATCGGCCTTCCCAAGGCCAAGGGCGACCTGCTGTGCCTCTTTGATTCTCCGTCCTCGGCTATCAATACCGTGCCGATTCTGATGGGGCAGGGGCTCGTTCCGACGAGCATTGAGTTCATGGATCGGAGCTCGGTGCAGACCGCATGCGAGTATCTCAACGAGAATCTTCCCTACCAAGATGCCGGCGCCATGCTGCTCATCGAGATCGACGGCCCCGATCCCGAGAAGGTTGCGGATGATTTGGAGGCGACCGGCGACGTGCTCATGGATAACGGGGCGCTCGAGGTCTACGTCGCCGACAACACGACGACCCAGGAGCGGGTCTGGAGCGTCCGGCGAAACATTGCCGAGGCTTTCAAGGTTTACAGCCCGGTGCAGAGTCTCGAAGACATCGTCGTTCCATACGCGAGCATTCCCGAGATCATTCCGGAGGTGGAGCGGCTCTCGAAGAAGTACGATACCAAGATCCCGACCTACGGTCATGCCGGCGACGGGAACCTTCACGCCACCTTGGTGAAGAATCCCGAGCATAGTATGGAGAAGTGGCACGAGATCGAGCCCAAGATCCTAGGGGAGCTGTACCAGATAACCGTCAAGCTGGGGGGCAAGATCTCCGGGGAGCACGGAATCGGTATCAAGCGAAAAGGCTACCTCAGTGAGCTCATTGATCCGGTGGAGCTCTCGCTGATGCGAGGTATTAAGAAGGCCTGGGATCCAAACAACATCATGAATCCCGGCAAGATCTTCGATCTCGAGTAATCCAGGACTCGAGTAGTCCAGAAAAGGAGATAACTGTTATGAACGCGAGTATTGGTGTTCTTGCTCTCGTTGCAGCCATACCCATCCTCTTCACGGTGGTCGTCATGGCTGGATTCAACTGGCCCGCGAAGCGAGCCTTGCCCTTCGCATGGCTCATAGCAGCCCTTACGGCGCTATTCGTATGGCGCGTGGATGTGGTGACGGTCCTGGCGGACTCGATCTTCGGAGTGCTCAGCGCCTTGGATGTCCTCATTATCATCCTCGGAGCCATCTTGATCCTGAACACGCTCAAGCAGTCCGGTGGAATGGCGGCGATAAACCGCGGATTTCACGGGATCTCGAAGGACAAGCGCGTCCAGGTGATCATCATAGGCTGGATGTTCGAGGCTATTCTCGAAGGTGCGGCGGGGTTCGGAACTCCCGCGGCGATTGCCGCGCCGCTCATGATCGGTCTGGGATTCCCGCCCCTCGCGGCGGCCATGATTGCGCTGATCTTCAACTCGACGCCCGTGAGTTTCGGCGCAGTTGGGACTCCGGTTTTCGGGGCCATGAGTACTCTCGAGCCGCTTCTGGCGGACGGCGGCATATCCGCGGCGGCTTTTCAGGCGGCCATCACCCAGTGGAGTGCCCTGGGGCACATGGCGGTCGGTACCTTCATCCCGTTCATCGGCTTGTTGATGTTGACCAAGTTCTTCGGGCCCAATCGCTCCTTCAAGCCGGCTCTCCAGGCGGCCCCCTTCGCAATCTTCGCCGGACTCGTCTTTACGATTCCCCACGTCTTGATTGCGAGCTTCTTGGGACCGGAGCTGCCGTCTCTGCTGGCCGGTCTCATTGGCCTACCGATCATTGTCTTCGCAGCGCGGCGCGGTTTCCTGACGCCGAAGAGTGTGTGGGACTTCGGTGATCAGTCGACCTGGGAGGACAAGTGGCGCTCCACGATCGATACCGGAACCACGGCGCAGTCCAACATGTCCATGGTGCGGGCCTGGATGCCCTATATCTTGATCGCCATTATTCTCATTCTTACCCGCATTCCGGCGCTCGGGCTGAAGTCGCTGCTCCAAAGCGTCACGATAACGGTACCGAATATCCTCGGCGTCGAGGGGCTCACCTACACCCTGCCTATTCTCTATCTGCCGGGAACCATTCCCTTCATGCTGGTTGCCGCCATTACGTGGTGGATGCACGGCATGAGCGGAGAAAAGATCAAAGTGGCGGTGCGGGACAGCTTCAAGCAGATTACCGGGGCTGCGATCGCTCTGTTCTTCGGTGTGGCCATGGTGCAGATTCTGCTGAAGTCCGGCACAAACGGGGCGGACCTCGACAGTATGATGAGTGTTATGGCCCAGGGCATTGCCGGTCTTGCCGGAAGCGTCTATCCGATCGTATCGCCGTTCATCGGCGTGCTGGGATCCTTCATGTCCGGTTCCAACACGGTGTCGAACATCCTGTTTTCATCCCTACAGTACGAGACGGCGCAGACGCTCGGCTTCTCCACCGCTCTCGTTGTTGCCATGCAGAACATTGGCGGTGCCGTTGGTAACATGACCTGCGTGAACAACGTTGTTGCGGTTTGCGCCACCGTCGGAACGCCCGGCGCGGAGGGAACGCTCATCCGCCGCAACGCGATCCCAATGGTCGTATATGGACTCGGTGTAGCGGCCTTCTTCGCGATCTTCGTGTATGCCGGCTTCATCGCAGTATCACCCTGAGCACATCCTCAGCACATTCTGAAGAGGCGGTGTGATCCGTGAGTTCGGCAGCGGGCGTCCGCTCCGGCTCACGGATCATGATCGCCGCCGCTTGTACCGTCTTGCACCGGGCTTGTATACTCCCCGGAGTCGAAAGCGACCCCCACTATGGAAATAAAGCCCGTCCAGACAAAACGCATCTATCAAGCCGTCATGGAGCAGATCATCGAGATGATCCGCGAGGACGAGATAAAGGTTGGTGAGAAGCTGCCCCCCGAGCGGGAGCTCGCCGAGCAGTTCGGCGTCAGCCGGGCATCCATGCGGGAAGCCTTGCGCGTCATGGAGACCATGGGTCTGCTCGAGCGTAAGCCCGGCGGCGGGTCGGTCGTAACCGACCTGAATATCGGACGCTTCCTCAACATGCTTTCGCCGATCTTCTTCAAGCGCGGCGGCTTGGCCATTGAGCTGGTAGAGTTACGCTACCTCCTCGAGACGAGGGCCGCGCGCTTGGCCGCCGCGAACATTACGGCCGACGGAAAAGAGCAGCTTCAGTCGGTCAAGGAGCGCATGCGTACGGCCCACGGCAACGCGGATCGTGAGCAGGAAGTCGCAACCGATATTGAGCTCCATGAGACGTTGTTTCGGGTTACCGGAAACGCCGTACTCATGTCGGCCGCCAAGTTCGTCACCGACCTGCTCGAGCACTCGGTCCGCTTTGGGCGGCGGGTGATCCTCGAGGCCGGGTTGGAGCCGGGAAGACTACTCGAGCAGCACATGGAGATCGTGGATGCCGTACGGGCCGGCGACTCCGAGCGCTCGGCGAGAGCCATGGAGGCTCACATGCAGCTCGTGATCGACTTCTACCTGCAGCGCTATCCGGATGAGGCTGGGGGCGCCCAGGAGGCCGCTTCCTCCGACACGTGATAAACCTGTAGATTGAGGTGAGCTAAGCGATCTGCCTTACGAGGAGCTTCACATGGAGCGCATTGTAAATGCATGGCGCTGTGTCCTCGAGACGCGCAGCGAGCTGGGTGAAGGGGCGTTCTGGGACGACCATGCCGGGGTGCTGTACTGGATCGACATTCTCCGTGGCGAGATCCACCGCTACCATTCCGCCTCCGGCGCTGATTCGGCGCTAGATCGGGCGGTAGCTCTCGGGGCACCATGCGGAACGGTGGTTCCCCGTGCGTCCGGAGGACTTGTGGCGGCGCTGCCGACGGGGCTTGTTCATGTGGATCCCGACTGGGGGCACGAAGAGGCTGGGCATGAAGCCGCTGCCGACCCGCCGCCGCGGCTTACCGGGACCGGCGAAGCCGAACGACGAACACTTCCTATCCGGCCGAATGTCGAAACAACACCACTCCTCGCGCTGGAAGCCGACCGCGAAAACACCCGGGCCAACGACGGTAAGTGCGATCCCCAGGGGAGACTGTGGCAGGGAACCATGGGCTTTGATTCCGAGGGTCCGGCGGGTGCGTTATACCGAATTGATTGTAAGCGGCAGGTAACGCGGGAAGTCTCCGACATCCGCATAAGCAACGGTCTGTGTTGGGATTCGCAGGCCCGGCGCATGTACTACATCGATACACCCACTCAGCGGGTCGATACCTTCGATTTCGATCCCACGACCGGGTCGATCGAGAATCGCCGAGCGGCCATTCAGGTTGACACCGAGCTCGGCTCGCCCGACGGAATGACGATAGACGAGAACGGGCATCTGTGGATCGCCATGTGGGACGGCGCAGCCATTACGCACTGGGACCCCCAAAGCGGAGAGCTCTTGGCGGTCTACGAGCTCCCGGTCTCCCGGGTTACCTCCTGCGCCTTCGGCGGCACCGCACGCAGAACTCTCTACGTAACGACGGCGAGTGCAGGTCTCTCGTCGGACACCCTGGTCGAGCAGCCTCTCGCCGGCAGTCTCTTTGCCCTCGATCCCGGAGTGTCGGGCCCCACCATGGCGCAGTTCTGCGGTTAGCGGAGCTTAGCGCTTTGCTTCGGTTGTAGTGAGGTGTGAGGCGCCGGTCCCTCGCCGGGCCCTCGGCGGCACCGAGCCCTGGCCGAGACCAGTGACTTGCTCGAGCTCGGTCGCCTCACATTTTCCCCTCTCTCCGCGGGTCTCCATGGGCCTCCGCGGGTCTCGGCACGTTTCTTGCTTCCGTGTATGCAAAAGTATTTAGATGGGAGGAGACGGTCGTGTGACGGCTCGGTGTATCGATCCGCCGCGTACGACGAGCTGGAGTCGTCGACGACCGACACACGCGCATGGATCTCGAGCTCAACAACCACGAGAGAATCGAACAGATCTACTGGCTGTCGCCAAAGACGTGGCTCATTGCCAATGATCCGCGGGCAGAGGCCATACGGCGCTTTCCGCGACGCTTCGGTCTGGATGACCGGCTGGTCATTGCCACGTATCGGCATTACGGTTCCGTAGACGGGTCCGCCCTGGAAGAACTCATAAATCTCGCCCTCAAAAAAGGCTGGGTGCGGATCGTTCAGTATGGCAATCCCCTGTCGCATATACACATCCAATGTCACGATTTCAGTGCGCGGGCGGAGTTGATTCGGGAATTCTTGCGAAAACTGGTAGATGAACATGCGGCTCTGTCTACCGCCGGCCTGTACATACAGGACACCCTTCAGCCGCGGCGGCCGATCTGTAGGAGCGGTGCGGGAGCCGTGAACACCTTTCTTGTTGACGGCTTACTCGGCCCAGCGACGACGAGCGGGCATCCGCGCCGGGTCTAGCCGCCGCCCATAGTGCGATAGGAAGAGTATGGTGACCACGGTGTTACCATCACGCTCTTCAACGGCTGTTCTCGACCCGCGGAACGGCTTTCCGCCGGCGCGATCGGGCTGTACAATGCTCCTCCAACAGCCATGACACAGAAACAGCTTTCCACCATTGCGGCCGATCTTGGCCTTCCCCATGCCCACATTACCGGCGCCGCCGCCCTCTTCGAGGAGGGTGCCGGTATCCCCTTTATTGCGCGGTATCGAAAGGAGCAAACCGGCGGACTCGACGAAGAGCAGCTGCGCCGTCTGAGAGACCGCATGCAGGAGCTTGTCGAGTTGGATACGCGCCGCCGCTCCATGCTCGACTCCCTGACCGAGCGCGGCCTTCTGACCAATGACTTGGCCGAACGCCTGGAAGGGGCGCGGACGAAGTCCGCCCTCGAAGACATCTACCTCCCCTTCCGCCCGAAGCGGCGGACACGTGCGTCGAAAGCGAGAGACCGCGGGCTCGAGCCACTGGCCTCTTGGCTCCTCACCGTCGCCGACGGCGGCCAGGCACATGTGGATCCACTGACTGCGGCCCGCAAGTATGTCGATGCCGCCAAGGAGGTCACCGACGGGGAAACGGCCCTTGCCGGCGCGCGGGATATCATTGCGGAGTGGATCAGTGAGGACGCGGCGCTTCGAGCTGAGCTTCGCGAGCTCTTTCGAGCCCGGGCTGAGCTCTCTTCGCGCCGGGCGCCGAGACGCAGCAAGGCTGCACAGACGGAGTCCAAGGCCGGCTCCGGAGGCGACGACGCTGCAGAGCTGTACCGAGACTACTTCGACCGGCGTGAAACGGCGAAGAAGGCGCCGTCCCACCGTATCCTGGCCGTCTTTCGCGGAGAGCGGGAAGGTGTGCTTACCGTGCATGTCTTAGCGCCGGAGGAGCGCGCACTCGAGCTCGTGACGCAGCACTGGTTGCCCAGGCCCGCGCGAGCTCGCAGGGCAGCTGCAGGCGATTCAGCGAGCGGCGCCGGCGACCCTGCGGCTAATGGCGCCGCGGTGCACAAGCAGATCGCGCAGGCCTGTGAGGATTCCTACAAGCGGCTGCTTGCTCCCTCTCTCGAGACAGAGGCAAAAGCAGATCTTAAAGGCGCGGCGGATGAAACCGCCGCGACCGTATTCGCTCAGAACCTACAGGAGCTGCTACTTGCCGCAGCTCTTGGGGAGCGGCCGGTGCTGGCTGTAGATCCGGGATTTCGAACCGGCTGCAAGGTGGTGTGCCTCGACCGGCATGGAGAGCTTCTGCACCATGAAGCGATCTATCCCCTCGAGCCCCACAACAAGCGCGTCGAGGCGGCTCGGCGAATCCGGGCAATGATCGCGGACTACGGCAGTGCGGTAATAGCAGTCGGTAACGGCACCGGTGGCCGCGAGGCCGCTGCATTTCTCAAGGAGACGCTCGCCGCTGAATCCTCCGAGCGCGCCGACGGTGTGTCGGTCATCACCGTGAACGAAGCCGGAGCATCCGTCTACTCCGCGTCTCCGGCTGCTCGGGCGGAGTTTCCCGATCAGGACCTCACCGTCCGCGGTGCTGTCTCCATTGGCAGGAGGCTCATGGATCCCCTGGCCGAGCTCGTCAAGATAGATCCCAAGTCGATCGGTGTCGGGCAATATCAGCACGATCTCGACCAAAAGCTTCTCGACAGGAAGCTTCGGGATACCGTCGTCTCCTGCGTAAACGCCGTCGGAGTCGATCTCAACACCGCAAGCCCTCACCTGCTCCAGTACGTCTCGGGCATCTCAGCGCGGATTGCGACGGCGATTCCGAGCTACCGGCACGAGCACGGTGGCTTCGCCGCACGGGCGGAGCTCCACAGTGTTCCCGGGCTCGGGCAGAAGAGCTTTGAACAAGCGGCGGGCTTCCTGCGAGTGCGATCCTCCGCCACGGGCGAGGCCGCCCATCCGCTGGATGCCTCCGGCGTCCATCCCGAGCGTTACCCGCTGGTGGAGACCATGGCTCGGGATCTCGGCGCCGAGATCGGCGAGTTGATCGGCAACGAAGAGTTGATCGTACGCATAAACCTTCAGAAATATGTCGATGAAGCCACCAGCCGGGCTACGCTCGAGGACATCCTCGCGGAGCTGCGCCATCCCGGGCGCGACCCTCGGCCGCCCTTCGAAGTGTTCGCATTCAGCGAGGATGTGCACGACATTGCCGATCTGCGTGAGGGAATGCGTCTGCCCGGGGTCGTGACGAACGTCACCAACTTCGGCGCCTTCGTGGACATTGGTGTGCACAGAGACGGCCTCATCCACGTCAGTAAGCTCGCCGAACGCTTCGTGTCCGACCCGCGGGAGCTGGTCCGCGTCAATCAACAGCTCACCGTTACGGTCGTTGAGCTTGATACCGAGCGTAAGCGGATCGGCTTGAGTCTGGTAGACTAGCAGCGGCGGATTAGCGCGTCAGACTCCGGTGCACGTAGCGATGCGGTCGGTCCGCGGAGGCCCCGTACCTCTGTCGACGGTGCTCTTCGTACTCGCTCCAGTTGCCGTCGTACCAGAAAACGCCGTCGTCTTCGAAGGCAATGAGGTGCGTGCAAACGCGGTCGAGAAACCATCGATCGTGGCTGATGACCATGATTGAGCCGGCGAACTCGTCGATCGC
Source organism: uncultured Spirochaetaceae bacterium (assembly GCA_964345195.1). Lineage (GTDB taxonomy): Bacteria > Spirochaetota > Spirochaetia > DSM-27196 > PWMO01 > CAYFQV01. The sequence goes on from CAYFQV010000020.1 coordinate 7,920, forward strand.
GTCCTCCAGCGCCCGCAGGGTGTTGACGTCCAGGTCGTTGGTGGGCTCGTCCATGAGGAGTAGATTGCCGCCTTTAAGAATCATCATGGCCAGATTGATGCGGTTTCGCTCGCCCCCTGAGAGATCCTTCACCTTCTTCTGTTGATCAGGCCCATTGAAACCGAACCAGGTGCAGAACGCTCGAGAGTTTATTTCTCGCACGCCGGTCCCGTCTGCTCCACCGAGACGGATCGTGTCGTGGCCTCCCGACAACTGCTCCCACACGGACTTCTCACCGTCGAGAGTCTCCCGCATCTGATCCGCCCACGCCAGGTGTACCGTGTCCCCGACGCCGACCGAACCCTCCGTCGGTTCCTCGTGACCGCTTATCAATCGGAAGAGGGTGGTCTTACCTGCGCCGTTGGGTCCGACAATGCCGACTACCGCCCCGGGGGGTACCTGAAAGTCGAGGTTCTTGTAGAGGAGCTTCTCGCCGTAGGCTTTCGTGAGTCCATCCGCTTCCACCACGACGTCGCCGAGGCGCGGTCCCGGCGGAATGGTGAGGTCCGCGGTCTTCTGTCGCGGCTGCGATCCTTGTGACAGCAGCTCGTTGTAGCGCTTGATGTGCTCTTTGCTCTTGGCGTGGCGCCCTTTCGGCGTCATCCGAATCCACTCGAGCTCGCGCTCGAGGGTCTTGCGTCGCTTGCTCTCACCCTTCTCTTCTCGGGCCAGCTGCTGCTGCTTCTGTTCGAGCCAGGAGGAGTAGTTCCCCTTCCACGGAATGCCTTCGCCACGGTCGAGCTCCAGAATCCAACCGGCAATGTTGTCCAGGAAGTAGCGGTCGTGCGTGACCGCGATCACCGTGCCGGCGTATTCCCGGAGATGATTCTCCAGCCATGCTACCGACTCCGCATCCAGATGGTTGGTGGGCTCGTCCAAGAGGAGGATGTCGGGTTGCCGCAGGAGAAGCCGCACCAAGGCAACGCGTCGGCGCTCACCCCCGGACAGCACGTCCACGGAGCTGTCTCCGGGCGGACAGCGCAGCGCTTCCATGGCCATATCCAGTCGGGCGTCCAGATCCCAGCCGCCGGCGGCATCGATCTTGTCCTGCAGCTCCGCCTGCTTCTCACCCAGGGCCTCGTAGTCGGCGTCCGGGTCGCCGTAAGCCTCGCTTACCTTGTCGAACTCCTCCAGAAGGTCGGTAAGCTCTTTGACTCCCTCGGCCACCGTCTCCTTTACGGTCTTGCCGGGAGTGAGCTGCGGCTCCTGATGCAGGTGGCCGACCGTATATCCCGGGGAAACCGAGACCTCGCCGTCGAAGTCCTTGTCCTCGAACGCCAGGATCCGCATGAGCGTCGACTTCCCCGCAC
>CAYFQV010000020.1:9368-33250 GCA_964345195.1 uncultured Spirochaetaceae bacterium
TCGAAGTCCTTGTCCTCGAACGCCAGGATCCGCATGAGCGTCGACTTCCCCGCACCGTTGAGCCCGATCACGCCGATCTTTGCCCCGTAGAAGTAGGAAATGCCGACATCCTTGAGGATGGCCTTGGAACCGCGCACCTTGGTGACGCTGTGCATGGTATAGATGATTTTCTTGTCGTCGCTTGTCTTTGCCATTGAGCTCAGTATAGCAAAAAAGGTCGCTTGCGTTTGAGGGGGCTGTTGACTGCGACTACGGCGTATTCTCGGACTTCCACGCTGAACCGCAGTGGGCGTAAGATATCACCAACGTCGCAGAGGGGAGTAGAGCCATGAAAGTCGTTATCGTGCATGATTCGCACGCCGGAAACGGCGAGCGTCTTGCCGAGGTCATGAAGGAAGCGTTTGTGCAAGCGGGTGCGGAGGTCGATGTGGGCCGTGTGGAATTGCAGGCCGACTCGTCCCAAACGGCCGGCCATGTTGTGTCTCCTGATACAGTGGCCGCGCGGCCGCCGGATCTGTTGCTGGTCGGAGCCGCCATCCGGAAGTTCGTTACGAGCCCGCCGTCCAAGCGCTGGATCAAGCAGTTGTCGCGAGAGTTGAGTCGTAGAGGCACCGGCATTACCCACGCCGCCGTTTTCCTGACTCATGGTCTTCCGCTTAACTGGGCAAGAAAATGGGGGGAACGCTTTCGGCGGCACCTCTCACGGGTTCATGGAATTAAAGATGTGTATCCGCAGTGGCTTTCCGGACGTGTGGTGGAAGTCTCCGGGCCCCTTGCGGATGGAAGCGAAGAGCAATTCCGGGAGCACGCCAAAGCGCTTCTATCTCGTATGAATGCAATGTCGAAAGAATAGGGCCGACGCTTGAGCCGGGGAGCCGGCTCAAGCGGGCCCGCGGAAGCAGTCTCAGGAACCGAGGTCCGCGACGTCGCGGAAGTAGGCCTCTACGGATTCAATAGTTTCGTAGCCGTACGCGCGGCTTCGCTGCCCGGCGCGGACGCTGTGGCTTTGGCCAATGCGGTTTTGCAGCGAGACATTGCCTTCAAAGACCGTGAGAAGACTTCCATCGTAGACGAAGTCGGTGCCCTTTACGCTAGCCGTCGAGACTGCGCTTCGGACTTCGAAGTTGGTTTCCCGATTATCCGTGCTCTTGACTTCGGATCGGACGCGTCCGAAGGAGATGTCCATGGTGGTGTCCTGCTTCTCGGCGTCCTGCGCCAAGTCGGCAACGGTGACGTGGGACACCGAGTCGACCGTCACCCGAGATGCTCCAATGGCGAGCACTGCGCTGCCGTTGAAGCCTGTGGAGATCGCCATATTCGGTGTAAGGCTATCACCCGGTTCCGCCCGTACCCAGGAGCCGTCGGCGTCGTGGATGCGGACCAGGCCCGAGACCTCCGTAACCTCAGCTTGTTCAGCGGCGGAGACGGTGAACGTTGCCACCGTCAACAAAACCAGCATACCAGCGGCACGGAGAAGCCCACGTCCTAGACGTGGTGCATTAAACCGTCTTGTATCGGTGGAAATATGTATCTTGCTCATATCATGCCTCCTATGCATGTTCCATGTGATCCGTATCCGGGCCGTCTCTTTGTGTAGATTCATGGCCCGGTCTTCTATCCGAATGTTCTTGCGCAGTCGCCACTGTGCCGAATTGCGGTTCGGCACGCGCGACCGCCTCCCTTACACGCCCTATAAGCGCAAGCGTGCCTCCACGGCCCCTCGAAACGCCGGCCCGTCGGCTGATGCTGCCCCGGCGCCCACCGCCGCCGTGGACGGCCAGTACAAGCCGGCATCCAAGGCGACGTTGAGGTCGGACGTAGGACGGTACTGAAGCGACGCCCCGGCAAGCGTGCCCAGGTACGCGGGCGGCGTTTCGGGATCTAAACCCGCAAGAGTGCCCGCCCCCTCAGATGGACGGCCGACGCCTTGGACTAAGAATTCCACCTCGCTGCCCGTGTTGCTTGGGTACGCCGGGGCGAAGGGCCGAAATGAATAGCGCGCTTCCGCCAACCAGATGTTGGAGAACGCCACGGGTAGGAGCGGAGTGATAGTCGGATCCGTAATCGGGACGAAAACCGCTCGCCCGCCGCTCGATCCGGACTGAGGCAAGGCGGTTCTGCTGTCTTGGCCCGCCGCGCCGCTTGCGTATCCAAGCCGAGCTTGAAGCGTTGAGTAGGCAAACTCCTCGAGATAGAGCCGCAGGCTGCCGCCGGCGGCCGCGGCGTTTCCCGATGTACCGCCGTCTTCCGCATCACCAAACCACGGGCGCTGGTAGAAGCCGAAGACCGTGTAGAACAGCCGGGTGGAAAGCGGGCCGGTGACGCCCGTACCTAAGTGCAGTGCGTGATACCGCTTCGCGCCTTCTTGCGCGGCCTGCGCGCTGGGCAACTCGGCGAGGTCGTACTGGCCGATACCCGTGAAGAGTAGACTTTGCCGGGAGATAAGCTCGGGAAATGCTACGCTGACTTGGCCGATTCCTCGCGACGCGGCGAAGGGCTTATCTGAGTCCGCCGCTTCACTGGGCGACACGTTGAGGCGTGAGGCGTTCCGTAGCCGCAGTCCGGTGTACCCGGCGAGGATCTCCGCGTCCACCACGGCGTTTGTATAGCTGACTGAAGCTCCGTCGACTCGGGTGTCCATGACGAAGCCCGAGAACTCCGAAGCAGGCTGTCGTCCGATTTCGAAACCTACGACAGCTCCGGGTCGAAAGGGGCTTTGGCTCGGGGCACTGCTTTGGTCGAGATCGTCCGCGGCGCCGTCCCGGCCTGCGGTGTCCGGGCTACTGACTGGATACTCGCCACGCAGGAGCAATGCGGTCAGGTCACCGTCAATCGGCCTATCCGAGAAGAAGTCGGAACCACTTTCCAGCGTACCCGACAGGGCAATGAAGCCGCCGGCCCGCACACGAAGGCGAGGGCCGAGGTCCCAGCGAAAGCTTCCGGACAGCCGGTTCATCTGGTCGAGCCGTTGTGGCGCCGAGAAGGCGCTGCTGTTGGATAGCTCGAAATCCAGCTCCTGCGCTGAAGCGACGCTGGTTCCAATTCCCACGATCCCAATGCTTGCTAACAGTACGGCGAAGAGGCCGCTAAGCGGCCGGAGACGACTCGGGCCGTTTGCATGTTGTCGGCGGCAGTGCATCATATCTCACCTCTCTCAGCCATCCATGCGCGGGTCCGCGATAGGACCGTCAATGCGCTTCGCCCATCGATGAGCTCTTGAGACTCGAGCTCCGTCGCCATGAGATCACGGAAGCGTAACTCCCGGAGCGCGTAGCGCGGGGAGGGGAAGAGCCGGTACATGAGTCCCGTCGGCACGTTGAAGGCTTCCACGACGAAGAAGGCGAACTCAGAGGCGGTCACGGCGTCGTTGAGCTGTGTGCGGCGAAGCGGCAACTCCTCCTCGGCGCGATCCCGTGATTCGGTGGCGCTCCCCGCGGATAGATCCAAGCGACCCGCGGCGGCGAGGGCTGCGCGGCTCCCGTCCGCATACGTGACGGTGACCCCGGTGCGAACTCGATCGAGAATGTCGCTCTCGAGCATTTGGTCTTCAGCCGAAAGAGCGACGGGGAGCACACACAGCAGGAGGAGCAGCATTAATGCTACGCCGGCGAAGCGCATCTTACGCGACGTAATTCGGTGTCTGCTCGCCGTCCCACGGTGTGCGCGCGAAGCCTTGAGGTGATTTCTACGCTGGTTCCGTACCAAGCTGGTCGATTCCATATACCTGCAATATACTCTGCCACGGAATGAATGCAAATTCTGAGTCCAATCGTCGACTTTCTCGCCTATTTCCAACACCCTGGTATTTCAACCTGGTGGTTTCGATCATCATTGGTGGGGTTTTCGCTGCGCTCGCCTACGCACCCGCTTTTCGCACCGGTGACGCGCGCCTCTATGATCTATTGTTAGGTCTGCGTCCGGCTGTAGAAGAGGATGAGCGGATCGTCCTGTTAGACATTGATGATGCCGCCGTCCGGCGGCAGGGAGAGTGGCCGTGGCGGCGCAGCGTTCTCGGTGAAGGGCTCTGGTTGATCTCGGAATTCGGTCCGGAGTCCGTTGTTTTGGACCTCGACTACTCGGACGAGAGCCCTGTCACGGTGGACACCGACGCGGTCGACGGCAGCTTGGCCGCTCGGGTGGATAGCCGTCTCAGTTCGCTCTCGCAGAATCTCGATCAGCTACAGCAAGCCATGAATGACGGGCGCTTGCCGCTCGAGGCGGCGACACCGCTCCTCGGTGACCTCCTGCAGCAAATCGACCGGAGTCGCCGTGATCTTGTTTCGGGTATTCGGCAGACCCAAGTGGACAATGATCAGGCCCTCGCGAACGCCGTTGCGGCAAACGCTAGTGTCACGCTCACCTTCGCCATGACTGATACGTATTCCGAGACGAACGCAGAATCATCATCACGCTCGCCCACGACTCTTCGCGAGCGTCTGCGCGACCGCTTCGCGCTGGATACGCGGGCGCCCGACGCCGACACGCTTGCCGAATTGGGGCGGCCCGTGCCCATGATCGCGCCCCTCTTAAATGTGGCTGAACACGCCGGCTTCTCGAACAACAAGATCGACGCCGATGGTGTTACGCGCAGTGCGGATCTGTATGCGACCGACGGCAGCGCCGTGTACGGTCAGCTGGTGACTCCCCTCGTTCACGAGCTCTTGAATGTTCGCACGGTCGAGGCAACACGCTCCGCATTCACCCTGCAGCATCCCGACGGTCCCACCCGCATACCTCGGCGAGACGACGGCAGCGTTCTCATCAACTGGCCAAAGAGCCGCTACCTCGATTCGTTCCGGCATGTCTCCTACCTGCGGATCCTCGACGCTCAGCAGCTCGAGGAGGATCTGGCCTTCAACCTCCGGGAGATGGATCAGGCGGGGTATCTCTCATTCGGCGACGGTCAAACGACACCCCTCGAGTTGCTGCGCCTCGTTGAAGGCACGCGCAGCGACATGGTGGAGAACCAAAACTGGGACCTCCTGAGCGAGTACCGCGAGCTCAAGCGCGCCTATCTCGCCGTTGTCGGAAGCTTCCTCAACGGGCCGGCCCGCGAGCGCATGCTTGGGCAACTGGAGAGCCGTCGGGAAGGCGGAAACCTGTCGACGGAACAGCAGTCCCAGCTCGACGCGCTGGAAAACGAGGTCAATAGCGTCTTCGACGAAACGGATCGGATTTACGACGCCCTGACCGAGCAGCGTCGAGTGCTTGAAAACAGCCTGGCGAATTCGCTGGTGTTCGTCGGCTTCTCCGCCACGTCCACCACCGACTTGGGCGTGACCCCCTTCGATTCGAGGTACGTCAACCTGGGTGTACACGCCGCGCTTCTGAACACCCTGCTGAGCGCTACGTTCCTGGATACGGCGCCGCGGTGGGTGGCGGCGGTCCTGGCCGCGCTCGTGTCGGTGCTGGTAGGCGTGCTGATCCGCGGCCGCCGTCCGGGTGCGCACGTTGCTATTGGGGTATCCGTGATACTCGGCGCCGTTGTCGCCGGCGGGACGGTGTTCGTAAGCATCGGCCTCTATCTGCCTATGCTGCCCATGATCACGGCCTCCGTTCTCTCCTTGGCCGGCTTAACGGTTGTTGCCTTGATCGAGACCGAGCGGGATAAGCGCTGGTTGCACGGCGCCTTTGAGCACTACATTTCCGCGGAGTTCATTGACGAGCTGGTGCACAACCCGGAGAAGCTAAATCTGGGCGGGCAAGAGCAGGAGTTGACGGCGCTGTTTACCGATATTCAGCACTTTACCGGCATTGCCGAGCACCTGGCGCCGACCCAGCTGGTATCCCTGCTGAATCGCTATCTCACCGAAATGACGGATGTGATCCTCGACGAAGGCGGAACAATCGACAAGTTCGAGGGCGATGCAATCGTGGCCTTCTTCGGCGCGCCTATTGAGCTGTCGGATCATGCCCGTCGGACCTGCGACGCAGCCTTGCGCATGAAGCGGACCGAGGAAGAGATGAACGTGGCCGTCGTGCGGGATGGGCTTTCCCCGCAGCCCTTGCACACGCGCATCGGCATCAACACCGGGCCCATGCTCGTAGGCAATTTGGGAACCATGCGCCGAATGGATTATACGATCATGGGGCATCAGGCGAACGTGGCGGCTCGCCTTGAAGGGGCTAACAAGCTGTACGGCACCTGGATTTTGGTGGGCGAGAGCACATACCAACAGGCCGGGGATGCCTTCCTCTTTCGGCGACTGGATCGCGTCCGGCTGCTCGGCGTGCAGGAGCCGGTGCGGCTCTATCAACTTGTAGCGTACCGTGGGGACGAGACGCCTATTCTCAAGGAAGCTCTCGAGATCTTCGAGGACGGTTTGACCGCATACGAAGAGGCGCGCTTCGAGTACGCCGCCTCCCGCTTCGAACAGGTTCGCAAGCTCTATCCCGACGACGGGCCGTCCGTGCTCTTCGATAGTCGTTGCTCCGAGGCACGTGCCGAAGCTTATGGAGGTGACGATTGGGATGGGGTTGCGACGCTGCAGAGTAAGTGAAGCGCCGGACTAGCTGAGCGACGCGACGGCGCCTGAACCGAGCGACAAGTGACCCACAAGCTTCGTGAAACCTTAGACGGGTACCAAAGCCAGAAAGATCCCCGCGGCCACCGCCGAGCCGATCACCCCGGCAACGTTCGGCCCCATGGCGTGCATGATCAGGTGGGAGTCCGGGTCCGCCTCTCGGCCGAGCCTCGCGCTGACCCGCGCGGCCATGGGTACGGCGGAGACCCCGGCGGCGCCGATGATCGGATTGATCGGCCCCGCGCCGAAGCGACGGCCGAGCCGATTCATGGCCTTGGCCAGGAGCACGCCCGAGGCGGTCCCAATCGAGAAAGCCACCAGCCCGAGGAGTAGGATACCGACGGTCTCGACGGTGAGGAACGTATCCCCGGAGAGCCGGGACCCGACGGCCAAACCCAGCATGATCGTGACAATGTTCATGAGCTCGTTCTGCGCCGCCCCGGCAAGGCGGTCGGTGACCTTGCTCTCCCGCAGTAGATTACCGAACATGAGCGCTCCGATCAGCGGTGTGGCCGAGGGCAGCAGCACCGCGCAGATCGTTACCACCATGAGGGGAAAGAGAATCCGCTCGAGCCGCGGCACCTCCCGGAGTTGTTCCATCCGGATGCGCCGCTCCGCCGTGCTTGTCAGTAGCCGGACGATGGGCGGTTGGATAATCGGCACCAGCGCCATATAGGAGTAGGCGGCCACCGCAATCGATCCGAGGTACTGCGGGGAGAGCTTGCCGGCGAGGAAGATGGCCGTCGGACCGTCCGCACCGCCAATGATTCCGATCGCCGCGGCATCGGCCGGTGAGAAGTCGATCCCCTCGATTCGCGCCAGTCCCAGCGCGCCCAAGAGCGTTGCAAAGATGCCGAACTGCGCCGCCGCTCCGAGCAGCGCCGTCCGCCGGTTCGCCAGAAGTGGCCCGAAGTCCGTCAGCGCCCCGACCCCCATGAAGATGAACAGCGGAAACACCCCCGTCGAGACCCCGAACTCATATATTCGGCCGATGAAGCCGTTGGCCTCCGCGATGCCGACAAAGGGGATGTTGGCCAGGATGCCGCCGAAACCGATGGGCAGCAGCAACAGCGGCTCGAAGCGTTTGGCGATCGCCAGGTAGATGAGCAGGAAGCCCACCACGAGCATGACGACCTGTCGCGGGCTAAACCCGGCGGCGCCGGTCGTGTTCCACAGCTCGGTCAGGGCGGTTTCAATGCTCATGCGTCACCGGCCTCACAGTGCGTGTAGGGTGGCGACAACGCTGCCGTTCTCGACCTGGTCGCCGGTGTTGAAGTGGACCGCCGCGACGGTGCCGTCAATCGGCGCCGACAGCTCGGTCTCCATCTTCATGCTCTCGAGGACCACCACGGTGTCGCCCTTGTTGACGCAGGTCCCCGCCGGCGCCTCAACGCGCAACAGCAGTGCGGCGAAGGGGGCCTTGATCTCGGCGCCGCTGCGGCTGGAGGCTTCGCTTCCCGCTGCGTCGCCGCCCGTTCCACCCGTCTCGTCGACCTTCACGGTGAAGGTGTTGCCGTCAATGATCACGCGCTCACCCTCCACCACCGCGTGGTGCTTGGTGCCGTCGACCTGAACGCTGTAGCCTACCGCCTCGTCCTCGGCGCAACCGGGGTCCACCGCTTCCTTCCTGCGGACCTGCACCTGCGCATCTCCCGTGAGGAAGGCAATACCCTTCTCCCTACAGGTTGCGGCAATGAAGATGTTCTCGTCCGTGGCCTCGAGCTCCTCGGCCTCGAGCATGCGTCGGGCCGCCGCTACTCCTTTCTCGGGATCCTCGTCGTTGATATCAATGGCTGCGCGCTGCGTCGGCTCGAGCTCAAGCTGTTCCCGCGCCAGGCGGACGATCTCCGGGTCCGGCGGCATGGGGGTCTTGCCGAAGTAACCGAGAACCATTTTGCCGTAGCCCTCGGCGAAGCGCTCCCAGGGTCCAAACATGACGTTGTTGAAGGCCTGCTGGAAGTAGAATTGACTCACCGGAGTTACCGATGTGCCGAAGCCCCCCTTGGCGATTACCTCGGTCATGGCGTTTGCGACTTTCGGGTAGCGGTCCAGGATACCGTGGTCCCGCATCATCTGCGTGTTGGCGGTCAGCGCACCTCCGGGCATGGGCGAGAAGAGCACGCTCGGCTTGACCCCGAGGGCCTCCGGGGGCAGGAAGTAGTCTTCCAGACACTCGCCGAGGATCTGCTCAACCTCGCGGATCTTATGGACGTCAATGTCGAGCTCGACTTCACTGCCGTGCAGAGCTTGGTAGAGGGTGAGAATGTCCGGCTGGGCGGTGCCGCCGGAGACCGGTGCCAGAGAGCAGTCGACCTGGTCCGCCCCGGCGTTCAGGGCGGAGACGTACTGCTGGATACTGATGCCGGCGCTCTCGTGGCTGTGAAAGGAGATGCGCGTCTCATGCCCGAGGAGCTGCCGGGCGCGGCGGATGGTCTCTCCGACGATCGCCGGCGGGGTCGTGCCGGAGGCGTCCTTGAAGCAGACCGCCTCGTAGGGTATCTCCGCGTCCAGAATGTTCCGGAGAACTCCAAGGTAGAAGTCCGGTGTGTGTGCCCCGCTGAGTCCGGGCGGGAGCCCCATAAGGGTGATCGTCACCTCATGCCGGAGACCCGCGTCGGCAATAGCCCGGCCCGAATAGATGAGGTTGTTGACATCATTGAGAGCGTCGAAGTTTCGGATCTTTGAGATCCCGTGGCGGGCGAAGAGTTTGGCATGAAGCTTGACAATGTCTCGCGGCTGCGACTCGAGGCCGACCACATTGGTACCGCGAGCGAGGGTTTGCAACTCCGCCTGCCGGCCCGCCTTGGCCCGCAGCGTATCCATCATCTCGAAGGCATCTTCGTTGCAGTAGAAGTACAGGGACTGAAAGCGGGCGCCGCCGCCGACCTCGAGATGCCGAATGCCGGCGTCGACGGCGGCCTCGAAGGCGGGCAGGACGTCCGGCGTTAAAACCCGGGCGCCGAAGAAGGACTGAAAGCCGTCACGGAAGGCCGTGACCATGGTGTCTGCGTGGCGTTTCATGTGCTCTTGCCGCCCCCGGGACTCCGGCCGGTACGAGCTCGATCCGCGTGGAAGGCCGCCACTGCTGCCGCCACCCTATCGAGATCCAAAACAGCGCCCTCCGGCGAGGGTGGGACGTCCGCGGGCTGCGCGCGGCTCTCGCCTTCTTCCGGCGGCCGTCCCTGGGGAAGCCGCGCAACAAAGACCCGGAGTGCGGTCATTGCGAGAACGAGTATGCCCAAGAATGCGAATACCGCGAGCATCCCCACAACGGTGAGTGTCAGACCATCAAGCATGGAAAGGAGATACTACCAGAGCTTCGGCATCGGCACAAATGCGGGACCGACCACGTTTGCAACGGTCGGGGCGCCTACGGGCCGGTGGCATCCGTCCGGTGTGCCGGGAAAGGTTAGCGCCTTGGGCGCCGTCCCTCAGGCTTCCACAGCGGCTTCGTCGCCATTACTAATGTCTTTGCCTTCGCGGAGGACCCTCTCCAAAAAGATGATCCGGCGGTCTTCATGCATGCCCGCCTTCTCGTACAAGCGTGTGGCCCCGGTGAGGCTGTCCGCGTCGACGTGGAGCCCCACGCTTCGCCTGCCCCGGCGATAGAGCTCGGAGAAGGTTTGCATTAGAAGGGCCAGGCCCAGCCCTCGTTTTCGCCAGGCTGGTCGCACGCCAAGGACCGCGACGTAGCCCATTTCCGGGTCTTCCGTGGTCCGTGAACGATTCACGCAGAATCCCGCAATCTCCTCGCCGTCCACGGCAATGAAGCATAGACTGGGGTCGGCGTATGGATCACTCGAAGTAATGTATTGCCATTCGGCGAGAAGCTGCTTCCGCGGCCGCTCGGTGTAGGCGAAGTGATCTCGGAACGCCTCGTCAAACGCCACTGCGACGGCATCCGGATCCGGGGTCTCCGCCAGGGTAATGCAGGAGATCCCCGTCGGGAAGCGCGCGGGCTGAGGTTCGACATCCATATCGATTCGCATGTGCAGGAAGTAACGAGCCAACTTGAACCCGAGGCGTTCCGCCACCTGCCGTGTTCGGGTGTCTACAGCCGGAAAGCCCATGCGCGCCACCACTTGGATATGGGGAGGGGCCTCCGGAAGCCGACTGCGCTGCACCTGCAGTGCCCACTCGAGCAGCGCCTGCTCGCCCGGGTGTGGTTCGTTCTGATCGCAGTGCCCCAGCGCCTCGTCGTCCAGCATGAAGCCGTTCATCGACTCGTTGTAGGGGTAAGACATGTTCACGGCCATTGCGCAGCCCACGAGCCGACCCGTGGCTGTGAACACCCCCACGCTGTCTCGCTGCAGATCGATACCCGGTCTCTCGAGGCTCATTCGCCACTCATCGGAACTTCGGTGGTCGAGGCCGTTGCAGCGGCGCGAGTGGGCGTTGTCCAGTCGCGCCAACTCCGGAGCGTCCGACTCGATGAGGGGACGTACGGTCGAGCCGACCGGAAAGGCATTCAGATTTAGTTTCAGCATGACGACCTCACAGTGCGGCTTCAGCCGTGGTCGGCGGCCTACAGTGCAGTGGCCCGGCCGCCGTACCGCCGCGTATACCGCAATTCTACCAGGGGTCGGGGAATACGCACAGTACACAGTTTTCGGAGGCAATCAGTTGCGTAAGCTACAACTTGGGCGGATGGATCAAGCGCAACTCCGTTCGCTCGTGGAGGTACAGATTGGCCCTTTTGGCTACGATTGGACCCGCCCGGCAACTGAATCGATTGAATCGAAGAGACTGATGCCAATCGGAAGTGAGTGATCGGCGCTCTCGGTAACCTTCGGCAAGGCAAAGAGCTGTTCAATGATGACGGCGGCGGCGCCGTACGCCACGGCCCATTCGCCGAAGGGGGTGTAGGTGATATCGACTTCCGCTTGGTCGGAGTACGACCAGTTGCGTCGAATCGCCTGATACAGTAACGGCGTTAGCTCATTACGAAACTGCACGATGTCACCGGCGAAACCAACCGTGCGAAGGTTGAGAAGGTTCACGACAAGGGCAATGTTGTCGCCGAGTTCCTCGAAGACGTTTCGCCTTCGGAAGGTATCCGATACTCCAAGGTCAACTTCCTTCCTGTCTTGAATGGAGAATTGTGTTACGTCCTCATCCCGCTTGAAGACGGAGCTAAACTCGCCGCTTGTGAAGTTGCTCCCGTAGTGCACCTTTCCGTCAATGACGAAAGCCATTCCGACTGCCAGTCCGCGGACTTCCCGATCTGAGATGTTCAGTTTGCGAAGCTCGCCGAGCACGTACATGAAGTGGCTGGGCTTCACGGAACGCCGGGTGGCCAGCTCCGCCCAGCAGCAGCACTTCGCGTCGTTCTCGATAAACACTGGAATGCCGAGGCGCTCCTCCATGCCGTGATCCAGCGTTACAGGCTCTTCAATGGACAGTGGATTGGACCGGCGCACGCAGCGCTTGTATGGATCGACGAGCCCGGCAATTCCAAGGGACGCCCCGATCACCCGCCAACCGTCGTCCTCGATTCGCTTCTTGTAGCGATGTGCCGTCTGTTCAAACAGTAGAGAAACGTCCGTCGAATCGAAGTCTAGAACCTCCTGTTCCTTAAGGATTATGCTCCCATCAAGGGAAACTGCCACCGTTCTGGCAAGATCGGTCTGAAACTCAATTCCAATGAGTACACCGTACTCGGCGTTAATGCCGAGTCCCACCGGTTTACGTCCTCCGGCAAGTGTCGTTGTTCCGGTGGTCTTCTCCATGACGATACCCCGCTCGATCAATTGAGCGGTGATAAGCGTAATGGTCGACTTCGAGAGGTCGAGACTGCGGGCAATGTCTATTCTGCTGATGGGTTCTTCTTCCCAGACAGTTCGAAGAATGCGGTTGACGTTTATCGTGCTCAAATTCTTCTTCATCATCTTCCGGAACCCCCAACGAATATCATGATGCGGCAGAGCTTAGTAGGTTTGGTATTTTCAATCAACAAACCAATTCAGTCTGAGATAGCCGGGGCGCGCATGTACGATTAGCAGCAAACAGAGTTCGCTGGGAGCCCGGCAATGGGGGACGACCACTCCGCGGAATTTTCGTTGACAGCTCCTGAAAACCGTGAGAAAGTCATAGTTGGTTGAACGAATCAACTATCTGACGTAAGCAGACAGATACTATGGAGGTATGAGATGAAGCGTTTTACTGTGCTGATTGTTGTGGCACTCGTACTGGTCGGCCAGGTATTTGCCGGAGGCCAGGGCGAGGCTGAAGCGATGGATATTCCTGCGTATGACCCTGACCAGGAATACACCGTGAGCATGGGTGTGTACGGGGATCTCGAGGCCGCCTATACGGCCGTCATTGAAACTGAGGACTTCGAGAACACCTTTCCCAACGTGACTGTTGAGTTCCAGACCAGTGATTTCAACGGGCATCACAATCGACTGACGACCGTTCTTGCTGCCAACGAGGCTACGAACGACATTGAGGCCCTTGAGGTCGGCTTTATTGCACAGTTCGTCGAAGGTGGCGGGCTTACCAACCTGGCCCAGCAGCCCTTTAACGGTATGAGCGTCGGCGAAGACATTGTCTCTTTCGCAATGGCGAACGCAACCACCACCGACGGCGCTTTGGTCGCCATGCCGGTCGATATTGCTCCGGCCGTCATGTTTTACCGAGAGGATCTGGTCCGCGAGGCCGGTGTCGACCCCGCCGAGATTCGGAATGCACAAAACTGGGATGATATCATTGAAGTCGGCGAAAGGCTTGCCGATGCCGGTCAGATGGCCTTCCCCCACGCCAACGATGTAGCCATGGTGCCGCTGAACGGCGGTAAGGGTGGCTGGTTCCAGGATGGAGAGCCTCTCGAGCCGCGAGAGCGCTTCATCAATACCTTGGAACTGGTTCAAAAGATTCGAGACGCCGGCATTGACGCCGATTACGGCGCGTGGTCCGGGCCGTGGGTCGAGAGCTTCAAGAACGGCGATGTTGCAATGATGGTCAACGGCGCTTGGTTTGGCGGTGCGCTGCGGACCTGGATGGCTCCGGAGGTCGACGATTGGCGTGTCACCTATTTACCGGGCAAGTTTCCGGCAGCACTCGGCGGCACCTACCTCGGGATTCCCGAGCAGGTTCCGGCAGAGCAGAAGGCCGTGGCCTGGGAGATCATCAAGTACCTGACGACGACTCAGAACGCACAGCTCACCACATTTGCCAAGATCGATGCGTATCCCGCCCTGACGACGACGTACGATCTGCCCATCATGGAAGAGTCGGTTGCGTATTTCGGCAACGAGCAGGTTCGCGAGATCTACGCCGATGTAGCGGAGAGCATGCCGAACGCGCAAGTCTCCGAATTTGACGCAACGGCGCTTGCCATTTGGGGTAATACGGTCACCGCCGTCATCACCGACCAGATGGGTGTTGAAGAGGCCTACGACGAGGCGAAAATGCAGATTGAGGCCACGATTCAGTAGCCTTAGTAGAGATTCGCAATACAAGGTGTCCGATGGAGTCCGGCTCCGTCGGGCACGCTATCTCATGTGA
The DNA here is from genome assembly GCA_964345195.1 of uncultured Spirochaetaceae bacterium. Classification (GTDB taxonomy): domain Bacteria; phylum Spirochaetota; class Spirochaetia; order DSM-27196; family PWMO01; genus CAYFQV01. Next base: position 23,399 of record CAYFQV010000020.1, read on the forward strand.
TCAGGTGGGACAACGATGAGTGGTGAACCAATGTTCAATTCCGCGGGGCGAACCTTGACCCCGGCCGCAGGACGCGTGATGGACCCGACTGCGCAAACCGTAACGGAGGCGCTTCCCCACAAGCGACGACGCGTAACCAGTGGCACCATTGTGCGCTACTTGCTCCTGCTTGTGTTCGCGTTTCTTTTTACTTTTCCGTTTTACTACGTGTTCGTGCTGTCTACACACGCAACGCCCTTCGCCAATCCGCCGCACATTCTCTTCGGCAATGCGGTTGCCGATAATGTTGACGCACTGTTCGGACAGCTGCCCTTTCTGAGGTCCTTCTTCAACAGTTTTAGCATTGCCGTGCTTGCAACGATATCAGTGCTGTTCTTCTGCACCCTCGGTGGCTTTGCCTTTGCCAAGTACCAGTTCAAAGGCAAAGACCTCATGCTGATCTTCATCGTCTCGACGATGGCGATTCCACCTTTTCTCAACATCATCCCCTTCTTCCGAATGATGGTGGCCTTCGGCTGGTTCAAGACCTGGCTTCCTCTGATTGTCCCCGGCATGGCAAACGCCTTCGGCATCTTCCTTATGAAGCAGTTCCTTGAGGAATCCATTCCGGACGAGCTCATGGATGCCGCTCGGATCGACGGTCTGAATGAGCTCCAGATGGTTCCGAGAATCGTGTTTCCCCTGGCAAAGCCGGGGCTTGCGATTCTGGGAACGATTACCTTCGTTGGAAGCTGGAACAACTTCCTCGGCGCCCTCGTCATGTTGCCTGATCCGCAGAACACCACCCTTCCGGTGGCGCTTTCATCTCTCTTCGTTCGGAGTGACGGTAACTACGGTGGCTTGATGCTCGGTACGGCCCTCTCGATCCTGCCGCTTCTCGTCATCTTTCTTTTCTTCTCACGAAGAATCATAGCGAATCTCGCCGCCGGTGCGGTGAAGGGATAGTTGTATGATGACACAGAGAATTCTGGGTAACCGCAAACTGGCGCCGTACCTGTTTCTGAGCCCCTTCTTCATCCTCTTCTTGACCTTCGGACTGTATCCGATCGGTTTCTCGATCTACATATCGCTGTGGCGCTGGACAATGCGCGGGGCGGTAGATTTCGTCGGGCTGAAGAACTACGTCACTCTGCTGACGATCGATCCCTTCTTCTGGCGATCTCTGATGAACACCTTTTGGCTGCTGGTATTCGGGTCGCTGACTCAGCACCTATTCGCCATACCGCTGGCGATCACCCTCAACTCCGCCCGCCTTCGCGGCAGAGAGTTCTTCAAGACCGCCTTCTTTCTGCCCTTCATTACCAGCACGGTTGCCTCGACGCTCATTTTCACCCAGCTCTTTGACAACAACTTCGGATGGATTAACTACGTATTGGAGATCTTCGGCGGTGAAAAGGTGCTGTGGTTCACGGAGCCCTGGCCTGCAAAGTACATGATTGCGGCCCTAGTTAACTGGCGATTCATCGGCTGGAACACGATTATCTATCTAGCCGGTCTCCAGGCCATACCGCTTCAGCTCTATGAGTCCGCAGAAATTGACGGCGCGAGCCGATGGCAGACCCATACGCGGATCACCGTCCCACTGCTGATTCCGATCATCTTTTTCGCGGTTACCATGAGCATTATTGGGGGAATGCAGCTTTTCGACGAGCCGTACGTGCTGATGGGTGGCTACGAGTCAATGGGCGGACCGGCGAATACCGGGCTTACCTCCGCCTACTACCTGATGTTCACCGGCTGGAGCGCGACACGTTTCGGCAAAGCGAGTGCCATCGCTTGGCTCCTGTTTTTCGTCATCATTGTCCTCACGATCATTAACCGTCGTGTCACGAACCGGCTTGATAAGCGGGCGCTGTAATAGGGAGTTCCGAGATGACATCACAGCAAGCTCTCCGGTATCTGCGCAAGCTTCTGACGCTTGTCGCCCTGGTCTTCCTCGCCCTCGGCTGTGCCGGCGTTCCGTCCGAGGGCGCCGCGGCGGAGGCGGACGGACCACCCAAGCCGCCTCCGGACTCGGCGTTGTATCTCGACCCTGCCAAGGTCTCAGCTGAGCGTGCAGCGGATCTTCTCTCTTACATGAGCCTCGAGGAGAAACTCGGCCAGATGTTGCAGGTTGACCGGCAATTCCTCGTGCGGGAGTCACACATAACCGAATACGGCATCGGATCGGTCCTCGGCGGCGGCGGCTCGGTTCCAACGCCAAACACAGCCGAGGCCTGGGCGGACATGATCGACAGCTACCAGCAGCACGCGCTTGATACGCGGCTTGGCATTCCACTTCTCTACGGCACCGACGCCGTTCATGGTCACAACAACCTCGCCGGTGCCACGATCTTTCCGCACAACATTGGACTCGGCGCCGCCGACAATCCGGAACTGACCGAGGAGATTGCCCGAATTACCGCCGTTGAAGCCGCTGCGGTGGGTGTGAACTGGAGCTTCTCTCCGTCGGTTGCAGTGCCGCAGGACATCCGCTGGGGCCGCACATACGAGGGCTTTAGCGAGGATCCTGCGCTCGTAGCCCGGCTCGGCGCCGCCTATGTCCGGGGCATGCAGGGCTCGAGCGGGTTCGGAGGAAACTCGGCTGACCGGCCGGCGTCCGGTCCGGCGGCTCCCGACACTATCATGACCACGGTTAAGCACTTCATTGGGGACGGTGCAACTGCCGGCGGACGCGATCAGGGCGATGTGCCCATGCCGCTCGAGGAGGTGGTGAAACGTTTCGGTTCTCCCTACCGCAGCGCAATCGAGGCCGGAACCGGGGCGATTATGGCGAGCTTCAACAGCATTCAGGGGACCAAGGTTCACGGGAGCGAAGCCGTCCTTACGGGCCAGCTGCGGGATGAGTTGGGTTTCGAGGGACTGATAGTCAGCGACTGGGCGGCAATCCGGCAGCTTCCCGGAGGTCCCATGGCTCAGCTTGCCCGGTCGGTCAACGCCGGCATCGATATGATCATGATTCCCGACGACTACGCCGGCACATTCCTACAGCTCAAGGGCGCCGTTCTATCCGAAGACATTCCGATGGAGCGAGTCGATCAGGCGGTCCTTCGGATCCTCGAGGCAAAGTTCGCACTGGGCTTGTTTGAGAATCCCTTCGCTAAGCGGCACTTCATTCCCGAAATCGGCAGCCTCGAGCACCGCGCCGTGGCGCGGCGGGCTGTGCAGGAATCCCTTGTTGTTCTGAAGAACGAAAACGATGTGCTTCCCCTGGGCAACGAAGAGCTCTCGCTGTTGGTAGTCGGCGAGCGCGCAGACGACATTGGTAGCCAAAGCGGCGGTTGGACTCTGACCTGGCAGGGCTTTCGCGGCAACAAGATCCCCGGCACCACGCTGGTGGATGCGCTTCAGGATCGGGCCCACGGCTCGCCGGAAAGCGGCGCCGGCGGGGCATCCCTCCGGATTACCTACCGACCGGATGGAAGCTTCTCCTCGGAGGATACGCAGCCGGATCTTGTGATCGTCGTGCTTGGAGAAGATCCGTACGCGGAGATGCAAGGAGACTCCGGCACCTTGGCGTTGCCGTCAAAGGATCTGGAGGTCTTCCGGCGGGCGGCTCAGGTGGGTGCGCCCCTTGTCACCGTGATTCTCTCCGGCCGGCCGGTCATGATAAACGAGGTGCTGAGTGAGAGCGAGGCGGTCGTTGCCGCATGGCTGCCCGGAACAGAGGCGGCCGGCGTGATTGACGTGCTCTTCGGTGCTGCGCCCGCCGCCGGCACGCTTCCCTATACCTGGCCTGAAGATGTTTCCAGTGTACCGATTCAATCTACTGAGCCGGCGCCGGGTGTGCTCTTTCCGCGCGGTTTCGGCGTGACATATGAGGCAGGGGGGAAGTCGGCGCAATGAGACTTCGATTAGACGGCTTCAGCGTGCGTACCGGCTCTGGGCTTCTTCTGCTCCTCCTAATGCTCGGGGGCTGTGCAAGCATCGGTGGACGGGCTCCGGCAAGCACCGCGGAGAACCCCGACCAGTGGCGTATTCGGTGGCATGATGAGTTTTCATATACCGGACAGCCGAACCCGGAATTGTGGAACATTGAGGTTCTGGGGCCCGGAGCCTACAATCGGGAGCTCCAGGCCTACACCGACCGGCCGCAGAACGTCCGCGTTGAAGATGACCTGCTCATTATTGAGGCACACCCCATGCCGGGAACCAGCCTCGGCTATACGAGCGCGCGCATACATACGCGGAACCGCAACAACATTCTGGGCGGCCGCGTGGAAATCCGGGCCCGTTTGCCGCGCGCCCGGGGCACCTGGCCGGCATTCTGGTTTCTTCCCGTGAACACCGGCGACCGCTATGGATGGCCGCACAGCGGTGAGATCGACCTGATGGAGCACGTAGGCTTCGATCCCGGAGTGATCCACGGATCCGTGCACACATCGAAGTACAACTGGCCGGATGGAAACCACCATACGGCCACCTACCGGCTGCCCTCCGCGGTGAGCGACTTTCACATCTACGCACTCGAGTGGAGCGCGGAGAGCTTGGATTTCTTCATTAATGACGTACTCTTCACCAGTTATGTAAATGAGGGTAGCGGCTGGGAGGCTTGGCCCTTCGACGTGCCTTTCTATCTGATTATCAACCTAGCCGTCGGCGGCGAGTGGGGTGGTGCCGAAGGGGTCGACCGTGAGGCCTTTCCTCAGCGGCTTGAAGTGGACTGGGTTCGCGTGTACGAGGCCACGGGCGGTCCCGGTCAGTGACTCTCGGGAAGCTGATTCTGAGTATTCGGGAGATGATATGACTTCGACAGGCACACAACACGTGTACTCGCCTCAGGAAGCCGGACCGCCGGACGGTGGTCGGCCGGAGCCTACAGGCGACTGGGTTGAGATCTTCGGCGACACATACTACCGCATTAGCAACGTAGATCGGATGCCGGTGTTCCTTATGAGTATTGTTAGCGCCTCGGATCACTGGCTCTTCATTGCGAGCAACGGCGGGCTTACCGCCGGTCGCATAAACGCCGATGACGCTCTCTTTCCCTACGAGACTGAGGACAAGGTGGCGGCGCACCGCGCGATCAACGGCAGCACAACGGTTCTGCGACTGCGTCGGGGAGGCGAAATCGCAGTCTGGGAACCCTTCGCGGAGACCAATGCCCGGCGCTTTCGCGTAGAGCGCAATCTGTACAAGAACACATCCGGGAGTGCAGTGATCTTTGAAGAACACAATATCGAGGTGGGATTGCGCTTTCGTGTGATTTGGCGCACCGGGGATCGCTTCGGTTTTGTACGCACCTGCACGCTGGAAAATGATGGTGATACAGAGCGGGAAATCGAAGTCCTCGATGGATTCCAGAATCTTCTACCCGCGGATGCAACCCAGGCTTTGCAGTCGGAAATGAGTAGCCTGTTGAACGCCTACAAACGCAGTGAGCTCTTTCCCGAGAGCGGTGTGGGCGTCTTCTCCATGAGTGCGACCCTTACGGATCGGGCGGAGCCGAGTGAATCACTCATGGCCACCGTCGCCTGGCAGACCGGGTTCGACGATCCCGTGTATCTGCTCTCCTCTCGACAGCTTCCCGCTTTTATTGAAGGGGCACGGGTAAGCGGTGAAGAGGATATCTGCGGTAGAGCCGGTTCGTATTTCGTGAACAGTAGCCTGAAATTGGAGCCCGGCGAGGAACGTCGATGGGATCTTGTGGCGGACGTTAACCAGGACGGCGCGGCCGTCGCCGATCTCTGCGAACGGGTGGCGATTGGAAAGGCTGAGCTTCAGAATCTCCTGGAAACCGACATTGCAGAGAACGCAGAGGCCCTACGCCGCTACGTGGGAAGCACCGACGGTTTGCAGACTTCAGCGCAACGAGAGACGACGGTACACCATTTCGCGAACGTCATGTTCAACATCATGCGCGGGGGCCTATTCGCCGACGGATACGGCGTCTCGAGAGACGACGTGACGGATTTTGTGTCCGTCCGAAACCGACCGCTCCTCCGGAGCCGACAAGAGTGGTTCGACAAGCTCCCCGAGACGCTCGGCCTTCCCGAGCTCTACGCACGAGCGCGGACCGAGGAATCCGCGGATCTCATGCGGCTCTGCTACGAGTACCTGCCGCTGACCTTCAGCCGGCGACACGGTGACCCGAGTCGCCCATGGAATCGCTTCTCCATAAACGTGAAGCGACTCGACGGCTCACCCCGTTTGGACTACCAGGGAAACTGGCGCGATATCTTCCAGAATTGGGAACCGCTCATGTTAAGCTATCCCGAAGCAAGCGTCGGGGTGATCGCCAAGTTTCTCAACGCAACGACGATCGACGGGTACAATCCCTATCGGGTCACGCGTGACGGCATTGAGTGGGAGGTTCCGGAGCCTGACAATCCGTGGTCCAACATTGGCTACTGGAGTGATCACCAGATTATCTACCTGCAAAAGCTCCTGGAAATCACCGAGGAAGCGTGGCCCGGGACTTTCCTCGCACTGAGCGCAGACCCAATCTTTTCGACGGCGAATGTTCCGTATCGGATCAAGCCGTACGAGGATATGCTCGGCGACTGGTTCAATACCATTGAGTTCGACCGCGAGAAGCACCGGGAGATTGAAGGTGCACTGGCCGAGTTCGGCACCGACTGTCGGCTTCATCGTTATGCCTCGGGATCAGTGGCTCACGTCACCATGACGGAGAAGCTTCTCATTCTGCTGTTGGCGAAGCTCACCAACCTCGTTCCGGACGGTGGTATATGGATGAATACCCAGCGGCCGGAGTGGAACGATGCGAACAACGCGCTGGTAGGGAAGGGGATGTCGGTGGTGACGGTGGCGTATCTCTATCGGTTTCTTGCCTTCTGGAGCGCCCGCCTGGCGGATACGCGCGTTGCGGATGTGGAGCTCAACAGCATCGCGATAAGCCCCTCGGTTTCCACGCTGCTCGGCGACGTGATGACTGTACTGGAGCGCTTCACGCCGGAGCTGAAGCAGGGCTTCGATAATCGCAGTCGGCGCCGCTTCATGGATCAAATGGGCGCCGTTGCGTCCGACTATCGACGTGAGGTCTACGCCAACGGTCTGTCGGCCTCTCGCGAAGAGGTACCGCTGTCGCGCATTCGTGAGCTTCTCGAGCGGTCGGCCGGATACGTTTCACAGACCCTTCGTGCTAATCGAGATGCCGACGGACTCTACCATTCGTACAACATCCTTGTCCTCGGCGACGATGCCGCGGAAGGCGAAGAGGCGGCTGTTGAGCCGCTCTACCCAATGCTGGAAGGACAAGTCGCAGTGTTGTCCTCGGGTTTGCTCTCCGCCGAGGAGGCGGTTGAGCTCGTGGATGGGTTGCGGCATGGCCCCCTCTATCGGGCCGACCAACACAGTTACATGCTGTATCCGTATAGGACCCTACCGGGTTTCCTTGCGAAGAACACTATTCCCGCCGAGTATGCGCAGGACTCCCGGCTGATGGCGGCCCTGCTTGCCAACGGTGACAGACGCCTCGTAATAGAGGATGCAACAGGGACACTTCATTTTGGTGGCAACCTGAACAACGCTCGAGCTGTAGAGCGCGTGCTCACTGAGTTGTCCCGGGAGTCGGCGTATCGAGAGCTTGTCGCAACTGATCGCACCGCAATCTTGGACCTCTACGAGCAGACCTTCGATCATCGCTCCTTCACGGGACGTTCCGGCACGTTCTACGCATACGAAGGGCTGGGTAGCATCTACTGGCATATGGTGTCCAAGCTGCTTCTGGCCGTCCAAGAAAATTACCGTTGGGCACGTGATGCCGGCGCCACACCCGAATCGGTGGAATCCTTGGCCGCGGCTTACTATGACGTTCGTTTAGGACTCGGCTTTAACAAGTCTCCCGCCGTGTATGGAGCCTTCCCAACCGATCCCTATTCTCATTCACCCTGGCGGGCCGGGGCCAGACAGCCCGGCATGACCGGTCAGGTGAAGGAGGAGGTGCTTACCCGATGGGGTGAGCTGGGCGTTGAGATCCGGAACGGATGCCTGCGGTTCGCTCCTACCTTGCTCTGCGAGGAGGAGTTCTGCGCGGCACCGCAGACCTTTTCGTACCTCGACAGTTCCATGGAATGGCGCGAGCTTCCGCTGCCGGGATCGTCGCTGGCGTTCACGTATTGCCAAACGCCGGTGGTATACACACTATCCGGCATACCGGGGATCACCGTGGAGTATCGCGATGGAACGACTGCGTCCAGTGCCGGCGACGGTCTGGATGCAGCCACCAGTCGCGCCGTCCTCGGGCGGAATGGATCGGTGCGGGTGCTGCGGATTGCGATCCAGCGGGCGACATGCAGGAGCTGTCACAACTCGCCTTCTCGGTAAGAGTCTCCGGGCCGCCTATAGCGTTTTTCGGTCCGCGTATGCGTGGAGGGCTGTGCAGACATCGGTCTTGCCTTCGAGGACCGAGCGCAGAAAGCGGCAACTGAATCTCATGTAGAAGTTGGTTTGCTGAGACGCCGTGGGGTAGCTCGTTGCGTACTTCGCAACCGGGGCGTAGAAGTCGTGGTACCACCGGCTCGTAAGCTCGTGGATGAAGGGGGCCCGTCCGAACACCGGTTTCAGTGCCGGGGCGAATCGGTGCACGAGCTCTCGGTAGAGGAAGCGATAAAACCCCTTCTCTCTTGGCAGTGCGTGGAACTCGGGGATGATCTCCTCGATCTGGCTGATAGCGGCAAACTGTCTGTATTCCTCATCAGCGCTCGACGCGAGTGAGCCTATCAGGCTTGATACGGTCTGTAGGGGCGAGCGCAGTATTCGCCGGCGTCTATTACGGGCTACGAACTCGTTGTAGATCTCTCCGAGCCAGATCTCATCCGGATTTCCGTAGCTGTTCCACAGGCGAATCATCTCTACGAATATGTCCGTCTCCCGCGTTCCCGGAAAGAGGTAAGTCAGGGAGTTGCGTCGAATGAAGTCAATGGCGTTGTGGTATAGATTCTCGTACCACGTTGTCACCTGCTCGGCCATATTCGTGGGCTCGCGGCCGAAGCGACGGATGAACCACGCTCTGTTGTACTCGCAGATCTCCTTCTCCAACCAATCCCACGTATGTGGGCATGCAACGTAGAACTCCCCTTCAGAAATGATATCAAAGACACCAGTGTTTCGGTGAAATCGGTCTTTGCTGCGTAGAAGGCTAAGCTTGTTTCGATCCATGTCCCGTGGAAGGCTGAAGTGTAGGTCGTGGCGGGTCACTGAGGCGGTGAGAAACTCGGTCTCCAGCGACTTTGCCACCGAGACGCGGTGGTGCCCGTCCCGGACAAACAGACGGCCGCCGACCTCTATTACCGAGATCGGTTCATGGAACTCCGAGCGCGTCATGAGCCCGTAGATCGTGATCCAGCGGGATGCGAGCCACCGCTTCAGAGGATGGAAATCCCGTGAGAAGTCTTCGCCCCGATTCTCGGTGCCGACGATTCTATCTCCTCGGACTTCCTGGACGCCGACGTAGGTCCCCCTCCGATCTTTACGTTATCCAGGACTTGTGATAGCAGTAGCCCGCGATTGTCCCGACCGCGCATCCGCGAAAAAACACTCGCGTCCCGGCGCCCGCGTCGCAGAGAGCGCTCGAAGGCATTTCGGGCGGAATGCTGATAGTACGTTTCCAACATGATCTTACATGCTAGTCCCGCCATTGCGAATGCGTCCAGCCGGCCCAAGAGGCTGCAGAAGAGATGGAAAAGTCCCATGCAAGCAATCGCCGGATTCAAGATGCTCGCGCAGTTCGGCATGCTCTTCCACACCACCTTCTTCGAGCCGCTTATAGACTTCGACCACCAAGACTACGATGCCGATTCCCAAGCCGAGATGACTGTGTCGCTTCTGATGGACGGGGTGTGCCGGGAAACGTTAGCGCCTTTGGCGCCGGCCGCCGCCCCTCCGGCTTCC
>CAYFQV010000021.1:0-4710 GCA_964345195.1 uncultured Spirochaetaceae bacterium
ATCGTTCTGCTCGGCGCCTGTAGCGGTGAGGACGCGGCCGCCCAAGGCGCAAGCTCCCAAGACGAAGGCTCCCAAGATGCGGCCGCCGAGAGTGATCGAAGCGCTTCCGTCGAAGGGAACTCTCAGTCGGATCCCTCAGGCTATTCCGTGTGGAGCGGTGAGCGTGTCGAATTCGCCAAGGAGGACGGTGCCGATCCGACCTTGCCGGCAAACCAAGACCGGCTTAGCGAGAACGTGTGGATCACCAGAGGAAACAACGGCGGACAAATATTCAATATACGGCAGCGTTCCAGTGCTCTTAAGCCGGCGAGCCCCGTTGGAACAGAGTGGGCCCAAGGGACCACGGATCGGATCGATGAGCTCGATTTTCGCCCGTTCCGCGCCGCCGTCGGGAGCCCGAAGAACGTCACCGGCACGGATCTGGTTCTACATCTGATTGAAGAGGACGTTTATCTGGATGTTCGTTTTCTCTCATGGTCTGCGGGCAAACGTGGGGGCTTCAGCTACGAGCGCTCAACGCCGCAAAAATGATGCACATCCGGCAAAAGCTCTGAATTGTGCGGCCCCACGTCAAAACGCTGAGTACCACCGCTCACGCCATTCGGGCTGCCTAGATCCTTCGAGATCTGGGGGCGTGGATCGGTGGAACACAACTCATAGGCTCACCAAGAACATCGACTACTTGACGCGGGGCCTTCAGCAGCACAGCTGGAACGTTGATAGCGGCTGGTTTGAACAAGTTCCGACGGATACGCTCGAGCCGGTTCTCACGCAGGAGGGAAGTAGCTTCAACGCCACTACCGCGCTGAGATATTCGACCGTTCCGCACGCGATACCTACTGCTCGTGGGAGCTTTTTGATTCACGCTCCGGCATGGGAGAAGGGTGTCAGCAGTTCGGCGGCCTCAGCGCGCCGCTTGCCGCGTTCCACAACGCGTATTTTCGCCCCGGTCGCTTCACGCCGGGCTTCGACACTCTGGTCGTCGCTGCATCCGGCGGCGCTGAAGGATCGGTCGACCTCGTTTCGCCGACAGCCGGACAGCTGAGGGGTTTGCTGTGTGCACCAGCGCGGGCGCTTCCCCACGTTGACGGCGAGCCCCTTGCACCCCCTTGCACCGTCGCCGTCGCTTGAAAACGTCTATCGCCTCGACCGGCTCGGCAAGCAATGCCGCGTCACATGGGTGCGTGGTTGAGCATGGAGTGGGAAGCCGTTTTTCGGTAATCATCTCGGCGTTGTTAGGGTGAACGCTTACGTTGTAACGATCGTATTCAGCCAGAAGTCGGAATCGAACCGACGACCTGCTCATTACGAGTGAGCTGCTCTACCGCTGAGCTATCCTGGCGTTGTGCCGCAGAGTATACCGAAGGTGCTCGCGAGGCGACAACCCCTTCTATCACCACGTTCCATGACGTCTGCTGTCGCCTTTGCTATCGCAAACCCTGGGCGCGCCCGCCACACCACGCGCCACGCACGCCTTAAGAATCCAAGCGGAACACCGATAATCACCATAGAGAATTGAGGAGGCCAACGTGATTCGGGGTCTATACACCGGCGCGAGCGGAATGGTCGCGCAACAGCACAGACTCAACGCGATCTCGAACAACTTAGCCAACGTGGATACCCACGGCTACAAGCGGGACCTATCGGTGCAAAAGGCGTTCCCGGAGCTATTGCTGCGTCGCTTCAACGACGACGGCGTGTTCCGGATTCCCCTCCGAGGAGATGCGATCGGCTCGGTTGATACGGCGCCAGTGGTTGGACGGCTTGGCACGGGAGTGGAACAGAACGAGGTCTACACCGTGTTCGAACAGGGTGCACTCGAGGAAACCGGCAACCCCTTCGACCTCGGCCTCGACGGTGAAGGCTTTTTCGCCGTTGAAACGCCGAACGGCGAGCGCTATACGCGGAACGGTAGCTTTCATCTTGGGCCGGAAGGCCTCCTCGTTACCAAGCAAGGTTATCCTGTACTCGGTGAAAACGGTCCTATCCAAATTCAAGAGAACAACTTCGTGATCGACAAAGAAGGCCGGATCTTTCAGAACGATGTTTACGCAGACCGCCCACAGGGCTTGGTCGGCGAGAACGAGAACGAGTGGGAACAAACCAATCAGCTTGACCGACTACGCCTGGTAAACGTGCGAGACTCCCGCTATCTCGAAAAGCAGGGATCCAGCATGTGGCGAAGCACTCGTGAGTCCGGGGATGCAGCGGTCTTGAATGCAGGAACGCGTCCGCAAGTTGAGCAAGGTTTTCTCGAGACCGCCAATGTCAATCCGGTAGAAGAGATGGTTGAGATGATTCAAGTCAACCGCGCCTACGAGGCGAATCAGCGCGTAATGCGAGCTGAAGACGAGAGCACCGGTCTGTTGCTGAACCGTGTGCTCCGGATGTAAGGAGATAGCGTCGTATGATGAGATCGCTCTACAGCGCCGCGTCCGGGATGACCGGGCAGCAGTTTAACATCGATACCATTTCCAACAACCTATCCAACGTGAATACGGTGGGATTCAAGAAGAACCGCCCGGACTTCGAGGATCTGTTGTACCAGACGCAGCGGACCGCCGGCACGCCTGCGACCGAGGATACCTTGGTGCCTGTCGGTGAGCAGGTCGGACACGGAACGAGAGTCGCGGCGACCCAGAAGCTCTTCACTCAGGGATCGGTTCGAGAAACCGGTAACGTCGGCGACCTGGCGATCAATGGTGAAGGGTTCTTTCGCGTTCTTCGCTACGACGGGCAGCTCGCCTACACCCGTGACGGAACCTTCAAGATCGACTCTAATGGTCAGTTCGTGACATCCAACGGCTATCGGCTCCTTCCGGAAGTGACGCTGCCCGACGGCTTCATCCGAGAGAGCGTTACTATCTCCAACGACGGACGGATTACCGTGCGCGTCCCGGAGTCCGATGAGCCTATAGAAGTCGGGCAGTTGCAGCTGTATCGCTTCGTAAACCCGGCGGGTTTGCGAGCCATCGGTGAAAACCTCTTTACGGTGACGCCTGCTTCCGGCGACGCGATCGGGGGGCGGCCCGGTTTTGACGGCATGGGAGAGACGCTCCATAAGTTCGTGGAACAGTCCAACGTGGAAGTGGTCGACGAAATGGTCAACATGATAACCGCGCAGCGGGCTTACGAGATGAGCTCGAAGGCGATTCAAACCAGCGACACAATGCTCGGCATTGCAAACAATCTGAAGCGCTAGCTAAAGAGCGCGCATGGGTGAGGTAAGGTCGTGGACTTGAGCAGCATTACCAACTTTGGACAAGCCGGCTTTTCGCGGGCTGAAGAATCTCTGTCGAGTACGCGAACACAGCAAGCTGCGGCGCTTGCCGACCAGGCGCGGCGGTCGAGCGGCTTCGACAACATCGACCCACAAAAGCTCGATGAGCTCGAGAAGGTTGCCGGCAAGTTCGAATCGCTTTTTGTAGAGCAGATGCTTTCGTCCATGCGCGATACACTCAACAAAGAGAATCGTCTGTTCCACGGTGGTCAGGCGGAAAGCTACTTCGAGGATATGCTCTATCAAGAGTACGCCGCGAAGATAGCGGAGCAGGGTGATCTCGGTATAGCGGATATGATCGTTGATCAGTACCGTAGTGTTTTATGAAAATTTCCGGTCGTGTTGTACAAAAAACAATACACATTTTTTGCCCTTCCCGTTCCTGAAAACAATCTCAGATGTAAACCGCTATAATACGGTAACTTAAACGCTCGTGCGACGGCGCATCGCTTGGCATGTTGTTTGCTATTACTCTCCGTAGAGGAGAGGCGCATGGCAAAGCACGATAAGCAGTACCACAACGATACCTTGCAAGCATACTTCGACCAGATCAAGAGAACTCCGCTCTTGAGCTTCGAGGAAGAGGTCGACCTGTCGAAGCGTATACAAAGTGGTGATGAAGAGGCGAAGAGACATCTGATCGAGGCGAATCTTCGACTTGTTGTCAAGATTGCCAAGGGGTTTCTTACGACCGACGTCGCATTGTTGGACTTGGTGCAGGAAGGAAACCTCGGCCTGATCCGTGCAGCCGCGAAGTATGACCATCGAAAAAACGTGCGCTTCAGTACCTACGCCTCCTGGTGGATCAAGCAGGCAATCAGCCGCGCGATGAGCAATAAGCGCCGGCCCATTCGTCTTCCGCATCGTAAGGAAAACGCCCTGCGGAAAATCCAGCAGGCACAAGGTTCCTTGAGCCAGAGCCTCATGCGGGAGCCCACGTTCGACGAAGTAGGCTCGGAAGTGGGCTTGGATAGCGACGAGGTGGAACGGATTGCCGGGCTCGCCGGCACAATGGTGTCGCTCGACAGCGAGATCAATGACGAGGATAGCGGCACCTTTCACGACGTATTCGAGGATTACTCCTATTCTCCCGACGAGGTCCTGATGAAGGACTCGGTGCGGGAAGAGACCTTGCGATTTCTCGAGAGACTCAAGGAGCGTGAGCGTCAGATCCTGCTCTACCGTTTCGCGTTTAACGGCGGCAAAAAGCACACGCTCAAGAGCATCAGCGACGAGATGGGGATCTCGCCCGAGACGGTGCGGCAAATCGAGATCAGGGCCCTCAAGAGATTGCGCCAAGAGGCCGATGTGCTCCGTGAGTACGTAATGGATTGAGCAGCATGTGCTAAGAAAGCACCGGGACAAACGGAGCGGCGGTGGCCGAGAAGCGTAACTCCACAAACAATAGAAAGAAACAAAGCGGTACTTCC
>CAYFQV010000021.1:4810-18573 GCA_964345195.1 uncultured Spirochaetaceae bacterium
GGTGGCCGAGAAGCGTAACTCCACAAACAATAGAAAGAAACAAAGCGGTACTTCCAGGAGGGCGAGCCCTGGAGCCGGCTCTTCATCGAAGAAGGGCGCCTCGAGGAAGGGCTCAGTCGCCAAGAAAGGGAGCTCCGGGAAACAGCCGGTAGGTGCGAAGTCCCGGGGGCTGCTTAGGAGCTGGATGTCGAGACGAAACGGCATCCGTCTGGGGCTAGTTGCGGTGGTGGTGGCCTTTGCTGCGGGAGTGACCGTCGGTGTAGTTCTGGGTGTGCAAGCTGTTGGACCGGACCCAAAAGCATCCGAAGCAGCCGCGCTTGTTCCGGATTCACCGGAATCGTCCGATTCGCCCGAAGCGCCGGATTCACCGGAAGCGCCGGGTGTGGAAGGGACCGAGGCTTCCGAGAACGCTTCGGAGGCTTCCCGCGGAAGCGCTTCCGAGAACTCCGACATTCCGAAAACCGGATTGGGAAGAGGTGGTGAGCAGCCGAAGGCATCCGAGCCGAGTCCTGAAAAGCCTGCAATCCCTCTATATGTTGTCATTGACGACGTAGGAAACAGTTTGGCCCAGCTCGAGCCTTTCCTCGAGGTGGATTATCCGATCACCTTCGCCGTTTTGCCACAGCGTCGCTACTCCCGGGAAGCGGCGGCTCGGATCGCTAGTGTAGGTCAAGAGGCTATCCTTCACCTTCCCATGGAGGCACTGAACGGGAACGATCCCGGCGCGGGCGCGATCACCACCTCACTGAATTCAGACGAGATCAGCGCCCGGCTGACGGCCAATCTGACATCGGTCCCGGGAGTGATTGGCGTGAATAACCACATGGGGTCAAAAGCGACTGCGGATGAGAAGACGATGGAGGCCGTCTTTCGCTACCTTCAGGAGAAAGACTTGTTCTTCCTTGATAGTAGGACAACTGCTGAAACACTTGGGAAGAAAACGGCGGACAAATTTCAACTCTCTTTCGCGGAGCGACATGTGTTCTTAGATAACGAGCCCAACAGAGATTACATACGACAAGCCGTGGAGCAAGGCATGGATATTGCTCGCAATCGCGGACACGCCGTGTTGATTGGGCACGTCATGGTGACCGAGGTTGCGGAAGTCCTCGAAGAAATGTACCCCTTCATCCGTGACGAAGGCTTCGACCTCCACCATCTCTCCGATCTTGTTCTCGGACCCAAGGATGACGATACTTGGGATTGAAAGCTCGTGTGACGAGTGCGCCGTAGCCCTCGTTCGGGACGGCCGTGACATCCTGGCGCATACAGTTGCTACTCAAGTGGCGACACACGCCCCGTTCGACGGTGTGGTGCCGGAGCTCGCTTCGCGCCTGCACGTGGAGTTGATCCATCCGGTTTATAAGAAGACTGTGGAGGAGTCCGGCCTCGGTGCCGAGGCAATCGACGGTATCGCAGTCTCCAATCGGCCGGGATTGGCGGGATCGCTCGTTGTGGGCCTCAATTTCGCAAAAGGGCTGAGCGTTGCGCTCGGCGTTCCGATCGTCGGGGTCGATCACATCCTCGCACATCTCTATGCAGTACAGCTCGACGCTCCCCTCGACTATCCCTATCTCGGACTTGTCGTTTCCGGCGGGCACACCTTGATCGCCATGGTCCGTGGTCCCCTAAAAGTCGAGATTCTCGGAACAACTATAGACGATGCCTGTGGCGAAGCCTTCGACAAGGTTTCTAAGTTCCACGGATTCGGTTTTCCCGGCGGTGTCGCGGTTGACCGGCTCGCTCGGCGCGGCGACAGTCGTGCCTTCGACTTTCCGGACGCGCAGCTTCACAAGGGCGAGCACCGCTACGATGTCTCGTACTCCGGACTTAAAACTGCGGTGATCAATCAGCTCGACCGATTCCGTAAGCCGACGTACGAGAAGACTCCGGAAAACATTGCGGCGGCCTTCGAGCGCGCCGCGATGGATATGGTACTCCGACGGCTCTTCCGGGCCGCAGAGGATACCGGTGTCTCACGGGTCGCGGTTGGGGGCGGAGTCGCCGCGAATACCTACCTGCGAGAGGTCTTGGCCGCGCGCAAGGAGCTGAAGGTGGTCATTCCGCCGCACGAGCTGTGCACGGATAACGCCGCCATGATCGGCGGGCTTGGATACCACGTGCTCGAGCAGGAAGGAGAAGCCGACCTGGCGCTGGACGTTCAGCCGCGGGTACCGCGTTTTCGCAGCAGCTACCCCTGATCGAATCCCGCGTCCGGGACTCACGCGTCCGGAACCCACTCGTACGCGGTTTGCGGATCGGACTCAGTCGCGTGCCGTTTCCGCGGCAATATCGCTCAGGTCTTCGTCGTCGTCGAAGAGCTTGGGTGTGTCCGGAATCGGGGTATGGATGAGGCGGGTTGCCGTTGCGCGCAGTGCCTGCGTGAACGGGGCGCGGTCGGAGCCGTCGACGTATGGGTGTCGCCGAGCTACGGAGAGCCCAATGTTATCGTCCTGCGCGAGAAAACCAACGTACTCAACGTCGGTGCCGAGGTTTCGGCGCACAATGCGGCGCAGCTTAGCGCCGATCTCGAGATCACTTTGTTGCTTTCCCATATTGACAATGACTCGCGGAAGAAAGCCCTCCAGGACGCCCCGGGCAAGCTCCCCGGATTCCTGCGAGATTCCCTCCAATTGTTTGAGGAGCGTGTCCATTGTGTTGTTGCTCCCCTCCAGGCGTTGGGAGCTGAAGTCACGAATAGTTTCCCGTTCCGCGCTCTTCGCTGGGAAGCTGCGGTGAAGCAGTCTGAAGATTGCGGTCTTGATGAAGGAATAGGCATTGAGGATGGATGTTGTTTCCGGTGTAAGAACTATCATTCCCGTGCGAGAGGTCAGGAAGAAATCAACCGTATTGTAGTTGGAACCGGCTCCGAGGTCTAGAATCACGAAATCCGCCGGCATGGCGCTGAGATCGCGAATGATCTTGCGCTTCTTAAAGAAGGGGAGATTAGCGGTGCCCGGTAGAAGAGAGTCCCCGGGGATCAGGTAGAGCCGCGGGAAGGCTGTTTCAACTAAGAGTGATTCCAGGCGATCGACCTGTTTATACACCAGATTTCCAACACCGGTGTTACTGTTCTTCACCCCCAGACAAGTGTGCAAGTTGGACGCACCCAGATCGAGGTCTACGACCACCACCGCCTTGCCCGCTTGTGCCAGTAGCACGCCCAGGTTCGCCGTGATGATCGTCTTTCCGACGCCGCCTTTGCCACTGGCCACCGGGAGCACGGTTGTCATAGTTCCGGCATGGTAGATGAACCAGTCCCCGTTTTCAAGCTGGAGCATGAAGACGAGAGTGTTGGTGTCACCGAGAGTGTTCATGTAACGTTGACAGCGCGTGGGCACTCCGGTAGCTTTCACGGCATGGATCTCGACCGTGTGATTAGAAAGGTGCCGGACTTTCCCAAGCCGGGGGTGCTCTTTTACGATGTGACCGGGGTGCTTATGGACCCCGCGGCTTTCTCCTACTGCATTGACCGGGCAATCGAGCTCTACCAGGACCGGGAGATAGATGCATTCGCGGCTATAGACGCACGGGGTTTTGTTTTCGCCTCGCCGTTGGCCTACAAGATGCGGCGGCCTCTTATTCTTGTACGGAAAAACGGAAAGCTACCGGGTGAGGTCTACCGGAAGGAGTTCGCCCTTGAGTATGGTCACGACATTGTTGAGCTTCACAAAGCGGACCTACAGCCTGGTAAGCGCATCGTTATCGTGGATGATCTGATCGCTACCGGCGGGACCCTTCGGGCTAGCGCCGACATAATCGTTGACGCCGGCGCCGAGGTAGTGGGTATCTTTGCGGTTATCGGATTGCCCTTCCTCAATTATGAGAAGGTTCTCGGCGACTATGATGTTCACACGCTCATTGACTACAATGGTGAGTGAGACCGGAGCGACGGCGACGGCGCGTCATATCGCTAAGATTTCTCCGGGCCGGAGACGGGCTGTCGGCGGCATATTGACAGCTTTAGGGAAACTTAGTAGCCTACCGCGGTAAATACGGTTCCCGGTGGTGTAATGGTAGCACAACAGATTCTGGTTCTGTTTGTGGGGGTTCAAGTCCTCCCCGGGAAGCAGATTTTGGCCCCTTCGTCTATCGGCTAGGACGGAAGATTCTCAGTCTTCAAAGAGGGGTTCGATTCCCCTAGGGGCTAACGTAGTAAAAGGCCGGCCAACATGGCCGGCCTTTTTTTGTGTGCGCCCGGCAGGGCGCACAGCTGAGATGTGGGAGCAAAACGAGGAGGTGCGGCACGTGGCTATCGGCGCCTTGATCATGGAGAGTGGTGAACTTGTGGCCGGTCGACTCTTCGGAGGACCGGCACCAAGTATCCCGGATTTGGCCGACGCGACGGACCGTCTGCTAGGAGCAGGCGAAGTTGTATTCAACACGGCCATGACCGGCTATCATGAGATCCTCACGGATCCATCATATGCAGGACAAATTGTTACGCTCACCTATCCCCACGCGGGAAACTACGGCTGCGAGGCGACCTGGGACGAGTCCGGTGGTATCACCGGGACACTGCGCCGTCGCATCAAAGCTCAAGGGCTGATCGTGCGGCGGCTCTACAGCGGCGAGCCTCCCGCCGGCCGGCAAGGCTTGGACGCTTTTCTGGCGGAAAGCGAGGTACCGGGTCTCACTGATGCGGATACCCGGCGCGTAACCTTGCGAATTCGCAGCGGTGGAGCGGCAAACGGTGTCATTCTCGCGCTTCCCGAGCGCTATGCCGACATGCCCATGCATCGCCTCGCGGGCCTTCGCAGCGTCGAGCAGCTGTTGAGCGCCGAGGAACAAGATGCTGTGCGGGAGTACTTTCGTTCCCTGCCGTCCATGGAGGGGCGCGATCTTGTATCCTGGGTTGTGTCCGCGACCCCGTATACCGAAGGCGACGCTAATCCTCGCGACGGCGAGGCAGCGCGGCCGAAGCTCTGTCTCGTGGATTACGGGGCGAAGGGTAATATTTCGCGTCTCCTCGAGAGTTTCGGCGCGCATGTACAGACCGTGCCGGGGACAGCGTCGGCTGAAGAAGTGCAAGCGACCGGCGCGGACGGGGTGGTGCTGTCCAATGGTCCCGGAGATCCCGCCGTACTGCAGACACAGGTGGAAACGGTTGCCTCTCTTATCGGACATCGACCCATGTTGGGTATCTGCCTCGGGCATCAGCTGATCGCCGAAGCTCTCCAGGCGCGGACCTACAAGCTTTCCTTCGGCCACCATGGCGCCAATCATCCCGTGGTGGATACCGAGACTGGGCGTGTATTCGTAACCTCACAGAATCACGGCTTCGCTGTGGATCCCGAGTCGCTTCCTCCTTCCGTTAAGCTATGGTTGCGCAACTCGAATGACGGCACGGTGGAGGGCTTGAAGAGTGAGGATCGGGAGCTGTGGTCGGCACAATTTCATCCGGAGGCCGCCCCGGGACCCTGGGACTGCCGTTTTATTCTTGCGGACTACGTAAACGCCGTTCGCGAATCCGCCGGCGGCTCGGTAGGAGGACTCGGCTATGCCGGCTCGAAGTGACATCCATCGAATAGTTATCATCGGCTCCGGTCCCATCGTTATTGGTCAGGCCTGTGAGTTCGATTACTCCGGCAATCAGGCGGTGAGAGCGCTCAAAGAGGATGGCTACGAGGTCATTGTCTGCAATCCGAATCCCGCGAGTTACATGATTGCACCGGGCTTGGCCGACCGGATCTACATGGAGCCGCTCGAGCCTGCCCATATGGAGGCGATTATCCAGGCTGAGAAGCCGGACGCCCTTCTGGCGACCATGGGTGGGCAGACCGCTCTGAATCTGGCTCGGGAGCTGTATCATCGGGGCATCTTGAGAAAGCACGGTGTGGAGCTCATAGGTGCCGGGATGGAAGCGATCGAGCTGGCGGAGGATCGCGGTAAGTTCAAAGAGAAGATGACCGAGATCGGCCTCGACTCTCCGGGATCGGGCTTGGTGACCGGTGTAGCCGAAGGGCGGCGCTTCCTCGAGCGCTATGGTTTGCCCCTTATTATTCGTCCGAGTTTCACGCTCGGCGGGAAGGGTGGCGGCATTGCCTATCGAGAGGAGGAGTTTGAGACCAAACTCCAACGGGCCTTGGACCTAAGCCCGGTGCACACCGCCCTCGTGGAGGAGTCCCTGATCGGTTGGAAGGAGTTCGAGCTCGAAGTCGTCCGTGACGCACATGATAACGCGACGATCGTCTGCTCGATCGAGAACATCGACCCGATGGGTGTTCACACGGGTGACAGTATGACGGTTGCACCGACGCAAACGCTCAGTGATCGGGAGTATCAGCGAATGCGCGCCGCGGCCATTCAGGTGCTTCGGGCCGTCGGTGTGGATTGCGGCGGCTCGAACGTTCAGTTCGCCCTGGACCCCGAGAGCGACCGTATGGTCGTAATCGAGATGAACCCCCGAGTCTCGCGCTCTTCCGCGCTTGCGAGTAAGGCCACGGGCTTCCCGATTGCTCGCTGCGCGGCGCGGCTCGCGGTGGGCTACAGCCTGGACGAGGTGATCAACGATATTACCGGCAAGACGGTTGCCAGCTTCGAGCCCGCCTTGGACTACGTCGCCGTGAAGGTCCCTCGTTTCGAGTTGGAGAAGTTTCCCCAGGGGCACGCGGAGCTCGGCACCCAGATGAAGTCCGTGGGTGAAGCTTTGGCGCTGGGCCGAACCTTCCTCGAAGCGCTCAACAAGGGCATTCGGGCCGCGGAGCTCGGTTTCGGCGGTCTCGAAGAGCTCAGCCGAGTAAGTGATGAAGATCTTCGCAATATGACGCGGCACCAGCATCCACGTCGCCTGTTCGCTGCGTATACCCGGATTGCCCGGTCACGTCGTGCCGCGGTGATCGCCGATCTCGCATCTCCATCCGCCGCAGTTTCGTCCGCCGCGGAGAGGGCGACTATCGCCGAGATGAAAGCCGTCGTCGCGGATACCGGGTATAACCCGTGGTTTATCGAGGCTCTGCGCGAACAGGTAGAAATAGACGAACAGTTGCGCCGGCCTGATGAATGGTCTGATCCGGAAAGCTTCGATCCGGAAAGCTCCGATCGAAGCGAGACGGCCGGTCCCTTAGAGCGGCTTCCGGGCCCGCTTCTGTTTCGGGCTAAGCAGGCAGGCATGCTCGACGAGCGTATAGCCGAGCTCGTCACCGCGGGGGAGGCCGGTTTGCCCGCTGAGGTCACTCCGGGTGCACAGGAAGTGGTGTATGCTCGCCGACTTGCCGAGGGGATCCGACCGGGCTATCACATTGTGGACACCTGCGCCGGCGAGTTCGAAGCTGAGACACCCTACTTTTACAGCAGCTATGGCGAGATAGATGAAACCGTAGCTCTCGGCGAGGCGGGGGTGCTCATTGTCGGAAGCGGGCCGAACCGGATTGGACAGGGGCTGGAGTTCGACACCTCCTGCGCTCTCGCAAGCCGCGCATACCAACGCGTGGGCGTGAAGACGATCATGGTTAACGCCAATCCCGAGACCGTTTCCACGGACTTCAACGTGTCGGATCGCCTCCACCTCGAACCCGTGACCGCAGAAGATGTGATCGGTGTCATGGAGGCCGAGGGCGTCCGGGATATTGTCGTTCAACTCGGCGGTCAGACGGCCCTCAACATTGCCGAGACCGCTGAACGCTATGGAGCGCGGATCGTCGGGACGCCGGTACCTAGCATCCACAATGCGGAAGATCGAGGTCTGTTTAACGCACTGACCGAGCGTCTGGGACTGCGTCAACCGCGGAATCGGATGGCCGCGACCTCCGAAGATGTTGCTGCTGCGGCCCGGGATATCGGTTTTCCCGTGCTGCTCCGACCCTCCTACGTCTTGGGAGGGCGCAGCATGGGTATAGCGTTTTCCGAACTTGAGTTACGCGAGTTCCTGGCGCGAGAGGCGGTGGTCGCACCTGGGCGGCCGGTTCTGGTTGATGAGTTTCTGGAGGACGCGTTCGAGTACGATGTCGATGCCCTCTGTGACGGCCGTCACGTGTATATCGGCGGTGTCATGCAGCACATCGAGTCGGCGGGCGTCCACTCGGGCGACTCGGCCTGCGTTTTCCCAGCATACAAGGTGGATGAAGAGGCTACGCGGCATATGATTACCGCGACGGCGGTGGTCGCCCGGGAGTTCGGAATACGTGGGTTTCTCAACCTGCAGTTCGCGGTCAAGGACGGTACGGTCTACCTCATTGAAGTAAACCCCCGCGCCTCGCGAACCGTCCCGTTCATCTCACGGGTTACAGGGGTCGAGCTTGTCGATGCAGCCGTGCAGCTGTGGCATGGTATCGACCTTCGAGCGCAAGGTCTCATTAACGACGCGGAAACCGCTGTGGAAGACGTCGGTATCGGGAAGAGCGTCGTGGGCTGGGCGGTCAAGGAGGCGGTCTTCTCGTTTGATCGCTTCGCGGATGCCGACCCCTTGCTGGGCCCGGAAATGCGGTCAACCGGAGAGGGTATCGGTTTGGGCGAGACCTTCGGGGAAGCGTTCGCCAAAGCTTCGCTCGCTACCGGCACCACGTTACCCACAGAGGGCCGGGTCTTTGTGTCCGTTCATGACGCCGATAAGGAGACGATTCTCCCAGTGGTGCGCGATCTGCAGGAGCGTGGTTTCTGGATTGCGGCCAGTCGGGGAACGGCGGACTTCCTCTTCCGGCGCGGCATTTTCGCGGAAGTGATTCTGAAGGTCCACGAAGGTCACCCCAACATCGTCGATCATTTAGAGGCAGGGCGCATAGGTATGGTCATTAACACGCCCCTCGGCAGATATACGCAACGCGACGAAGACACCATCCGTATAGAAGCTCTAGGTCGGGGCGTTCCCTATACCACAACCACCTCCGCCGCTGAAGCAGCGGTGGAGGGGATCTCACATTTGCTTGGGCGTCGAACCGTGCCGAGGCGTCTACCGGACACTGCGACGGCCGGATAGACGAACACATGCGTCGCGCGGTGCAGACGACGCCCGCTTCTTGTCTCGTGGCTCCCCTCTCGTGGCTCCTTAGCTGCGCACGGCCTCTTTTCGACTCGTTTCGGTGCCTGCGTGATCGGGCAGTCGATCCGCGTCCTCGGCGCACTCTTGCCCGTCCACGCAGTAGTTGTTGTAGTAGTACTCCATGCTTTCTACGAGCGCATGCCAGGAGGCCTCTACAATGTTTTCGTGGACGCCTACCGTGTCCCAAGACCTGCTGTGATCGCTGGAAGTGATGAAAACTCGCACCTTCGCCGCCGTCGCGCTTTCGGGATTCAGCACGCGAACTCGATAGTCCGTGAGTGTAATTCCGGACATGAAGGGATAGTGGGGCTCCAGGGCGTCTCGGAAGGCTGCGTCCAGGGTCTCAACCGGTCCGACTCCGACCGCCGCGCCCATCATGTCGTGACCCTTAGAGCGCATGTAGATTCGCGCAACCGTTTTCGACTGCGACTCCCAGGTCTTATAGGACTCAAGATGGTAGTTCTTTAGGTCCATGAGCGGCACGTATCGGCCAATGACCTTGCGCATGAGGAGGTCGAAAGACGCTTCGGCCGCTTCGTACTCGTATCCCTCGCTCTCGCGGTCCTTCAATATTTCAATAAGCTCATTCACTTCCGGCGAGCTCTTGGTGAACTCCCCATAGCGCCGGAGGTGGTTTACCACCGTCGACTTGCCGGCAAGCTCCGAGAGCAGGATGCGTCGTGTGTTGCCGACTAGTGAGCTGTCCATGTGCTCCATGAGGTGCGCGGCCTTGGACACAACGTCGGCATGTTGCCCGGCTTTGTGGCTGAATGCAGCATCGCCGACGTAGGGCTGGCGCCGATCGGGGATGATGTTCGCCTTCTCCGCCACGAATCGGGAGAGCTCGGTTAGGCGGTGGAGATTGTCCGCCATGGCCGGCTGATAGCCTTTCTTGATGACCGCGTTGGGGACGAACACGCAAAGATTCGCGTTGCCGCAGCGCTCTCCCCAGCCGTTGATGGTGCCCTGGATTTGCGTCGCCCCGTGATCAACCGCAGTCAAGGAGTTCGCGACCGCGGTGCCGGTGTCGTCGTGAAAGTGCCCGCCAAGGGCCGCGAGCGTGTCCTTCGGGAGATCATCCATGATCGTCGCAACCTCGGACGGCAGCGTACCGCCGTTGGTATCGCAGAGGACGAGGAAGTCCGCCCCGGCGTCCGAGCCGACCTGAAGTACCTTCTTTGCGTAATCGGGGTGATCCCGGTATCCGTCGAAGAAGTGTTCGAGATCGAAATGCACCTCGAGGCCGCGCTTCTTCAGATACGAGATAGAGTCCTCGATCATACGCAGGTTTTCTTCTTCGTCCGTTCGAAGGACATGGTGAACGTGCTCTTTCCATGTCTTCCCGACGATTATCGCCACCGGCGTCTCAGCCGCCACGAGAGCCTGGATGTACTCATCGTTTTCAACTGCTGCATGGGGCTTGCGCGTGGATCCGAAGGACACGATTTTGGCGTGCTTGAAGGTCTCTTTCCGGCATCGCTCGAAGAACGCCGCTTCCTTTTCATTCGAGCGGGGAAAGCCGCCTTCAATGTAATCGACGCCGAGCTCATCCAATTTATGCGCGATCTGCAGCTTGTCATCGAGTGTGTAGTTGATCTCGATGCCCTGCATGCCGTCGCGGAGGGTGGTATCATACACGTACAGTGGTTTCATCACTCTTCACCTCTTGTAGGGTTTGGTAGCGGTTGATGGCGTTCACGTAGGCCCGGGCACTGGCCTCGAGGATGTCGGTCGAGGAGCCGCGTCCGGTCATGCGATCGCCGAAGAAAGACAGAACAACGGATACCTCTCCCATTGCCTGCTTACCCGGTGAGACGGCCTGAACGTTGTACTCGTCCAGGGTTGGTTTGACCTGGAGCGCGCGGTCAATGGCGCGAAAGATGGCGTCGACCGGTCCGTCGCCGGTGGAGGCTTCTTCGAGAACATTGTCGCCGTTGCGAACCCGTACCGTCGCGGTAGGGACCGCCGTATTGCCGGTAATAACGTTGATGTAGTCCAGGCTCAGTGATGCCGCGGTGCGGCCGATTTCGTCGCTCACGATCGCGTAGAGGTCCTCGTCGTATATTTCTTTCTTACGGTCGGCGACTTCGAGGAAACGCTCGTAGATACGCTTGAGCTGGTCTTCGGGAATATCAATGCCGAGCTCCGTCATGCGGGTCTTGAAACCGTGCATTCCCGAGTGGCGGCCGAGAACCAGTCGGCTCTCGGCGCGGCCGACGGACTCCGGCGTCATGATTTCGTAGGTCTGCCGATTGGCAAGAACTCCGTGCTGGTGAATACCGGCCTCGTGGGAGAAGGCGTTTTCACCGACGATCGCCTTGTTCCGAGCGATAGGAAAGCCGATGATCGTCGAAAGCATGCGAGAGGTCTGATAGAGGTACTTCGAATTCACGCCGGTCTCGACTCCCATGGCGTCGCGACGCACGTTCAGGGCCATGACAACCTCTTCGAGCGCGGCGTTTCCGGCACGTTCTCCAATACCGTTGATCGTGACTTCTGCTTGTCGGGCCCCGGCCTCAATGGCGCTAATGGTATTGGCGACGGCAAGACCCAAATCATCGTGGCAGTGTGCGCTGAGTACCGCCTTGTCAATGTTGGGTACGCGCTCTTTCAGCATGCGAAAGGTTGCGGCCATCTCCTGCGGTACCGTGTAGCCCACGGTATCCGGGATGTTGATGACGGTGGCACCGGCGTTGATCGCCAGCTCCACGATTCTGCAGAGAAAGTCCGGATCGGTGCGTGTTGCATCTTCCGGGGAGAACTCAACGTCGTCGGTGTACGTGCGCGCAAGCTTGACTCCCTTCTCCGCCATCTCCAAGACTTCATCCGGCTTTTTCTGGAGCTTGTGCTCCATGTGAATCGGGGACGTAGATATGAAGGTGTGAATCCGCCCCCGTGCCGCGTCTTTGATTGCTTCCGCCGCAGTCGTAATGTCCTTCTCGTTGGACCGCGCCAGTGCGGCCACGGTGGAGTTAGTTACCGTTGACGCAATTCGTCTACAGGCCTCGAACTGCTGGGGCGACGAGATCGGAAATCCCGCTTCCATGACGTCGACGCCGAGGCGCTCGAGCTGAAGCGCAACCTCGAATTTCTGATCGATATCCATGGAGGCGCCGGGTGACTGCTCGCCATCACGCAGCGTCGTATCGAAGATCGCAACCTTTTCCATCTCTACCTCCTAAAAAAAAAGCCGTCCCTCGCAAGGAGGAACGGCTTTCATTGGGCTTAAGCCATTCACGCTCCCCGCGCTCTCGGTCCTGCCGACCCGATAATAATAAGGAGGCTAATAAGGAGGCCTAGCAGCTTGAGCGCGGACAATTCGCGATTCATTGCCTCAACTATTGTCAGCTCAGGACCGAGATGTCAAGCGCATTCGGACAATCTTTTGCTGCCGTCCCCCGCTTATGGGTAATCTCGGTGCCGACGCCGTCTTGCTTGTTGGGGGATATTCGCCATGCTACACTCTGGCCCGCAATATGGCTGTCGATACCAACTTCGATAAGCTCGTTTCCTCCCTTACCACGAACGAACGCCGGGACATGCTGGAACGGATACAGCGGACGGTGACGGTGGAGAACCCTCCTCCGGCTACACCGGAAGCGGAGGACCGGGGGACAATCGATCTGGAGGAGGCGTATCGCGAGTTGCCCCTCTTGCGAAAACTAATCATCCTTATTGAGCGCGTCATTACCGGCAATACACGCGAGGAGCTTGTCCATGCCCTGCTCCTGCGGCGTCTTACTGCGTCGATTCGTAATCACTTTCCCGGGCTCGTCAACTTTCAAACCGGGGCACTGACCAGCGCATCGTACGATCAATTGGTCAAGCTCCGGAACAGCGCGCAGTTCTTCGCCGGGCCGGTGGGACGGGCCGGCGGACGCGAGCGGCCGGCGTTCCTCTCGTTTCTGTTGGCGCTGGAATCGCCGGATGTACAGTCGGTGCTGGAGCGCGCCGTGGATCCCTACGCAGCCGAGGCTGAAGGAAGCAGCGACACCGAGGTGCGCCACCAAATGGTTGAAGCTGTGGAGACTGCTTTTGACGGTGTGTCTACGGCGGTACGTCAACGGATGCGGCAGGGTAATCGCTTTCTGGACGTCATGGGTCAACTTGCCTTTTTTGCGTTCGAGAAACTGCTGCAGCCGTTTCGAGAAGTCTCCGAGGACGCCGGCATGCAGGCATCCCTTCTGAAGCTGCGGGATATCTTCCCCGAGCTGGTTGCGCCCATGGAAGCACTCGACGTCGCTCCGAGTACGGCGTGTTTGGAGGCGATGATCCTCTTCCATCAGGGCTACGAGTTTACCAGCACGGTTGATGATGCAGTACTGGGAGAACGCTTGAAGAAAGCCGCGGGGCATTGGTCGACGATCCGATCCGTCGCCGGCTCGGTGCCTTTTCGTGACCTGAGCCGGTATATGCTCGGCGACATTAACTACGCACCGGATTCACTCGAAGGCGGTGAGGAGTGGCTCGTGGTCGTCCGGCGATTCTGGCGAAACCGCGCGGAAGATGCGTATAGCAGGTACAGGTACCATCGGCGTAAAGACGCCATTGTCGAGGAAGCGGCCGCGCTCACCGGAAGCTCCGAGATAACGCCGATGGCCGCTTATCCAGATAACGCTGAAGACGAGCAGGGCACTCACGCGCTGTCTCTCGCGCTTCTCAAGGCGATACTCGACAAGGCGTGGCAGAAGCAGATCTTTCCAAGCGTGAAGGCGCTCTACATTGAAGGAGAGTTCTACAAGGATGAGAACCGCGCGGAGTTCAGCGAAGCGTATTCTACTGTTGT
>CAYFQV010000021.1:18673-20192 GCA_964345195.1 uncultured Spirochaetaceae bacterium
GGTATTGTAAAGAGCGCCATGCGCTCCTTTGACACTCTGAGCAAGGTGTTAAACGGGGTTCTGCACGGAGAGGTCGGTGGCTATTACGACACCCTTTCGAATCTCCAAGAGATCGGTGGGCGGCACAACAAGAACTATCTCGAAGCTCTCGATCGCGCGCTTGTCGGGTGCCGGTCCGCCGCCGGCATTCTCGGAAAGCTTTTTGATCTCGAACGGGCACAGGGCTCGAATGGTAACGCCGAGCCGACTACGTCACGTGCGCAATAGCTCTGCCTATCGGTGAAAGCGCAAGCTTGCGCGCGCCGAATGGAAAATCACGCTGTTGTCGGAGACTGCCCCGCGGCGTACCTTGACTTCCGGGCGGTTCATGAAGCTATGTTGAGGCCTTCGGAAACCCCCTATGTGTTCATAGTGACGGATCGTACGGTCTACGGGAACGCTCGCGGAAGGTTTGGCCGACACGGTCAGTGTCGTTATACATGGATGTTCATCCGGGTCTGATCGACGTCGGTGTTTCGCCCACCGTGTTCGCCGGAGAGCAGGCTCGCGCGGTAACGCGTAATCATGGGAGAGGAACGGTAGGCATGAAAGATATACGTGACACCTGGAGAGACCGTCTTCTTGGTGAACTAAAGCAAATGGCCGACGAACGGGGAGTGGAGCTGCCGCCTGATGCGGCGGATCAACTCGTGCCCGAGCGTCCGCCACGGCAGGATCTCGGTGACATCGGCTTTCCATTGTTTCCCTTCGCAAAGGTCTTTCGCACGGCACCGCTAAAGATCGCACTGGAGCTCGTCGAGCGCCTTCGGGCTCGGAGCGGCGGTGGCTATGCGGATCGGCCGCATGCGGAAGGACCGTATGTGAACATCTTTCTCGACCGCAGTGCCTACGCTTCGGAGGTTCTTGCCGCGCTATTCGCCGATCCGGAAGCGTATGGAAGGGGTGAGCGTCTTGCTGGTCGCAGAATCATGGTCGAGTTTTCGTCACCCAATACCAACAAACCCCTACATCTCGGCCACCTCCGGAACGACGCCATTGGAGAAAGCATTTCGCGCATCTTCGCCGCCAACGGGGCTGAGGTTCGCAAAGTGAACCTCATCAACGACCG
Organism: uncultured Spirochaetaceae bacterium; assembly: GCA_964345195.1. GTDB lineage: Bacteria > Spirochaetota > Spirochaetia > DSM-27196 > PWMO01 > CAYFQV01. Next base: position 19,782 of record CAYFQV010000021.1, read on the forward strand.
AGGCGTGCATATCTGCCAGTCCATGTTGGCCTATGAACGCTTCTCCGACGGAAGTACACCTGAGAGTGTCGGGAAGAAGTCCGACCACTTCGTGGGCGATTTTTATGTCAAGTTCAATGAGCTCGCCCAGACCGAGCCCGGGGTAAAGGAAGAAGCGGGGCGCTTGCTACAGAAGTGGGAGCAGGGGGACTCAGATGTGCATCAGCTGTGGAAGCGAATGAACCAATGGGCCATTGACGGCATACAGCGCACGTACGAGCGGACGGGCATCTCTTTTGATAAGATCTACTTCGAAAGCCAAACCTACGATCAAGGGCGACAGGAGGTACTGAAAGGGCTCGAAAAGGGCGTGTTTTTCCGAGACGATGAAGGTGCGGTATGGGTCGACCTCGAAAGCATTGACTTGGATCA
>CAYFQV010000021.1:20292-23786 GCA_964345195.1 uncultured Spirochaetaceae bacterium
GATCGCCTGCGAGATATGGCCACGCATGAGATCTACGAGAAGAAACGCGAGGAAATCGTCGGGGATCTGCATGCGACGGCCGAGCGCATTGCGATCGGTGCTCTGCACTACTATCTGCTTCAAGTCGGGCCGAACAAAGACATGATCTTCAACCCTGAAGAATCGCTGTCTTTCCAGGGCAACACGGGCCCATACCTTCAGTACATGGGGGCTCGCATCAGTAGCATGCTGCGCCGTCTGTCTGAAGAGGAGTTACCTGATCCGGCGGACGTCGACGTTTCCGTTTTGGATACGCCGGAGGAGTGGGAACTGATCCGGCTGATTGGAGAGTTTCCGGAACGTGTTTCCCTGGCGTCGGAGAACTTGAATCCGGCCGTGATAACGAGCTACCTCTATGAACTGTCGAAAACCTTTTCTCGCTACTACCACGATCATCCGATCGTTATCAGCGACAACAAGGAACTTCGTAATGCGCGGGTTGTCTTAACTCGAGCACTCCTGCAGGTAGTCCGTAATGCCTTCGATTTGGTAGGAATTCCTTTTCTTGACTCGATGTAGTAACTTCCCTACATTGATGTAGCACGGTGGCAAAAATGTGCTACATGTTTGTAGTATTCGTGCGGCGCTTGGTGCTGTTCAGCACGAAACGCGCACTCGCTTGAAGCGATAGCTCTTTGTAAGGGAACGTATTAGGCGTTTTGTCTGCGAAATGGTACGCTTTTTGCTTCTTTACACCACTTCCTATCAAAGACGGGAAGGAAGGAGACACACATGCAGAGACGACAACGGCCTGCACAGCATGGTTTGTACTCTCCACAGTTCGAGCACGAGAACTGTGGGGTTGGGTTTGTCGCCGACATTAAAGGTCGGCAGAGTCATGAGATTATAGAGAACGCTAATACGGTTTTGCTCAATATGACCCATCGCGGTGCCGTCGGGAGTGATAAAAACACCGGCGACGGCGCGGGCGTCTTGACCGGTCTTCCACACGCATTTCTCGAACGGGTAATGCGAGATGATTTGGGCGTTTCACTGCCCGAGCGGGGTCGCTACGCGGCAGGAGTCTTCTTTCTCCCGCCCGAGAGCGACCGGCTCGAGGCGGCGTTGCATCATATCCGAAGCGTGATTGCAGAGGAAGGACAACGCTTGCTCGGTGTCCGAGAGGTGCCGCGGGACAACAGCATGATCGGACCGACGGCGAAGGCCTGCGAACCGGAGATGCGGCAAGTATTCGTTGCAGCCGGCGAAGGCGTGAGCGCCGACGACTTCGAGCGCAAGCTGTATGTCATCCGCAAGCGCGTAACCAACGAGTTGCGCGGTGGATCTCATGACCCGGAGCACTACCTCTACGTGTGCAGTTTATCCACGCGGGTAATCGTGTACAAAGGTATGCTCATGCCCGAGCAGCTGTTCACGTACTTCAAGGACCTAAGTGAAGAGGATTACATCAGCCATCTGGCCATGGTGCACTCCCGGTTTTCTACCAATACCTTTCCGAGCTGGGATCGCGCGCAACCGCTGCGGTTCATGAGTCACAACGGAGAGATCAACACCCTGCAGGGTAACGTCAATAAAATGCGCGCACGGGAGGGTACACTTCGGAGTGAGCTCTTCGGGGATGATCTTCAAAAAGCCTTCCCCGTCATTGAGCCGGACTCCTCCGATTCCGGCAATTTCGACAACACCCTCGAGCTTCTACTCATGGCGGGGCGGGAATTGCCCGAGGCCGTGATGATGATGGTCCCGGAGGCGTGGCAGAAGCACAAGCATATGCCGGATGTCGGGAGCGCAGTCTACGAGTATATGAGTACGCTCATGGAGCCCTGGGACGGCCCGGCATCAATCTCTTTCACGGACGGGCATGTAATCGGTGCGCTGCTCGATCGCAACGGCCTACGTCCGAGCCGCTACTACGTCACTCACGACGACATGGTCATTATGGCCAGTGAGGTTGGAGTCCTGGATGTACCCCCGGAACGGGTACGTTTCAAAGGCCGGCTCAAGCCGGGGCGCATGTTCCTCGTTGACTTCGAGGAAGGCCGGATTGTCGACGACGTCGAGCTCAAGAACGAGATCGCCGGGCGCTATCCCTATCGGCAGTGGTTGAATGAACAGCGCATTAGTCTCAACGATCTGAAGGAGCCGTCCGTCATTCCGGATCTCGATGAAACGACCATTTCCGATCGGATGCGCATGTTCGGATACACCGTGGAGCATCTCCAGATGCTCCTCAAGCCCATGGCCCAGGATGCAAAAGAGCCACTGGGATCCATGGGAAACGATGCTCCTCTCGCCGTGTTGTCCGAACGTCCACGGCTCATTTACGACTACTTCAAGCAGTTGTTCGCCCAGGTGACAAATCCTCCCATCGACTCGATTCGCGAAGACATCATCATGAGTCTATCTTCCTACGTGGGCCCGGAGAAGAACCTGCTGGAGCACTCACCGGAACACTGTCACCGTCTCCAGATCGATCATCCCGTGCTTACGAACGCCGAGCTGGCCAAGCTCAAGGAAATGGATCATCGCGGTTGGCGGAGCAAGGTGATAGACATCACCTACGACAAATCGACTGGCGCCGGAGCCCTGCAGGGCTGTCTGCACAGGGTGGCAACGGAAGCTGAACGGGCGATCGATGAGGGCTACAGTCTCGTCATTCTCTCGGACCGCGCAGCCGGTCCCGAGCGTGTGCCTGCGTCAATGCTTTTGGCCGCCGGAGCCGTACATCATCACTTGGTAAAGCGTGCGAGGCGCACTCAGATAGGGATTATTCTCGAGACAGCCGAGCCCAGAGAGGTGCACCACTTTTGTACGCTCATTGGGTACGGTGCGGATGCCGTGAATCCGTACTTGGCGTTTGAAACGCTGCAGCAGATGTTCCGCGACGGTACGCTCGAAGAGGTCGACAGTGAAGATGAGGCGATCCAGCACACGCTGAAAGCGTTGGCGAAGGGTATGCGCAAGGTCTTCGGAAAAATGGGCATTTCCACAGTGGATTCCTACAAGGGTGCGCAAATTTTCGAGATCGAAGGACTGGATCAGGAAGTCGTTGATACCTGTTTCGCCGGAACCGCGTCACGAATCGGCGGTGCGACTTTCGAAGTGCTGCAGACCGAAGCAGAACTGCGGCACAAGAGCGGCTATCCGGGACGGAACGCTCAGATCGGTGGTGAGCTCCACAACCCCGGTGATTATCAGTGGCGCTTCGACGGCGAGAAGCATATGTGGGACCCCGAGTCCATTGCTGAGCTACAGACCGCGGTGCGCACTCGAGACAAGGACGCCTTCAAGCGGTTCTCCGAGCGGCAGAACGCGCGTTCTCGCAATCAGAGCACGATTCGGGGCTTGTTGAAATTCAAACAGGGAGACTCGATCGATATTTCGCAGGTGGAGCCTGCCGAGAATATCGTAAGCCGTTTCGTCACCGGTGGCATGAGCTTCGGGTCAATCTCCACGGAAGCGCACGAAACACTGGCTGTGGCCATGAACAGGCT
>CAYFQV010000021.1:23886-27671 GCA_964345195.1 uncultured Spirochaetaceae bacterium
ATCGCGGATTTACGGTATTCGACCCCCGGTGTCGGACTCATCAGTCCGCCGCCGCATCACGACATCTACTCTATTGAAGACCTTGCGCAGCTGATATTTGACCTGAAGAACTCGAATCCTTCCGCGCGAGTGAGCGTGAAGCTCGTGAGCGAAGTAGGCGTCGGCACAATCGCCGCCGGTGTCGCCAAGGGCCACGCGGACCACATTCTGATTTCCGGACATGACGGCGGAACCGGGGCGTCTCCCCTGACGGGGATTAAGCACGCCGGAGTGCCATGGGAAATGGGGCTTTCCGAAACTCACCAGACCCTGGTGATGAACGACTTGCGCAGTCGCGTGGTTGTCCAGACCGACGGACAGATCAAAACCGGTCGGGACGTCGTCATTGCGGCGCTGTTGGGGGCGGAAGAATGCGGGTTCTCTACCGGCGCCCTTGTTGCGATGGGCTGCATTATGATGCGCGTCTGCCACAAGAACACCTGCCCCGTAGGCATTGCTACCCAGAAAGAGGCGCTTCGGCAGAAGTTTGTAGGAAATCCCGCGGATGTAGAGGCCATGTTCTACTTTATCGCCGAAGAAGCACGCGAGATCATGGCGGAGCTCGGTTTCCGAACCTTCGATGAGATGGTTGGCCGAGTAGATATGCTGGAGGCGGATCCAGGGGTACTGAATTGGAAGTCCAAGCACGTCGACCTATCTCGGGTGCTGCAGCCCGCGGAAACTGGGCAGGACAACACCGGTGTGATCTGCTGTATTCCCCAGGATCACGGTATCGAGACCATCCTCGATCGCAAGCTGATCGGCTTGGCCGAGCGGGTGCTGTTGCACAAGGAGCCCCTGCGTCTTGATCTAGCGATTCGCAACACCGATCGGGCGACGGGAACCATGTTGAGCCACCACTTGACCAAGCGGTGGGGCTTCGAGGCCTTGCCGGATGATACCCTGCACATCAAGTTTACCGGTTCCGCAGGTCAAAGCTTCGGGGCATGGCTCGCGAAGGGTGTGACCTTGGAGCTGGAAGGGGACGCGAACGACTACGTGGGCAAGGGCATGTCCGGTGGACGGATGATCGTATACCCCCCGAGGGACGCAAATTTCGTGCCGGAGGAGAACATCATCATTGGTAATGTTGCCCTCTATGGCGCCATCAAAGGTAAGGCGTTCTTCCGAGGCATGGCGGCGGAGCGCTTCGGCGTTCGTAACTCAGGCGCCCACATGGTCGTGGAAGGCTGCGGGGACCACGGCTGCGAGTATATGACAGGCGGACGTGCGGTGATCTTGGGGCCGGCCGGTCGCAATTTCGCGGCGGGCATGTCCGGCGGAATCGCCTACGTGTGGGATCCGGAAGGTAATATGCCCGGTCTGGTGAACCCCGAGTTGGTGAATCTTGAAGAGATCGATGAAGACGACGAACGGACCATTCTCGATCTGGTAAACGAGCACACCGAGTACACCGATTCGACTGTTGGCGCGAACGTTCTGGCAACGTGGCCCGAGCGTCGCGGTGAGTTTGTTCGCGTCATTTCGCCCGCCTTCAAAGAGGCAATGGGCAAGTTGGCCTATCGAGAGAGGGAGGTTGTTCATGGGTAAGCCCACTGGTTTTATTGAATACGAGCGTCGGAAAATGCCAAGTCGTGATCCGGCAACGCGGGTACAGGACTTCAACGAGTTTGTAGAGCTCACGGACGAAGAGGAGCGCAAAAAGCAGGGTGCTCGCTGCATGGACTGTGGTGTACCCTTCTGTCAATCGAACTACGGGTGTCCGGTAGACAACCTAATCCCCGAGTGGAACGATCTTATCTATCGGGATAAGTGGGACGAAGCCTATTACCGCCTGCGCAAGACCAACAACTTTCCGGAGTACACGGGGCGTGTGTGCCCCGCGCCCTGCGAGAGTGCCTGCGTCCTCGGTATTAACGAGCCACCGGTTACTATCAAAGATAATGAGCGGACCATAATCGACCGTGCGTACGATAACGGTCTCATGGCTCCGCGCATCCCGGAGTCGCGTACGGGTAAGCGCGTTGCGATCGTGGGCAGCGGCCCCGCCGGACTCGCTGCGGCGGATCAGCTCAACCAGGCTGGGCATTCGGTAACCGTCTTCGAACGGGACGATCGAATCGGCGGTTTGTTGATGTACGGCATTCCCAACATGAAGCTCGACAAGGACCTTGTGGAGCGACGAAACGGGATTATGGCGGCCGAAGGGGTCGAGTTCCGAACCGGCGTTTGGGTCGGTAAAGACGTTCCCGCCGCATCGCTCTTGGATGAATACGATTCCGTGCTGCTTACAACCGGTGCCACGCGGCCCCGAGACCTGCCGGTGCCGGGACGCGAGCTGAAGGGCATTCATTTCGCGATGGATTTTCTGAAGACGAATATGAAGAGTCTGTTGGATTCCGGCCACGCCGACGGGAATTACATCTCGGCGCGGGGAAAGAATGTGATTGTCATTGGCGGGGGTGATACCGGGGCGGACTGCATTGGTACGGCGATTCGACATGAGGCGGCCGGCATCACCAACTTCGAGCTGCTTCCGCGCCCGGCGACGACTCGCACCGCCGACATGCCCTGGCCAACGTATCCGCGGCTGTATAAGCTCGAGTACTCCCATAAGGAGACCGAAGCCAAGTTCGGCCGGGAGCCGCGAGAGTACAGCATCCTGACGAAGGAGTTCGTAGGTGACGGTAACGGTAATCTCAAAGCGGTGCGCACAGTCCGAGTGGAGTGGCACAAGGAACCCGGCGAACGCCCCCAAATGAAAGAGATTCCGGGAACGGAGCAAGAGTGGCCCTGCGAGCTCGCGTTGCTGGCAATGGGGTTTTTGGGCCCTGAGGCGGATATTGCTGATGAGCTTGGGATCGACCTGGATCAGCGCACAAATCTCAAGGCCTCGTTCGACAGCTTCGAAACCTCGATTCCCGGTGTTTTCGCAGCAGGGGACGCCCGGCGCGGGCAATCGCTGGTGGTGTGGGCAATAAAGGAAGGCAGGTCGGCGGCCCGCGAGGTAGATCGGGCCTTGATGGGCGAAACCGTGCTGCCGTAAGAGCCCATTGCATCAACAGTTGACGCTCGCTCAGCAAGCGTGGTACCTATAGCGCTACGCATTTCGGCACAATAGGATGATGGTATATGTACGCACTCGTAGAAATTCAAGGTAAACAGTACAAGGCTGAGCAGGGTAAAACCCTCAAGGTAGATAAGATCGGAAAGGACACCGGCGAGGTGGTTGTTTTCGATTCCGTTCTCATGCTGCGCAACGACGAGAAGACCGCCGTCGGAACCCCATTCGTGCAAGGTGCCCAGGTGAAAGCCACCGTGCAAGAGCACGGACGCAATCCGAAAGTGGTCGTCTACAAGTACAAACGCCGCAAGGGCTACGCACGCAAGAAGGGCCATAAGCAGCACTATTCGCTTCTCCGCGTCGAGGAGATCGCCACACAACAATGACGGTTGAGTAATGACGATTGAGTTGTGATTTCGGTGCATGTGGAGGTAGATCGGCACGGTCAATTCCGTAGTGTAACGGCGCGGGGGCATGCAGGTTTGGGGGCTCCCGGTGCCGACCCGGTTTGTGCGGCAGTCACGGTTTTGATTCGGACGGCCGCGCGCGTGTTGGCGGAGGACGATCGTCTTATCGTGAATGGACGGGCGGACAGGTCCGGAGAGCTGAGCTTTAGTGTCAGGCGCTCGGGCATTCGCGGGCACCGTAAGCTCCAAAGCGTTTCGGAGTTTTTGCGGCGCGGGCTGGAGGACGTAAAGGCCGAGTATCCGCATTCCCTGGA